>CAYTLJ010000049.1:0-3942 GCA_964438555.1 uncultured Algimonas sp.
TTTGGCGCTATCTCGAAAAAAATTCTTAAAGGTGTGTCCATGTCTGACAGTCTCTATTCGCAACTCGCTACTGATCTTGAACAAATTCGGGAGGACGGTCTGTATAAGGAAGAGCGTTTGATCATGGGGGAGCAGACGGCTGATATTGAAGTTGGCGGCAAGCAGGTCCTAAATTTTTGCGCCAATAATTATCTGGGACTGGCCGATAGTGCGGATTTGATTGCCGCGGCCAAAGCGGCCTTGGATAATTATGGGTTCGGTATGGCCTCTGTACGCTTTATTTGTGGGACCCAAGGTCAGCATCGGGAGCTTGAACAGGCTCTGGCGGATTGGTTGGGCTATGAGGATAGTATTCTTTACGCCGCCTGTTTTGACGCCAATGGCGGTGTGTTTGAGCCTCTATTGGGTCCAGACGACGCCATTATTTCAGACGCCCTTAATCATGCCTCTATCATTGATGGGATCCGCCTGTGTAAGGCCAAGCGCTACCGCTATAAAACCAATGATATGGCAGACCTTGAGCTGCAGCTCAAAGCGGCACGTGCCGACGGGGCCAAGCAAGTCATGATCGCAACAGATGGCGTGTTTTCCATGGACGGCACTGTCGCCAATCTTAAGGCGGTTTGTGATCTTAAAGATAAATACGGCGCACTACTGATGGTGGATGATTGTCACGCAACGGGTTTTTTGGGCGAAACGGGTAGGGGCTCTGCGGAGTATTGCGGCGTTGATGGGCGCGTCGATATTTTAACCGGAACTTTGGGCAAGGCCCTTGGCGGCGCAATGGGCGGCTTTACCTGTGCGCGCCAAGAAGTGATTGATATGCTGCGGCAGAGATCGCGTCCTTATCTGTTTTCAAATAGTCTGGCGCCGCCTCTTGTTGGGGCAAGCCTTAAGGCGATTGAGCTTGCAAAAGCAGGCCAGCATTTACGTGAAAAATTAAAATTTAATGCTATACGGTTTCGCGCGGGCATGGAAAAGGCGGGGTTTGACCTCAAACCTGGCGAGCATCCAATCATACCCGTTATGTTGGGAGATGCCCAACTCGCGCAGGATATGTCAGCGCGTTTATTGGAAGAGGGGATTTACGTGATTGGCTTTTTCTTCCCAGTCGTCCCGCAAGGTCAAGCCCGTATCAGAACGCAAATGAGCGCCGCCCATACGCCAGCCCATATTGATCAAGCAATCGCCGCCTTTACCAAGGTCGGCCGTGAATTAGGGGTGATATCATGAGCAAAACAATGAAAGCCTTAGTCAAAGCCAAGCCAGAAAAAGGGCTTTGGATGGAAGAGGTGCCTATTCCAGAGATTGCTGCCAATGAAGTTCTAATCAAAATTGAACGTACCGCCATTTGCGGAACGGATATGCATATTTATGGTTGGGATGAATGGGCACAAAATAATGTGCCGATCCCGCTAGTTACGGGACATGAATATGGCGGTACAGTCGCAGCCGTCGGTGCAACCGTAAAACGCGTAAAAGTTGGCGACCGGGTAACAGGCGAAGGCCATGTTGTTGGACGGCGATCGCGCAATGCAAGGGCTGGGCGATTTCATCTGGACCCGGACACAAAGGGCATAGGGGTCAACCTTCCTGGCGCCTTTGCAGAGTATCTCGCTTTGCCAGAATTCAATGTGATCCCGTTACCTGATAGTATTCCGCTCGATATTGCAGCGATTATGGATCCGCTTGGCAATGCTGTGCATACGGCTTTGGCCTTTGATTTGGTCGGCGAAGATGTGCTGATTACAGGCGCAGGTCCGATTGGAATTATGGCGGCAGCGGTTGCGGAACGGGCAGGGGCACGGCGCGTTGTACTGACCGATATTGAGGATTGGCGCTTAGAATTTGCCAAAAAAATCGCAAGCCGGACCAGAACGGTCAATACACTGTCAGAAGATTTGAAAGACGTCATGGCCGAAATCGGGATGAGCGAAGGCTTTGATATTGGCATGGAGATGAGCGGGGCCAAACCTGCCTTTGATCAAATGCTTGACACCATGTTGATGGGCGGAAGTATTGCCATGCTTGGTATTCCTTCCGTGCCTTACGCGGTCGATCTATCAAAACTTGTCGGTAAAGCTTTGACTTTAAAAGGGATTTATGGTCGGCAAATGTATGAAACCTGGTATAAAATGCTGGCTTTGCTTGATAGCGGCCTAGATATGAGCCAAATGATCACCCACCGCTTTCCGGCAAGAGATTGGCAAAAAGCCTTTGATTTGATGGAAACGCGCAAGACAGGCAAAGTTATCCTAGATTGGAATGAATTGTGAGCGAAGAGCATGTACCGCTAACGGGTTACAAGCCTGTTTCAGATGAGGAGATGAAACAATCTGCCTCGGATATGTTGGAGCTTTTAAAGCGTCGGCGCACAATCCGTTATTTTACTGATAAGCCTGTTCCGCAGGACGTTATCGAAACCGCTATTTTGGCCGCGGGAACGGCGCCTAATGGCGCTAATCAACAACCCTGGCATTTTGCAGCGATATCTGATCCGGATATGAAACGGCGCATTCGTGAAGCGGCCGAGGAAGAGGAGCGCGCATTTTATGGCGGGCGTGCCTCAGATGAATGGCTAGAGGCGCTTGAACCGCTTGGCACAGATGCATCTAAGCCTTTCTTAGAGACTGCGCCGTGGTTGATCGCCATATTTGCGCAAAAAAAAGGCCCAGACGGAGAAAAACATTATTACGTCACCGAAAGTGTCGGGATTGCGATTGGTATGCTGATCACGACCTTACATGCGGCAGGCCTAGCAACCCTTACCCATACGCCTGCGCCCATGAATTTCTTACGCGATATTTGCGAACGGCCATCGACAGAAAAACCCTTGGTCCTATTGGTTGTGGGGCATCCAACTGAGGATGCAACCGTGCCGGTCCATGCGTTGCAAAAAAAGAGCTTTGACGAGATCGCAAAGGTTTGGGATTAGCGGGTATTTCTGACGAAGGAGGGGTAAGAGCCTTTTCTCACGTTTCGTCACCCTCGGGCTTGTCCCGAGGGTCTCTCGGGTCTTCCGGCATCTATTTGATGTGAGCGTGTTTACGCATTCAGCATCCAGGAGGTCCTAGGGACAGGCCCTAGGACGACGAGATTTAGAATACGAACATATCCGCATTGAGGTCGTCAGCGTCGATATCTTCAAGCGTGACAGAGGTGTCGCCAAAGGAAACGACCACACCCGCATCCGTATCTGTCAGCGTCAGATCATCAAAGGAGTCGAGATCGAAATCTGACAGATTGATTTGATCTTGGAAGATTTCAAAATCTGTGATGGTATTATTACCGCCATCTTGTTCGAAAATGAACTGATCGCGACCGAAACCACCGGTTATGGTGTCATCACCAGATCCGGCAAAGAAGACGTCATCATCATTGCCGCCGTCGAGGACGTCATCGCCATCGCCGCCAACCAATGTATCGCGGCCATTAAATCCGATAAGGGTATCATTACCTGTACCACCATCAAGGGAATCGTCGTCATTGCCGCCGTCTAGCGTATCATTACCATCGCCGCCAATGAGTGTGTCGCGACCGTTAAATCCGATCAAGACGTCATCACCAGCTCCGCCATCAAGGAAATCTTGATCATTACCAGCGTCAAGAAGGTCATTACCGTCACCGCCAAATAAGACATCATCGCCATGAGATCCAAAGAGTTGATCGTCTCCGGTACCACCGTCTAATGTATCATTTTGGTTTCCACCATCCAGAACATCATTGCCTGCATGACCAAAGATGATATCATCACCATGAGAGCCAGAGATAGTGTCGTTTCCAGATCCACCTTCAAGTACATCTCCATCATTCCCGCCATTAATGACCTGATCTGGATCAGGCTCAGGTTCGGGTTCAGGATCCTCACTTGGATCTTCTTCCGGGAGATCAAGCGGAACAAGGACAGGATCCTCTTCTGGCTCAGGCTCTGGTTCAGGATCT
>CAYTLJ010000049.1:4042-16966 GCA_964438555.1 uncultured Algimonas sp.
GGCTCAGGATCTTCACTTGGGTCTTCTTCGGGGAAATCAAGTGGAATAAGATCGAGACCGTCATCGGCGAATATAAAGTGCTCACTTGAAATATCGCCTAGGAATACATTTTCCAATAAGACACGTTCGCCTTCGATCGTCAGCCAAGTGCCGGCTGCAACTTCGTCAAATTCTAACGTTTCAAAAGTAAGATCTGTATAAGCACTCAGGTCTAAAAGATCGTCGGTTAAAGAGAAATCCGTAACCGTGTCAGTTCCAAATCCTGAACTAAATACGAAAATATCAAATCCTTCTCCGCCCGTCAGGCTGTCGCGACCAGCGCCGCCAGTTAAGATGTCATTTCCGTCGTCACCAAATAAGCTATCATTTCCATTGTCACCATAGAGAAAATCTGAATCGGCGCCGCCATAAAGCGTGTCTCTGCCATTTCCGCCGTGAAGTTGATCGTGACCAGCTTCACCATGGATTGTGTCCGCGCGGGTGGAGCCAATGACGATGTCTTGACCGTCACCAGCAAATATGCCGTCGATATTTCTGATACGTGTATTTGAGAAATCCCAATTTTCAGCATCATTTGTGCCGCCAATAGTTACATTGTCAAAACCACGGCCATCAATAATTTCGATCCCGCTATCCGGTCCAAAGCCATCTTTTAATCCAATGATTGTATTATCTTCTGTAGCCGCGATCGTATCTCGACCTCTTGTACCAGAATCAGAATATTCATCGACATAACCTGCATTTTCAGTGCCGACGAAGTAAATATCCTGGCCTTCGCCGCCATCAAGAAAATCAAATCCTGCGCCACCCGTTAGGGCGTCTCTACCATTTCCACCAAAGAGTTGATCATGTCCGTCGCCACCGTCAACTATGTCGCGTCCATTTCCACCTTCTAAAAGGTCGTGCCCTTCACCACCATCAAGCGTGTCATGTCCTCTGCCGCCATCAAGAATGTCATTGCCAACATCTCCGAATAAGGTGTCGCGACCTTCTTCACCAAAAAGATGATCTGAGTCTGTTCCGCCATTCAATGTGTCGGCGCCTAGACCGCCAAAGAGAACGTCATGACCGCTGCCACCTGAAATAACATCAGCAGCATCTGAACCCGTAATTTGATCGCGACCACCATTGCCAAAAATCTCTGATACGCCAATGATTTCGACGCCTGAGAAATCCCAGATTTGATTGTCATTATCGCCGATAATTCTAGCATTGGCCAAGCCGTCGATAACCTCAATGCCGCTATTTAAAAGGCTAAACCCGTCGCCAAGACCGATATCGATACCTTCGGACGTCGCCAAAATGACGTCTGTACCAGATGTTCCCGTATCATTGTAGAAATTCACGAACCGGCCCTGAAAGTCGTCGGCATTTACAAGATAGGTATCGGACCCTCCGCCACCATCAAGAATATCATATCCTGCTAAAGCATCGATGATATCATCCTCATCCGTGCCTATGATCACGTCGTGAAAATCTGTTCCGGTCAAAACATTTGACATAGTATTCGCTCCTGTAGTGAAGCCAATATTTCTTAAATCTTTTATGAAAGTCGAAATGAAATTGGTAAATGAAATCCTAATTGAATTTTAGGGTTTCAGATCAGTTAAATGATTTATTTTTAGTTAAATCATGTGCCAAGGCTAACGATTTCAAGGGAAATCAAGACTTAAATGTGCGTCCGGCATAGAGATCGGTGTCCTAGAATAGAACAGAAAAGTGATAGGTCTCGTTGCCGAAGGTTTGGACCTTAAGATAAGTCCTGAATTGTCTTTCAAATTTTTTGGACTTAGCTACCTGTTTGGACGTCCCCGACAGTCGTCTCAATCTCTGTCTCAATATCCTTATCAAGCCCAGTCTCATTCACTGGATCATCATCTGGACCAACAGTAGCATCAGGGTCCGGTTTAACATCGCTGTTTTCTGGAGGTGTTTCAAAGATTGAGTCGAGTGATCTGATCTCTGCGAATTTCCGGTTTAAATTATCATATTTTGTATTCAACACATAGCCTTCTGGAATTAAATCAAGGTCAGATTCAACATCATCAATGCCAATGTCATTCGCAATTGTACTCGATAGGTTCCGTCCAGCCAACTCCAGAACCTCGACCAATTGTTCTTGGGACATCTTCGCCCAGACCGCGGCATTTTCGGATGCTTTGCCATCTTTCGTTTTTGTAGAGATACCAACGGCATATTGATTGCGGTAGATATTATCTGAAAACTCGAGCACCCTATCATCACCAGGAGACTCTTGAAACCGTTTCAATTCGGGTCGATTTGGAAATAACATCGCGAGTGAATACACATATAACGTCCCAAAATTTGGCGTGAAGCCATATTTCATATCAACGACGAGAACTGCATCCGCGTATGATTCCTCGATTAATTGTCCACGTAAACCAGGATATTCACGTCGCACGATTTCAAAGTCTTCAATGCCATCCAGCGTCGTCCCTTCGAGTGATTGCTCAACATGTTTTTTGAATTCAAAGGCATAGTCATGACCGTCTAATTTTTCGCGCACAGGCTTGGCCATTTTATTGGCATTTATGGAACGTACGCCAGCGACCCCAACGTCGAGAAATGCGGGGAGAATGGGAATGCCGGACAAGGCGGTTAACTGGGTTAAGGGCGAATTTTTCTTAATATCCGCGGCAATCCTGTCTTGCTTTGTAATCAAAACGGCATCTACCGTTTTAATATGTTGCCGCGCACCCGCATCAAGATGATTCTCGCTCGGCCTAGGGGTGCTTGCACAAGCCGAAAGACTGATAATCGCGCCAATCGCTACGAAACGGATAATAAATGACCGCATTTGTCTCACTCCCCATAAATCGAGTAACAAGTTAATACTTAATCAAGACTAAGCTTATGGACCGTATTGTAAATTTGCAATTCACAAAGACATGATTTAGTTTTTTGAAAAATTTTATTCCAATATATCAAAAGCTTAAAGCTGTGTCTAAGACATCACTTTTTTTTGCCGGTCTAAAAATAAGACCAATTAGAGCTCGAAAGATCGGTGAGGAACATTAAATATCCGGCTCACCATTTGATCTGCGAAGCGTATATTGAGGCAGAGATTGAGATGACGATCGAGGGAGTCCGAACAGGTAACTAACCTACTGAAATTGTCAGCCTCGTCCCATTTCCCAATTGACTTGTGCAGGGGTATCATGTTTTTTGGCGTCGTTGTTTAAGGACACTCATCATGCCACGAATGAAGATAAACTATACGCTTACAGCTCTGATTTTAATTATGATACCGCAACTCACGGCTGCGCAATCTTCAGAACCGCTTTCTGGGCTTTTCGCCTGTGAAGCGCTTACCGACACAGAGGCGGCGCTCGCCTGTTTCCGGTCTGAGACAGCCAAACTGCGCGGGACTGAGGTGAGGTCGGGCGTGACCGCTGCGCCGGTCGGTCTTGGGACGCAACCCCGTATTGCTCCCCAAAGCCCCGTTCAAACTATTGAACCTCAAAGTCCTGTTCAAAAAGCTGACGTGACGATTCCAAAAACAACCCAGGATGACCCAGAAAAATTCATTCCGTTAAACAAAGATGAGGCGCCGAAAACACGCATTTTAACAATAAAGAGCACGGAGAGATATGGCCGGAATAGATATAGACGTTTTTACCTCGAAAATGGTGAAGTTTGGAAGCAAACAGAACAAGCCTTTATGCGTTTGGGTAAGGGCAATCCGGATAAGTTGACTATCAAAACGGGTACGTTCGGGAGCTACCGCGCTCGCGTAAATGGAAAAAAACCTGCCTTTTACGTGAAACGGGAGAAGTGATTGGGTCACGGCTGATCCCGATAAAATAATGTTTATCTGCTAGACTTATCTATATTCAACCTTCTTGCACCTAATAGAGATTTATTTACATGTGACGTTAGAGGGGAATAAAGTCACGCGCCTGTCATTCTCTTGAAGCCTTGTGAAATCGCCTTCAATATTATAAACCCCTAGGACAGGCTTAGAATTGTTTTTTCAATTTTTCCAACCGTTTCGGTATTTAAGAGAAAGACATAGCCATTCCGGCTTGGTCGTCCCGTATTCGGGTTTTTAATTAACCAAAGTCTTCCGATATTTAGCCCAATAAGTTTTTCCTCCCCGTCCTTGGAAATTGAAATTGGCGATCCCGATTGGCCCGGAATGGAGCGACAATTATGTGAAACCCATTGTTTTTGAGATTTAAAATTTAAGAGCTCGAGCTGACAGTTTTGAAAATTCTCTGGAAGTGCAAGGGCTCTTGCGAAATTGACCTGTAACCCGTTAATGGCAGAATTTGCTTCGATAGGCTCCATTTCAAATCTTACAAGTCGTGGGGTTTTTATAGGTTTGAACTTGATCACAGCCCAGTCATCATTCGTTCCCGACTTATAGTTAGGTGCATATTGGATAGATATGACTGACCTTAACCGACCTTCAAAATCTCTAACAATACAAGGGCGGTCTAGTGGAACACCGTGTCCGGTTGTTAGGCCATAATCATAGTCTTGATCGGGCGTATGAAGAACGGCCACGCGCGAATGTCGTTCAATATTTTTGCCAGAGGTTCCACACATTAAGCGAAGCATATGGGTCAGTTTTTCATCCGAAGATGGGGTAGACTGACAATTGATCAATAAGACCGCTATTAGAACCCAAATGGATCTAAGATGCAGATTCAAGATCAAAATCTTTATATTGTTGCTTGAGTTCGCGTTTTAGAATTTTACCCGTTGCGCCTAAGGGAAGGGCGTCAACAAAGACAAAAGCATCAGGCATCCACCATTTGGCACATTTTGCACCGATACAATTTTTGATTTCATCCACATTTGGTTCTTTACCCGGAACCGGTTGTACGATGAGCATTGGACGTTCTTGCCATTTTTCGTGACGAACGCCGATACAGGCCGCCATTGCGACATCTGGATGATCACAGGCCGCATTTTCAACTTCGATTGAGGAGACCCATTCGCCACCAGATTTAATCACATCTTTAGACCGGTCCGTAATTTCCAAATAGCCACGTGGATGAATAGCGGCCACGTCACCTGTTGCGAACCAACCATCATCTGTGAAACTGTCTGATCCGGCGCCCTTGAAATAACCGGAGGCTACCCATGGACCACGCACATGAAGATGGCCCGACGTTTCTCCGTCTTGCGGGAGTTCATCTCCTTCGTCGTCAACAATCCGCATAGCGACGCCAAAAATACGACGACCCGCATAGAGCTTGTCTTTCACTGTGCTTTCATAGTCAGATAAATCGTCTCCCGGATAAGGCGCATAAGTCGTTCCAAGAGGTGAGGTTTCAGTCATGCCCCAGCCTTGCTGCATTGGAATACCAAGATCTTGTTCATAGGCACGTAATAAGCTCTCGGGCAGGGCTGAGCCGCCCACAAGCGCTTTTTTGACCGTTGGCAGGCTTTCCCCATTGGCTTTGACATGGTTGTAAATCCCTAACCAGACGGTGGGTACACCAGCCATAAGTGTTACGCCTTCCTGATTGATCATCTTTGTGAGATTGGCTCCGTCTAGTCCTGGACCGGGCATAACAAGCTTGGCGCCAACCATGGCTGCAGAATAGACGAGCCCCCAGGCAGAGACATGGAACATGGGTACAACCGCAAGAATAGTGTCATTTGATCCGCCCCCGATAACATCCATGAAACATCCCGCCATGGCATGAAGAATGGTCGAACGATGTGAATAGAGCACGCCTTTTGGATCGCCAGTTGTCCCTGAGGTATAGCAAAGCGTGCAGGCTGTGTTCTCGTCAAAACGTGGCCAGTCTATCTTATCGGAATGACCTTCTATAAAATTCTCATAGTCAATTGTCTCTGTTTTCATCTCTGGCACGCCAGCGGCATCGGATAGGCAGATCCATTTTTCAACGGACGGGCAAAATGCGCCAACGCCGTCAATGAGCGGTGCAAATGTTGTATCAAACATAAGAAATTTGTCTTCGGCGTGGTTGACCATCCAGCCAATTTGTTGTGGTTTCAAACGCGGATTGATTGTGTGCACAATCGCGCCAATTGAACTGACGGCATAATAAATCTCTATGTGACGATAATTATTCCACGCGATTGTCGCGATCCGATCTCCGGCTTTCACACCTGCATCTAGCAAAGCATTGGCAAGCTTGCGGACCCGCACAGCACAGTCGCTCCAGCTATACCGATGTTCTGTGAGGTCTGTGTTGAGCGTATAAATATCACGATCTTTATGGACAATTGCGGCGTGCTCGATCAAATCGCTGATCATGAGCTCGTGTTTCATCATAAGACCTTGCATGTCTGACCTCCGCAAAAATTGAGTTTTATCTTGTATTCTATAATCTATTTTCACTATTCCTGAAGGCGGTCAATAAGGAGTCTCTGTGAGCATTGTTCCAACATATCAAGATGTAGTGAAAGCATATGAGCGTTTGGCAGGAAATGCCATAAAAACTCCACTTTTGCGCTCTGATAAGATTGATGAGTTGGTTGGTAAGTCGGTTTGGTTCAAAGCTGAATGTCTGCAAAAGAAAAATGCATTCAAATATAGGGGGGCCTTTAACCGATTATCATCCTTATCGGAAGCAGAAAAAGAGGTGGGGGTAGTCGCTTATTCGTCCGGAAATCATGCGCAAGGTGTGTCTTGTGCATCCAAAGAATTGGGGATTGATGCGGTCATTGTTATGCCGACCGACGCCCCTCAAGTGAAACTTGATGGTGTATTGGCAGATGGGGCGACGATCGTTTCATATGATCGTTTGACTGAGAGCCGCGAAGATATTGCTGCCCAGATATCAAAACGAGACGGGCGGGTCATCGTTCCGTCTTATGATGACCCTTTGATCATTTCCGGCCAAGGCACGATTGGGATTGAACTTGCGGAGGCAGAACCAGATTTCGATGCGATGATAACCTGTTTGGGAGGTGGGGGTATGTGCGCCGGTATAAGCTTGGCCTTAAACACCCTTTCACCTAAAACACGCATTTTTGGTTCAGAGCCCGAGCACTATAATGATCATCAACTCTCTTTGAGGGTGGGGACACGGCAGACAATTGCCTCATCATCTCCTACCTTATGCGACGCAATTATGACTCCAACACCCGGAGAAATAACGTGGGAGATCAATAAAAATAGTCTTGAAGATGTTTATACAGTCTCAGATCAAGCGTGCCTTTATGCTATGAAGTTAGCCTATGAAATGCTCGGCGTTACGGTCGAGCCTGGAGGTGCGGCAGCTATGGCCGCCTTACTGGCGGGGAACTTACCGGAAGATATAAACTCAGTTGCGGTCATATTGTCGGGTGGGAATGTTGACCCAGAAATTTTAGAGCGCGCCCTAAATAGCTAGACGACACGATTTTTCCGACCAGAAATTAAATGGATTTCTTCTAAGCCTAGACCAATAATTACATTTCAATATGAATTTCAGCGGGTTAGGGAAGGTTATGTATAGTCGGTTAGAGCCAGAAATCTCGGGAGATGATCCAGTTTATGATCGACTGATTGATGGTCTGAATTCTGAACAACGGGTCGTCTATGCTAAAATTAATCATGGGTTTTGGGAACGATTGGTTGCGTTAGAGAAGCTGGGGTTTGATCTGAATGAAAGGGACCCAAAAAGGCTTAAAGAGATGGACGATGTGCTTGTCCTAAATCGACCGGCACCTTTTATGTTTGAAGGTGGTTTTGTTGAAGGTCTCTTTTCTTGTCTTAGGTCTATCCCTCATAGTGATAAAAATTATATTTTTTCGGCAAGCTTATTAGCGCTTCCGAAACGTCATGAAATAGCGGGTTCAATTGAAAATATCGAGCTTTGCAAGTCTTTGATGCAACAGATTGTTCCAAAAAACTTGATAGCGTCTGACGCAGATGGAATGGAACTAAAAAGAGCGATGATAACGGGGAGTTATCAAAGATTTGCTGATGCACTTCAAATCCGAAATTGCCTCCTAATTGGTAACACTGATATTGATAGTTTTTTTGAATTTATGGGGGTTAGGCATGGCGAATTTATTGAAATTCATCCGACACATGCGCGTGCGAAAAAAGACGAGTTATACGCTGAAATTGAGTCTAAACTTCGTCAGAACAATTCTGTCGATACGGTTCTCTTGCAAGCGGGCGGGGCATTGTCGACCGAGTTGAGTTATAAGCTTCATAAAAGCTGGCCTGATGTTTCATTCATAGATATTGGGCGCGGCGCCTTAATTTGCAATCCTGAAAAAATGTTCAAAACGCCTTTTGGAAAAATATATAAACACCAAATTGCACAAACGATTGAACAGATAAATCCTGGATGGTTGAAAACACATGCATCTGAAGCCTTATTTTTTAATTTGAAAACCGGGCGAACATTGTCTCGTGTCGCGGGTTCAATGTCAGGCACAATGATAGACGTAATTAGCAATCACGACCCAAAAGTTGAAATTCCAAACCCTATAGCTTTTAATTTGAAGCCACCACGCGACGATAGTCGAGTAGAGCAAATTGAGTCCTCGGTAGCTGATCTCATAACATTTGCCGAAAACGCATTAACTAAGCTTTTGAACCTACCAGAAAATCACAAAATTATATTATGTTCGGATAAGGCCAATGCCTTGAAACTTGCGGACTCTGTCTTAGATAGAGCAGGCTATCGGGCGTCATTGGTGTCAGTCGACCATCCTAAATCTCTCGAGTCAGAAGCTGATAGTGGGATCTGGAGTCAATGCCATGACTACCCGATGTGGAATAATTTTCGACATATTTTAAGGCGTGAAAGTTCCAAGAAGAGCCTCATTATTGATAATCAAAACGGTCTTCTTTTACGACCTAGATCATCAAGGCCGTTAAATGAAGTCGAGGTTTTAACGTGTGATGAAGAAAAGCCATGGGGCGTAAATCGGGTTTCAGCTTTGATTTTGACACAAGATATGAGTCTAAATATTGATCCGAGAAAACTGAGCTTGGCAAGAATTTCGAAACAGGATGCAAGCGCCCTAATCGAAACTATGGAACGTTATGACGGGTGGATGTTTTTTTATCAAAAGCAAATGAAACGAATTTTTGATTACGTATCTCAACATTTTGAACATCTTGAATATGTCCCCGGTAAATTCAGGTTAATGTCGCCCGTTGGGAAACTGACCTATCGTACATCGAGGTCAATCAATATTGATGCGCAAATGAAAATGTCTTTTGAAGTTAATATTCGCAAAGTGGATGGAAAACCTCAATCAAAATTATCTGAAATCGATATACCTTGCCATCCCTATATGCGCCATATTTCAGAGTCAGAGTTTGTACGCGAACTGGCACAAATATTTTGACATATATTTTGAACGACGTTCAGAGATGTTATGCGGAAGCTGAAAGCAATTTATCGATGGCCTCTCGCAATGAAACGTGATTTTGTTTTTCGTCGGCGGGAATATTTGCATATGCTGGTTTGTCCCAGGGCTCATCAGCTTCTAACTTTTTACTGATCGCTTTAATATCGCAATCAGAATTATAGACCTCTATTTCATAACCCAAGGCTTCCATTCCTGACTGACAACAATGTTCAATATAACATCGCTGATCTTCGGACAGTTCCGTTTTATATTTTTTGAAATTTTGATGCATAAGCGGATGTGACAGATTATTCCAAGCCTGAACAGAACCCGCTATGTCTTGCGTGTCTTTGTTCATATGGAAATTCAACATATTTGGATCATATGAAAGGCCAATAAATTCGCATAGGGATGATACTGTGCCTGCAGCGTCACTTAGAACGTCTTCATAGCGAATGAAATGGCACTGGCTGCCAAGCTGTTTAGACATTTGCCAAAATCCCTCTTGGTCGGATTTCCATATCTTTGCGGCTCGCATAATACCGCCCCGAAGCCCCGCCGTTTTCAGCCAAGATAGGGCCATATCTCTCGGGTCGCGTACAAGAAAAATATAACGTGCATTTGGGAAGTCTCGTTGGAGTTGCGCCGCATAATTATACGCATGATGCGTTTTTAGCGCGATAAATGAGGCTGATTTAGATGTTCCCTCTGTATCGAAAATTCGACTTAGAATTAAGTGTATAGAACGATTTTCTTTATGATCGGATAACGCATTTAGATCAGCATAATTTGACCAATTACCATAGCTGGCTTTGTGAAGTCTCGATGCATTTCTCAACAACATGTCCCAGCTTTTCTGAACGTCTAAATCTCCATATGATGATATAGCCTTATATAAATTTGAAATAAGCTGAGAGGTTGGCGGAGCTGTGATCTCCTTATGAGAACCAACTAGTCTGAGGAGTAAATTACTCCCTGAACGATCAGAGGAAAGTAAGAATATCGGCGTAACCCCTGTCATTATATTCGATATCCTGGGAAGTAATCAGCGTGTTCGATCGGGGCGTCGTCCGTGAGCTGACCATAGATGTCTTTTCTGATTATTTTGCCGCAAATATAAGACTTTGCCATTTTATTTGTCCAAAGACGTTTAAATTTTGCAACGGGATGATCAAAATTATCATACATTCCAGGAGCACCTCCAAAATCGACATAAGTAACGCGGTTAGAAAAGAGATCGAGCGCAAACCCATACAGACCATATATGACATAGTCGTCTCTTGCTTCATTGGTGGATCCAAGCAGATAAGCATAAGCTCTATTCTTACTTTGCATAAACAGCCCTAAGGCCTGAAGTCCAGATCCATTGCTAGCTTTAATCAAGACGGCTCCAGGTAACCCTATTTGTTGTTTCAATGCCTCTATATTTAGTTGGCTTTGAGTTGGACCTTGTGTGCGTTGCAGGATTATCCGATTGAGATCGTGTAGGTCTTTTGCAAAAGCTAACGGGGTCGTTGTGACCTCATATTCAAATGTCTGACGCGCTCGTTTTTCATATCTTAATGCGTTTCTGGCAGCGCTCGATCTCCAATCGCCAGACAAATCTGTAATATAATGTGTTTTGAATTCCTTGAACCAATCCCAGTTAGCTTTGGTCGTCAACACATTACTTTCCGATAGAGAGTCACTTCGGATTGTAAGTGCGACAGCTTTTTTTTCTTTAATCAGTGACTTTAGATCCAGGTTGATTTTTGTAAAATCCGTTTCAGCAAAATTAGGGTAGGGCGATCTTAGGTCGAACAATCCATCGTCACGGATTTGCCGCTTGAGAACCCAACCATTTGCATGCTCCAATCGATAGGCTTCACCTAGAGCAGAGGCGAAGCCACTTTGGTGCAATCCCGTCACCGATTACTGCCTAGTTATTCTATAATAAGCATTGGCTGTAAGCGGTTTCTTGAATTGGTCTTTTTTGCCGTCGGGCCATAATATTTCGACGCTTTCAATTTGATCAAGGTCACCTAGACCAAAGTGAAGTTGAGGTGTGTCAAATGATGAGAAACCTCCGCTCATTTGAAGTTCTCTGATTTGTGCGCCTGACGCTGTGCGAATAGTGACCTCAGCGCCATAGGCATGTGAATTGCTCACGGCGTCACGCAACTCAAAGATAATTGAGTTAGACCCCATATCTTGCGCATTGTTACGGTATATTTTTGCCGGTCCCTGAAGTGGTAAGGTGATAACATCGAGATCACCATCGCGGTCAAAATCAGTATAGCTATAGGCGAGCCCAGGGACTCCAGAGGCTAAGCCTGTCGCCTCTGCTCTTTCGCTAAAACGACCATTTTCATTTTCAAAGAATTTATCGTCATATCGTGAATTGGCAATGCTGTGCCCGTTGACAATATAAAGATCTAAGTCCTGATCATTATCGAGATCGGCAAAGCGTGCGTTCCATGTCCAGCCTCCATTCTCTAAGGGAGTCCCTTCTGCAACGTCTATGAGCTTGCGTTTTTTATCGTCCAGTTTGAGTAAGACATTTGATCGCTTATTTGAATCTTGAGTTATAGCCAGTTCTTCTCTGGACAGATTTGTTAATTCGGTTTCGCGGCGGGTTTCACACATTTTTTTAAAGTCGGGCCAACTCTCTGGGATTTTTTTGCAAAGATCACCAACAACATCGGGACCTGATCCCCCACGTCGCATCACGCCTTGGGTCATTGCTGTAACAACACAACCTTGCTTTAAATAATTATCAGAAAGTCCGTCACAAATTGTGGCGACACCTTGCCTTCGTGCTGAACGAGATAGGGTGTTAACTTTCAAACGCGCTATACAGCTGTCTTTCTGCGGTTGAGATTCATATTGACACTCGGCTTCAGGGTCTCGGTTTTTTGCAGACTGTCTGCCACTAATATTTCCCGCATAAATCTCGGGAACAAGATCGCCGTCAATGTCACCTGTTGCAAGGCTCATGGTCCATTTCGTCGTCCCTTCTGGGATACGACCTCTATTGGCTTGAATGAGCTCGCCTTTTTTATTTCCAAAATAGAGAATATCCGGCGGATTATAATCATTTCCTATCATCACATCAGGCCGCTTGTCGCGATTGAGATCAGCGATCAAAATTGATAAGGTTTCACCCTCGGGTCCATTCAGGGCTTCAGACGTCCAAACCCCGTCCTTAAAACGCGCAATCAGATTTTGACTATATTGCGTTGATCGATCAGACACATTATTTCCAATCGAAGAGTTTCCGATGAGGATTTCTAATTGTCCATCTTGATCTACGTCACCTGCGGCCAAGGAGGTCACAATCGCGTTTTTGACGTGTCCCGGTAACTTTCGGGCGGGTTTTGAGAAATCTCCATTTTGATTTTCTAGTATGTAGACGCCATCCCAAAATGTTCCGGCAATTAAGTCCAGATCCAAATCACCATCAATGTCTGCCAAAAGAACCCGTCCGACATCGCGTAGATCTACGCCATCATTTGCAATGGCTTGCGTTTGAAAGCGTTGACCGGAAATATTTGCGAAAATTGCCAGGCCATTATCAGTTGAGAGAACGACATCTGGCCAACCATCGCCGTGAATGTCGCCTGTCGCTATCGAGCGCGTTCT
>CAYTLJ010000050.1:0-10941 GCA_964438555.1 uncultured Algimonas sp.
GAGAGTGAATTTAATAATTGCGATGTCTCCAAACCGATGTTTTGTCCTTCAGCGAGCGGCCTTCTTTGAGCGTTTTAAGCCACTCGGCTTATGTCTTGTTTTGCGTACAAAGCGGTCAACAAGTTGTCAATTCTGGTGGAATGCCTTGTCATTCGAAAATGGAATGGTGAGTCAGTTTGAATGGAATCAGTAAGCATTGCATTAAAGTCTAAAATTGAGGCAAGATTAGCTCAAAGATCATTAAATTCCCGTCGGTTTTCGTGCAATATCCTTTTTGAAAACCTCCAAATATTGGAATTGTTATAGCAAGCATTCCTATTAAAATTTTCTTCATCCCATAAACACTTTCTTTACCCTACAAATGTAGGGTAAATTTGTGTGGCGCAATGCACAGAGTTTCGTTCCCAAGACGTGCTCAGAAAATTGTTCCACCCAACCATACCACACCGGATGAACGATCTTGCGATAGTTCTACCACGTAATATGTTGCTTGGGGAAACCCGCATTTACGAATCCTGTAATTAGGGCATTCGCTCGATCGTTCATCCACTTTTCTCAAATATTTTTCTGTAATTTAGCATTGATTGCACTTATTTTAAGTGTATTAGCGCGCTAACACAATGGTACAAAAAGACACATATCAAGATCTGGCGAAAGCTTTTGCCGCTCTGAATGACACATCAGAGATCGAGCGTTTTCTTATTGATCTTTGCACGCCTGCTGAATTGCGGGCGTTATCAGAGCGTTGGCACGTTGCACAGCTCTTGGAAACGACTGATCTTAGCTACCGCGATATAAATGCAAAAACGGGTGTTTCAACCACGACCATTGGCCGCGTCGCACGATTTTTACGCGAAGAACCTCATGGCGGATATCGCTCCGTCTTAAAAAGAATGAAAGATCAAGCATGACCGATCGCCTAAGAATAGCTTTGCAGAAGAAAGGGCGTCTTGCTGAAGATAGTTTTGCGCTTCTCAAAAAATGCGGCTTACGGTTTTCAATTCGCGGTGGCGGCCTACTCGCACGCGTTAAGAACATGCCGATTGATCTCTTATTGGTACGCGATGACGACATTCCCTCTTTTGTCTCTAATGACGCAGCAGATATCGGTATTGTCGGTGAAAATGTTTTGGTTGAAGAACAGCTTGTCGCCAAAACTAAACTTGATGCGGATATTGCTATGCGACTTGGTTTTTCTCGTTGTAGCTTATGTCTGGCGGCGCCTGAGCGAGGACAAGTGCAATCCGTTGGTGACCTTGGAGGGACGCGGATTGCAACAACCTATCCTGGTGTCACAGGACAATTCTTACGCGAGCAAGGTATTACAGCCAAGCTTGTCGATATGAAGGGTGCCGTTGAATTAGCTCCCTCAATTAATATCGCTGAGAGTATTTGCGATTTGGTGTCGTCTGGTGCGACTCTAGAGGCAAATGGATTAGTGGCCTTTGAAACGATTTTAAAAAGCGAAGCCGTTTTAATCCGGTCCAAACGAGGTCTTTCGAAAGACCGAGCTGACATTCTTGAGAAATTGATGAACCGTATTGACGGCGTTCTGAAATCTGCGGAAACGAAATATATTATGTTAAATGCCCCGGTATCTGCCGTAGACGCAATTACCGATCTTTTACCGGGATCAGACTCGCCAACGATCATCCCATTGGCTGGACAAGACGGACTTGTTGCCATGCAAGCCGTCTGCACTGAAACTGTATTCTGGGAAACTTTGGAAGGCCTGAAAGCCTTAGGTGCGCGTGCTATATTAGTACTGCCCATTGAGAAAATGATGAGCTAATGCAAAGCTTTATTTGGACAGATTTAGACGCCGCACAACGCCAAAGCGCCCTCGCCCGACCAGATGCAATCTCCGATGATGCTTTGATCATTGATGTGCGCCGGATATTGTCCGAGGTCAAAACGACGGGTGATATGGCATTACGACGTCTTACGCAGCGATATGACGGCGCAAGATTATCTGAGTTTCAGGTTCCGCATGCTGAATTGAAAGCAGCTTGGGAAAGCCTCGCCATTGAGGATCAAATCGCTATTGATCGCGCCTCGAGAAATATACGAGCCTTTCACGGCGCCCAATTTCCCGAGACGATTGAGGTTGAAACCGAGCCAGGTGTGTTTTGCCGCCGAGAATTTCGTGCGATCGAGACGGCAGGTCTTTATGTGCCAGGTGGAACAGCCCCGCTTGTTTCAACCCTTTTAATGCTGGCAATCCCCGCCAAAGTGGCTGAAGTCCCAAACAGGATCATAGTTACGCCACCTGGCCCCGATGGTCAGGTCAATCCAATCATATTGGGAGCCGCCTTTAGGTGTGATGTAACCGCCCTTTATAAGGTCGGCGGTGCGCAAGCCATTGCTGCCCTTGCCTATGGAACAGAAACTATTCCAAAATGCGATAAAATTTTTGGACCTGGTAATGCATGGGTCGCAGCTGCCAAATCTCTTGTCGCGCAAGAGTCCGGTGGCCCTGCTATTGATATGCCAGCGGGACCATCTGAAGCTATGGTCTTAGCAGATGAAACATCAGATCCCGAATTCGTTGCATCAGATCTTCTTAGTCAAGCCGAACATGATACTGTCGCACAAGTCGTTTGCGTGGCATCGTCCCAAGAGGTAGCAGACCGTGTTGATCGTGCGATTCAAGGACAAATTCTGAGCTTATCTCGGAAAGATATCGCGACAGAGTCCCTAAAATTTGGCCGTATGTTTATCGCTGAAACGCGTGATGAGATTATCGAAATCGTCAATCGCTACGCGCCCGAACATTTAATTGTCCAACTACAAGATCCTGATAGCTATGTAGCTGATATTCGTCACGCAGGATCAATCTTCCTTGGACCTTGGACCCCCGAAAGCGTCGGCGACTATGCTAGTGGGACCAATCACACCTTGCCAACTTACGGCGCGGCGCGCGCTTATTCAGGTGTAACCCTCGATAGTTTCTTGAAATATGTCAGCGTTCAAAAATTGACAAAAGCCGGGTTAAAAAACCTTGGCCCTACAGTGGAACGGCTTGCGGATATGGAAGGTCTAGACGCCCACAGAAATGCGGTCACCTTACGTTTAGAGGCTTTGCAATGAGTGCCCAAACGAACATATCTGATTGGCCTTATTCGATAACACGGCCTGCAATTTTAGACATGACGCCTTATTCTGCACGGGGTGGGGCTACAAATGCCTTACACCTTGATGCCAATGAAAATCCATATGCCCCACCCCCAGTCATTGGTGCGACTGATTTTAACCGTTATCCGGCACAGCAACCAGAGGCACTCTTGATGAGGCTCGCTGATCTATACGGTGTCAAAACGGACCAACTCATGGTTGGCCGCGGCGCGGATGAAGGTATTGAATGTTTACTGCGTGCATTTTGTGAAGCTGGGAAAGACCAGATCCTGACCTGCTCGCCCACTTTTGGCTATTATAAGACCTGCGCAGACATTCAAGGCGCAGCAATTATCGATATTCCGCTAAACGACGCCTATCAATGGGATGTCCCTGAAATCAAAAAAGCGGCCCTAGCCGAAACCGTAAAAATGGTCTTTCTGTGTTCGCCCAACAATCCAACAGGAAATAGTTTATCCAGGCAGGCCATATTAGAGATTTGCGCGGCCTGCCCATCAACCCTGATTATTATTGATGAAGCTTATATCGAATTTTCTGATCAGGACAGCTTAGCTGATCAAATTGGAGAGGTGGAAAACCTCGTAGTCTTAAGAACATTATCCAAAGCCTACGCCTTGGCTGGTGTACGCGGTGGTGCCCTATTGGCGGACCCACGGATCATTGAAATTTTGCTAAAAGTGCTGCCGCCATATCCAATTGCACGCCCAGTTGAAAACGCGATACTCAAAGCTTTGGCGCCGTCTGCCATGGCTGTCCACGCAAAAAGATTGGAAGAAATATTATCTCAACGCCAAAATATGGGCGAAGGTTTAACCCGTTCTGAATTCGTTGAAACCGTTTATCCCTCGGACACAAATTTCGTTTTATTGTCCATCAAGAATGATAAGGCGCTCTTTGAACGCCTAAGGCAATTTAACGTCAAAATCAGAGATTATAGATCGTCGACTGGCAAGGTTCGTGTGTCGATTGGCTCCCCAGAAGAAAACGCAATTTTACTCCAGGCATTTAAGGTAACGGGCCAAGTCGAGCGAACAGACCGTATTGGTGAGACGTTCCGGAAAACAAAAGAGACAGATATCTCAGTCCGAGTAAATTTAGATGATGCGACACAAACAAAGATCGAAACCGGCATTGGGTTTTACGATCATATGCTCGAACAAATCGCTAAACATGGAGATATGGGGCTCACCCTGTCTTGTGTTGGAGATCTTCATATAGATGCTCATCATACGGTCGAAGATACGGCACTCGCTTTTGGAACCGCGCTTAAGCAAGCCCTTGGAAATAAGGCTGGTATTGGTCGCTATGGTTATCTCATTCCAATGGATGAAACCCAAGCCCAGATTGCGATCGACCTTTCAGGTCGTCCCGCTGCAGTGTTCAACGGCGATTTTCCGACCGACCATGTCGGTGAGTTTCCTGTCGAAATGTGTCCTCATTTTTTTGAAAGCCTAGCGCAAACCCTAGGGGCTGCCATTCATATCGATGTTAAAGGCGACAATTCTCATCACATGATTGAAGCCTGTTTCAAAGGCGTAGGGCGTGCCCTACGACCAGCACTCGCGATAATTGGTGATGACATTCCATCGACCAAAGGCACGCTATGAGCCTCATCATTGTTGATACCGGATGCGCCAATCTTGCATCCGTGACTTATGCTTTTGAACGTCTTGGCATTGACGCAATTGTCACGGATCATGACGCAAGGATCAATTCCGCTGACCGGGTCGTTTTACCTGGCGTGGGATCAGCGCCTTTTGCTATGAAGTCCATTAATTCCAAAGGCTTAACACCTGTTCTTAGAGCGCTTGAACAACCTGTATTAGGTATATGCCTTGGTATGCAGCTTTTATTCGAGACTTTACAAGAAGGTGATCAAGAGACATTTGGCCTGGGCCTTGTACCGGGAACGATCAAAAAACTAGACACACAAAGTCTTCCAGCACCACATATGGGGTGGAATATACTCAAAAACGAGGCTGAGGACCCCCTTCTTAGAGGTGTCGAAGATGGCGATCATGCCTATTTTGTACATTCTTATGCTGCGCCAATCACGTCAAATACCTTGGCGTCTAGCCAATATGGTTCAGCGTTTAGTGCGGTTGTTAGACAAGAGAATGTTTGGGGGTGTCAATTTCATCCCGAACGGAGTTCAAAAACGGGCGCGCAAATATTGAGAAATTTTGTGGAAATTACGTTATGATCTATCCAGCTATGGACCTTATGGATGGCGGCTGTGTGCGTTTGTTAAAAGGTGATTTTGATGCCCGTACAAATTATAGTGCTGACCCAGTTGACGTCGCCAAAGCCTATGCGGAAGCTGGTGCAGAATGGATGCATATTGTGGACCTTGACGGCGCAAAGGCTGGCAAGAGTGCCCAAACGGACTTAATTTTAAAAATTGCAAATTCTGCTAATATTAAAGTGCAAACGGGCGGCGGAATTCGCGATATTAGCCAAATTCAAACCTTGTTAAATGGGGGTGTTGACCGCGTTGTTATAGGGTCTTTGGCTATTTCAAACCCACAAATGGTGAAACATTGGCTCAAAGAATTTGGTCCTAGTGCCATTTGCCTCGCTCTTGATGTCAATCAGGGAGATGACGGTGAATTCCGCCCAGCAATTAAAGGCTGGACAGAACCATCTGATAAAACCTTATGGGATGTATTGTCCGATTATCTTGGTTCGGGGCTCAAAACCATATTGGTAACCGATATTGGTCGTGACGGTATGCAAATTGGGGGAAATATTGAACTCTATAAAAGAATTCAAAGTGAATTTCCGACGATTGATCTGATTACATCTGGCGGTGTCGGGAAATTAGATCACGTCAAAGCCCTGAAGACGCTTAGTCCGCATGGAATCATTATCGGCAAAGCGCTTTATGAAGGCGCCTTTTCCCTGACGTCAGCAATTTCATGTTAAAACGTCGTATCATTCCCTGCTTGGACGTCCGAGATGGGCGCGTCGTCAAAGGTGTTCAATTTCGAAACCATGTGGATGTAGGCGACATTATCGATCTTGCTTTACGCTACCGCGATGAAGGTGCAGACGAATTGGTTTTTTACGACATAACGGCTTCCGTTGATGATCGTACTGTAAGTCCAGAATGGGTCGGTAAAGTTAGTCGCGCCTTGGATATTCCATTTTGTGTCGCAGGCGGCATTAAGTCGGTCGAGGCGGCAGGTGCTCGCCTGGCTGCAGGTGCGGATAAAATCAGTGTCAATTCCCCTGCCCTTATACGGCCAGAACTGGTGAATGAATTAAGCGACGCTTATGGCGTGCAATGTATCGTTGTCGGCGTTGATAGTTTCTATGACGGCGAAACTTACCGGGTTCGATCTCATACGGGTGACCCCGGTAAGATGCGTGAAACGGGCCGTGAAACAAAGGCCTGGATTCAAGATGTGGTTGCGCGTGGTGCTGGTGAAATCGTACTAAATTGTATGAACCAAGACGGAATGCGAAAAGGCTATGATATAGATCAATTAAAAGCCGTTCGGGGTATCTGTGATGTTCCCTTAATTGCCTCAGGTGGTGCTGGTGCAATTGAACATTTTGAAACGGTTTTCAAAGAGGCCAATGTTGACGGTGCATTGGCGGCCTCGGTCTTTCATAAATCCGTCATCGCAATCCCTGATTTGAAATCAGACTTACACAATGCTGGTATTGAGATTAGACTATGAAAATTGATTTTAAAAAAGGTGATGGTCTTGTCCCCGCTATAGTTCAAGACGCTGACACGCTACAGGTTTTAATGCTTGGCTATATGAATGCGGACTCTGTTGAGAAAACTAAAGAGACGGGCCTGGTGACATTTTATAGCCGGTCACGAAAAACGCTTTGGACCAAAGGTGAGACGAGCGGTAATGTGCTCAATCTTGTTAACCTAAAGGTGGATTGCGATAAGGACACAATTCTTGTCAAAGCGCGTCCATCTGGCCCGACCTGTCATACAGGTACTATATCTTGTTTTGGCGAAGACGGCGCAGAGGGTTTCGGTTTTCTAGCTTATCTGGAAAAACTGATACAGGGACGTAAGACTGCCGACCCATCTGAATCTTACACAGCTAAATTACTTCAAGGCCCCCTACATCGCGCGGCTCAAAAAGTAGGCGAAGAAGGCGTTGAAACGGCGCTAGCGTCTGTGGCGGAAAGCAATGAAAAACTCATTAGTGAATCAGCAGACTTAATTTATCATTTATCGGTTCTTTTGACGGCCAAAGATATTGAATTGTCAGCGGTGATCAAAGAACTTCAATCACGACACCGCTAATTCTGGGTTTGCCATACCTTCCAATATGACTTTGGAAAGCGACGCCAATAATTCCCGTTTTGGTGTTGTTCTTCTAAAGGTAAGATTGATTTGACGAAAAGCATTTGGATGATCGAGACGTTTTATCGTGACGTCAGACCTAACACTCCAACGACCACCTAGTGCTTTGGTCGGAATAAGTGAGATACCTTGCCCAGCCGCGACCAGACTTATAATCGTTTCCATAGATGACACGCTCACGTCATTGAGCGTTGAGGGTTGCGCGAGTTGGCAAAGATCAATGGCTTGATCTCTGAAACAGTGCCCTTCTGGCAATAAAATAAGCTCATTTAAGGTCAGATCTTTAACATCCAGATTCTTTATGTCGCTAAGCGGATGTCCTTTCGGTAAAATAACAGAGAAGGCTTCTTTATATAAGTCAATCTTATCTAACCTCGGATCTTCGGGGTCTGTTGCTAAGATGGCGGCGTCTAAATTACCCATTAACAGTCTTTCATTCAGCCGTTCTGTTATGTCTTCAATGAAGCTAAATTTGAGCTTTGGAAAAGCGGGTTTAGAATTCAATATCACGTCTGGAATAAGATATGGCGAAATGGTGGGAATTGATCCTAGGCTAAGTCCTCCAGAAAACGGATCACGCGCCGTGTCAGCGGTCGAATAAATTCGATCAATCAATGCAAGCGCATCGTTTGACAAGGTCAATATTTCTCGGCCGACATCAGTTAGAATAACAGTCCTTCCACTGCGTTCTAAAAGGGGGATACCCAGATCATCCTCCATTTTCTTGATTTGTACGGACAAAGTAGGCTGGCTGACATTGCAAAATTCTGCGGCCCGCCCGAAATGTTTTTCCTTGGCTAAGGCTTTCAGATATCTGAGATCTCGAATATTCATAGTTCCTACCTATCAAAAAGACTAAAATAATCAAATATTCAAATTAGAAATTATGCGAAAAGAGCGATGAATAATACTTGTTTTGATCTGGACGTCATGACTTACATGTAAAATCTTAGTGCAAGCCCCAACCTCTGAATTCCGCCTTTTATGCGCATAAAATTGAACATATCCTTGAAAGCCGAAGCAGAGCCTTTAAAGCCCACTCATAGATATGGATATAAATCAAACACAGCGTGATCTAGGCATTTTAGTCGCCATGTCCGTCATATTATTTGTGACTTGGAATACGCCTATTGCGCAGCCTTTCCAGATTATAACGACTTTTCTGCATGAAATATCTCACGCCCTCGCCTTCGTTATGACGGGCGGAACAGTTCTGGAATTCAATGTCCATAGCAATGCCAGTGGAACCGTCCCAGGATATGGCGGGAGTAAGTTTTTTATCTTTTCATCTGGTTATGTTGGGTCATGTTTATTCGGCAGTCTTATATTTCTGCTTGCGGCCCGCACGAATTGGGATCGATGGATACTCGCCTTTTTCGGCGTAGGGGTCTTAGGGCTCACTTTGTTATTTTCTGGCAATAGCTTTTCATTGATATTTAGCGCAGTTGCTGCGGTCGTCGGTATTTTGATTGCGCGCTTTGCGCCCAATTATGTATCTGACTTTCTGTTGCGATTCATTGGCTTCACCAGCATGCTCTACCCTGTCAATGATGTTTACCGAACCGTTGTGTTAAACTCACAACTCCCCACAGATGCGAAAATGCTCGCAGATTCTGTTGGGGGAAATACGGTTGTTTGGGGGCTAGTCTGGATGTTGGTATCGCTGATTATTATTGGCCTGACCTTAAAGGCGAGTTTGAAGATACGGTCTAAAAAGACCTAGGTTAAAACGCCTCAAAGGTTGCTTTCTTTTCCATAGGCACCCATTTGCCATCGACGAAATGTATGCCGCATTCAGTCTTGTCGCTATTTCTCCATCTTCCCGCACGTGGGTCCTCTCCATCAGTCACGCGTGTCGTACAAGGCTGACATCCAATTGAGAGATATCCAAGGGCCAATAGAGGATGAGGTGGCAAATCATGAATACGCAAATAGCGCGTCACATCTTTGGCGCTCCAATAGGCCAGCGGATTGACTTTGTCCTGCATTCCCCCCTCTTCGAGAATTGGCATATCTGCGCGCTCAGGCGTTTGGTAGCGTTTTCGCCCCGTGATACGTGCGGCATATGTTTTGATCACGCGGTCAAGTGGTCTAACTTTACGTAAGTCACAACATTTATCCTGATCACTTTCATTGAGGTCACCATCGTAATCTTCCGAAAAGAGTTCATCTTGATCGGGTCGAACATTCTTAAAATTTGTCAATCCAAATCTTTTGATCAGTAAGTCTCGGTAAGCGAGGGTTTCACGAAAATGCTTCCCTGTGTCCAAAAAGATAATGGGGAGGTTTTTGTCTATCTTTGAAACCATATGAAGGAGAACCGCTGAGTCCACACCTATGCTTGTGGCTAGAACCAAGTCACCATTATATTTTTTGATTGCTTTTCTGAGCGTCAACTCCGCCGAGTTACCGAAAAAAGGGTCGGCCGCCTTTCGCTCATCGAGCGCCGTTATACGTGCGTCAAAAATGGACGTGGCAGGGCCCTCTTTGAGCACATAGCCGCGTTGATAGGTGACATCATAATCTTCTAGAGCTTCTTTCCAGTCTTTAATCGTGTGACGCTTAATCGTCGTATCATCAAGACGGACCGCATCAAACCCACATTGAAGGGCAAACGCATATTGATCTGGGATAAGCGGGCCATCTGCAATTAAGGTTCCTTCATATCCATGATGAACCCGAAGCTGTTTGGCTAATGAGAACCCTCGCCCGTCAGTATAGGCTGGAAAATCAATCATTATGAGATCAATTCTATCCAGCGCAGGGATGATGCTACCCAGTTCCATATCATTCGCTATATGTAGGACTTCAATTCGCTCATTACTGTCTAAGGCAGACAGGTCAGATGGGTCTGAGAGATGGCTCGCATCTCGTTCTCGGCCGTCCTGTATAAGGATATGACTAGGCATAAAGCACCTCTTTGAACGGCTCGATGCCGATACGTCTATATGTGTCGAGAAAGCGCTCTTCCCCTTCACGTTTTTCCAAATATAGATCGACCATATTCTCAATACCGTCGATAAGCTCGTCTTGAGAAAATCCTGGGCCCGTTACCTTGCCGATTTCGGCATGTTCGGACGCGTCACCGCCAAGCTTGACTTGATAAAATTCAACACCCGATTTTTCCAGACCGAGTATACCAATATGACCAACATGGTGGTGACCACAGGCATTGATACAGCCGGAAATTTTTATTTGCATTTCGCCAATTGTTCGCTGACGTTCTGGATCCGAAAAACGTTCAGAAATGGCTTGTGAGATTGGAATAGAACGCGCCGTTGCAAGGGCGCAGAAATCCATGCCGGGGCAACAAATAATATCTGTGATCAGATTGATGTTATCTGAGGCAAGTTCCGCCTTTTGGAGCTTGGCAAATAACGCCGGCAAATCCGATTGTTTCACATGTGGTAAAACGAGATTTTGTTGATGGGTCGTTCTAAGTTCTGTCAAAGAAAACTCGTCGGCCAGAT
>CAYTLJ010000050.1:11041-16646 GCA_964438555.1 uncultured Algimonas sp.
AGATTTTGTTGATGGGTCGTTCTAAGTTCTGTCAAAGAAAACTCGTCGGCCAGATCTGCAACAATGCGCATTTGGTCTGCAGTTATATCTCCTGGTGCCATCTCTAAGGGCTTTAGCGAAATATTGACGATCGCATAGCCAGACGCTTTATGTGGAGCAATATTATTTTTGGCCCAGAGAGAGAAGGCTTTGTCAGAGTCCAATGCGTCGGTGTAAGGTTTTGGGTTGTCTTTCAACTTGTCAAAATTCGGTGACGCAAAATAGCTCTCAATCCGAGCAAGTTCTGCGTCTGAAACCGCAATATCACCCAGGTCAATCGCTTTAAATTCTTCTTCGACTTGTTCTGTAAAACGCTCAATCCCTGTTTCTTGAACTAGTATTTTTATCCGTGCCTTATATTTATTATCGCGGCGCCCATACCGATTATAAACACGCAGGGCTGCCGTAAGATATGGCAATAAATCGGCTTTGGGCAAAAACGCTCTGAGGGTTTGGCCAATGATTGGCGTTCGACCCAGACCACCGCCTACGATAATCTTATAGCCGACCTCACCTTTTTTATTTTTGACAATTTGGATGCCAATATCATGGGCCTTGATCATGGCCCGGTCTTTTTCAGCCGCTGTCACTGCAATTTTGAACTTCCGGGGTAAGAATGAAAATTCGGGATGTAGGGTTGACCATTGCCTGATAAGTTCAGCCAAAGGCCTTGGGTCTTCGATTTCTTCCGCCGTCGCGCCTGCATAAGGATCACAGGTCACATTTCGGATGCAATTCCCAGAGGTCTGAATGCCGTGCATTTGAACGCTTGCAAGGTCATCGAGCATATCCGGCACATCCGGTAGTTTCGGCCAATTATACTGAATATTCTGACGGGTCGTAATATGTCCATAACCGCGATCATATTTTTCGGCTAAATGGGCAAGCATACGCATTTGATCACTTGATAGCGTTCCGTATGGAATAGCAACTCTGAGCATATAAGCGTGAAGCTGAAGATAGAGTCCATTCATCAAACGTAGAGGTCGGAATTCGGCCTCGCTTAACCGGCCTTTGACGCGTCTTTCAACTTGTCTGCGAAATTGTTTGGTGCGTTCTTCAACGAGCTGCGCATCAAATTCGTCATAACGATACATTATTTTATCTCCAGCAAATCAGCTGTGTCATAGGATGGGCCTTTAACCCGGAATTTTTCACGGTACCTGACAGGTAGACCCGTATCTGGCTCAATGTCGATATAATATGTCCCGACAACGATATTGGCCGCGACATCACGATCCGCAACTTCACCCATTTTCTCAATGAGGTCTGAGTCTTCTGTGCAGAGTGCCTCAGAGAAGTCTCGCGTCCAGTTAAACGTCTTATTCAACCAAACAGAGTAGCCATCTTTTAACTCATTGGCCGTCATGGACTGAGGGCCTTTGCCCTTATGCTTTAACGTGCTCATACCGTTGACTGTCCTTCAAAATTTTTGGCGCGTTCGGAATATCCAATTAGCAAGATTGCCGGGCCTTTAACACCGCCTTTTGTAATATCATCAGGCAATTGCTGTAATTTGGTATAAATAATCTTTTGATTGGGTCGAGAGGCATTTTCAACCACAGTCACCGGATGCGATCCATCTGCTCCGTGATGCAAGAGACGCTCTTTTATAAATCCGGCGGCGCCAATCCCCATATATACTGCTGCTCGCCCCCCTGGCCGCGCAAGACTTTCCCAATCCTGTTCGGCAAACCCCTTTGCATCATGCCCTGTTAAAAGGGCCACAGCCTTATTTGTGCCGCGTGTCGTCAAAGAGGCATTAATGGATACGGCTGCGGCGGCAGCTGATGTAATTCCGGGAATGATGGACACAGGAATTGATGCTTGGATCAAAGCATTGATTTCCTCATCTGCCCGACCAAAAATAAGTGGATCGCCCGATTTTAACCGCACAATAGACAGGCCATCTGAGGCTTTTTCGACCAGAATTTCATTGATGACGTCCTGACCAATGGAGGGTTTCCCGGGGGTTTTGCCAACATAGATATATTCAGCCTCCCGTCGACCCAGATCCAATACCCCGTCGCTGACAAGGCGGTCATAGATAATCACATCAGCCGCATGAAGGGCTCGCCTGGCCGCAGTTGTAAGCATATCAGGGTCACCGGGCCCAGCGCCAACTAAGACGACTTTGCCGGCTTGCTGATCAATGCCTTGCAATCTTTGCTCAACTTGTGCTTCTAACTCCGTTGCAGTTATGCGCATCTGCTCTGTTAAATTTCGTTTTCCCAACACCCCTGCCCAAAACCTTTGTCGATCTGCAAGGTCAGGCATAACAGCTTTCACTTTTTTACGTAATGCATTGGTTTTTAAAGCAAATTTACCAGTTTCAGGAGGAAGTCGGGTTTCAAGGTCTGCTTTAAGTGCACGCGCCAATGCAGGACTAGTCCCCTCCGTTCCAATTGAAACCACCACGGGCGAGCGATCAACAAGTGCTGGCGTAATAAAACGACAAGCCTCTTTTTGGTCTGCAGCATTTACCGGTAGGTGTTTTTTTGATGCGTCTTTGGCTATTTGCGCATTGAGCTCGTCATTTTCTGTCGCCGCATAAACAAGTGATACGCCCTCTAGGTCCGTAGGATTGTAATTGCGGTCTTGCCAATCAATTTTACCATCATTCGACCAGCGTTCCAGCTCGGGTCCAATTTCAGGCGAGACGACAGTCAGCCGTGCCTCCGTTTTCAACAATGAACGTAACTTAGCCTCCGCGGCAGCTCCACCGCCGACAATGAGGATATTCGCGTTGCGTGTATCGAAATGTATAGGCAAATACCGCATGATATCTTTCTATATTGACCTTTCGGGCTAAAATTGAGTCGTACTCTTGATTGAACGCTATTGTTCTATATATAGAACACTTCAGAAAAATCTAGACTCTAACGGAAAGTTTATGGCCAGATCAAAACGCCAGCCAAGTCCTGAAACAGCCGCTTTAACAGAAAAGTTAGGGCAGACAATTCAACGATTAAGAGTGGCTGATAGTATGTCTTTGGGCGATCTATCGGAACTCTCTGGCGTTGCGAAATCTATGATTTCTCAAATTGAGAAAAATGAGAGTAATCCAACATTAGCAACCTTGTCTCGAATATCACAAGCCCTTGGGACAAGTGTCGAAGCCATTGTCTCTGATTGGCCAGATGAAACGGCTTTGGTTCAACATGCCAACATTCAAGACATCCCTAAACTGTATAGCGAAGACGGCCTGTGTGAACTCCAGATAATCGGATCTATTGAAACGGTCCAATTTGCGCAATGGTATGATTTCACGGCACAAATCAATGGGGTTTTGGAAAGCTCGCCCCACCCTCAGGGCTCTGTGGAAAATCTAAGCGTTTTTGAAGGTGTATTGGAAATTACGGTCGGGCAGGAAAGCTGGACCGTCTCAAAAGGTGAGACATTAAGGTACCGTGCGGATCGACCTCATAAAATCAAAAATATCGGAAAAATTACCGCACGTGCAACAATGGTGAATATTCTCGCGCATTCTGTTCGCAATAGATAGGGTTTTTCAGGTAAAAACTTGCGCAATACGCAACTTTAGCTAAAGGGACGCGCATGAACTATCATTCGCACCTCAATTCAAACGTCACCGCTGAATTTGGCGATGCACTTTTGGCAAGTCTCGCACCTGACGGGGGGCTATGGATGCCTAAGAGCTTGCCATTTTTCTCAGCCGCGCAAACCGCACAGATGGGCGCAAAATCTTTTGCAGATTGCGCCGCTGAACTGGCACGTCATTTTGTCGATGACCAATTTAGCGATCAAGACTTATTAAACATCTGCAGGGATGCTTATAATTTTCCAGTTCCAATCAAAACACTCGGCGGTGAAACATTAGACCCTGCGTTTGAACCTGATGCGCAGGACTTTATTCTTGAGCTTTTCCATGGACCAACTTTAGCTTTCAAGGATTTTGCGGCGAGATTTATGGGACGTGCAGCAAGTCATCTTATGGCACGCAAAAAACAAAAGCGCACAATATTGGTCGCAACCTCTGGTGATACGGGCGGCGCGATTGGAGATGCCTTTCTGGATCAAGACGGCATAAAGGTCTTTATTCTTTTTCCAAAAACCGGCGTAAGCAAAGTTCAAGAACAACAATTAACAACGATGGGTAACGCGAAATCCAATGTAAAAGCGATAGCTGTCGATGGAAGTTTTGATGATTGCCAACAACTTGTGAAAGATGCCTTTGGGAACGACGAATTATCCAAAGCGTTTAATCTCATGAGTGCCAATTCAATTAATGTTGGTCGCGTCATACCGCAAAGTTTCTATTATTTTTGGACATCGATCCAAGCCAAAGCAACCTACCCAAACCGACCGATCGTATATGCTATTCCATCCGGAAATTTAGGGAATCTGACCGGAGGTTTGATTGCTAAAAAAATGGGTGCGCCAATCGATCGATTTGTAATCGGTAACAATGCGAATGACCCTTTTGTCGATTATCTTGCAACGGGCGAATATAGACCGCGGCCAAGTGTTCCAACCCTTTCAAACGCCATGGATATAGGGCGTCCAAATAACTTCCCTCGGATATTATCCTTACATGGTGAGGAATATGAGTCTGTGAAACAAATTTGTTGGGGCGCATCATTTACTGATGTAGAAACGGAACGACATATTCGACGCATATATACCGAGACGGGTTATGTCATGTGCCCGCATACGGCCGTTGGTCACCTAGCCATGTCATCTTTTGCGCAAGATATTGACACACCCTTTACGCGGATCACCGTTGGTACGGCGCATCCAGCAAAATTTGCGGATAGTGTCGAAAGAATATTGCATTCAGATATCCCCCTTCCCAAACCCTTGGCCCGTGCAATGAAAAAGAAGAAACGTATGCATGTCATGGCGCCTGAACTTGCCGCACTATCAGATTACCTGGCTATACACGCCTAATGCAGCTCAGCCGTTTAGAATTCGAAGACCGTTACGCAAAAAATGATCTGCGTATCGCGCTGATCGGTATGTCAAATATTGGCAAGAGCTTTACGGGACAACGGCTAGCCCAGAGTTTCAATTTTAACCTCTTAGAGGTTGATAAAATTATTTGGGAAAATTTGGGCAAAGGGAGCATGGCCGATTTTGCGGCTTGGCAAGGCCAACCCTATTCTAAAGGCTATGCTGAACGCGAAGCGAAATCGATCACACTAGAAACAGAAGCAACCGATGCGGCACTTGCCCAAAATAATGGTAACACCATATTAGATACGACCGGCAGCGTAATATACACGTCCCGAGAAACCCAAGAGAGGCTCGGCAAAGACTGGTATGTCGTCCATATATCAGCGACTGACAAAGATATTGAAAGATTGAAAGCTCAATATTTCGAAAACCCTAAACCTCTCATTTGGCGAAGTCATTTTAATCAAACTAAAAATGAGTCTGATAAAGACGCCGTCCTAAGGTGCTATCCAGACCTTTTAGCAAGTCGAGCGCTGGATTATGCAAAGCTTGCAGACAAAGAGATCAGCTCTAACATTATCTTAAATCCTGAGCTTTCAACCCAAGACATTTTTGAGCGTTTAAAGCCAACCCTTTAATAAGCGTTCTT
>CAYTLJ010000051.1:0-6577 GCA_964438555.1 uncultured Algimonas sp.
CGGTGGCAGCGGTGGTGGCGGCGGCGGCGCAGGCGGCGGCGGCGGAGGCGGAGGCGGAGGAGTCGCAACCACATCGTGCGTATGACCACCAAATGTGTAACGCAGACCCGTCATAAGGCTGTGTAGCCCAACATCTTCAAATGTCGTGCTAATCGGGCTAGATGCGCCTGTTACGCCATTTATGAGATTGCCATCGAAATCAAAGTCTCCGGCTTGCTGATAGGTATAATGTGTATCCCAAGTCAGGTTATCGGTGACCTTATAGCCCATACCTGCAAGCAACTGCCAGCCTAAGCTTGTGTCATCCTCGCTAACATCGCAGGTTACGGCTTGATTTACCACTCTTGCGCCAAGACAAACAGGCGTACGGTCTAGCGTGCCTGCGACATTGGCGAAATCATGGGCTGCAATACTCGCATCACCTTGAACGAGACCAATACCGGCACCGACGTAAGGTTCCCACCTGCCGAAATCATCAAAGTCATAAAGCGCATTGATCATCAAGCTGTTTGTGCGAAGCTTCGCAAAACTATTTGGGACCTCACTGATAGCTCCGAAATCTGTGAAAAGCGTGTCGCCGTCTAATTCAAGACGCCAGTTATCACCGAAATCATAGCCTACACCCAAGGATGCGCCAATATTGCCTTCGCTTTCAATGTCACCGTCTGAGTGAAAACTACTGTCAACATCGCCGGTGAGTACAGCATCCTCGTGAATGCCGTAGCCTGCATTTCCGCGAAGGTACCAACCCTCGTCGTCATCATGTGCAGTGGCCGTGCTGGCCATAAGTAAGCTCAGCGCCGACGCGGCCAAGCATAAGGTAGATTTTTTCATGTTGTTCCCCCAGAAAACCTGATTTTGGCAGTTCTCATGGGATGCCAAGGAGTGAAATTAACGAACTATTAGGCCAATGGCCTAAGATAGCTGAACCCTATCTGAATGATTTTTATCCATTTTGAAAGGTAAAAAATCAAGATAGTTCCAAAAATATCATCCCCCTTGTAGTATGAGTTGCAACTGTATGTCAAAATCTTTTGAGCAATCGCCATGTTATTAAGATTAATTCATAGGTCTGCAATATATTTTAGCCTTTTATCCGGCTTGTTTCTACGGGTCGAAGCATTGGCGATTCGGCCAAAACAATTGAAAAATCTTAAGTCGAAACTTAATCGTAAACCTCCAAAACCGGAAAGACCGGTTTGGCGCCTTGATGGTTTAATCATTATTGATCCCGAAGACGCGGGTTAGGGCGCGAGTGTCTCAAGTACCGCTGCAGCAAAGGCCGGGCCGTCGAAATAGTTTTCTCGCCAATCATGGCCTCTGCGAATAATGACAGCATTTCGAGACGGCACAATAATCAAGAACTGCCCGCGATTGCCTAGCGCAGCATAAGTGTCATTGGGAATGCCTGGATAGTTCTCATAGCGCCAAAATTGCGCTCCATAGCCGCGCCCTGGTTCTGACGCGCGTTCACCCAAGCGATTTGCCGGTTGGGCGGGGGCAGGGGCTGCCACATAATTTGCCCAGCCATTGGGGAATATGCGATTCTTTTTACCATCATATGACCAGACACCGTCATTTAGATATAAAAGACCCAATCGACCAAGATCACGTGAGGTTGTCCAGACTTGGCTTGAAAGAATAAAATCGCCTCCCCAATCCATCTCGGGCACTGTGTGAAACATGCCGATTTCATGAAGAAGGGCTTTGAAGGGATAGGCGTGATATTTCCGGTCGCTGTTCATAGCTTCGCGCAAGGCCCGCATGGCCAGCATTGTATCATTATTGGCATATTTAAAACGCGCGCCGGGCGGGGCTTCTAAAGGGTTGCGTGTAGCTTGTTGGGCCATGAGACCACCGCCGAAATAGACTTGGTCTGTTCGGTTGCCTCTTTTGCCAGGTTCAGGATCGCTATGGAGGCCGCTCGCCATGTGAAGCAGGTTTTCAATCGTAATTTCCGAGCGAGGATCGCCTTTGCGTGACCAGGCTTTAAGTCCGGCTTTTTCCTCAACGTCAATAATGCCGTCCTCAACTGCGGCCCCAATGATAGAGGCGCCGACTGATTTTGCGACAGACCAGGTCCGTTGGGAGGTGTGCATATCCCACCCCTCACGGTATTTTTCCCCAATAATGCGACCATTTTGAATGATTAGCGTGGCTGTCGTATTGCCTTTATACTCGCCGTCAAAGGCATTTTGGAGGACTTTGTCCAAGGCTGCCTTATCAATCGTATCAGGTAATGGCAGATTGCTAAGACGATCGCCCATAGGCCAAGCCACATCAGCCATATTTTTGTTTGGCGTTTGTAACTTTACCTTTGGGAGATGTTTAACTGCGTCGGCGCTGGCGCCTTGCGGGAGGGCGGTACACCCCAAATGTTCGCGCCACGCCGAAATTCGGGGCGGCATATCATCTGAAAATGTAACGCTGACACTATGTGTCGTCTTGTCTATCACTGCATCCTTGGTTGCTGCCATGCCGGCTGCAAAGTCTGGGTAAATATTGGCCAGTTCATCAGTCGCAATTTGTTCTGCCGATTTTCCAGCGTTGAAAACCGCCGAGCAGGTGAACATAGCTTTATATCCTGCCGCAAGTGCGAGGTCTTGACGCGTTGGATCCGTATTTTGCGCGAGGCTTGGCTGCGCACAAAAAAGCCCGATTGATAAAATTAGCCACGCACGTTTCATTTTTTATTTGTCTTTTCATATTCGGCTTCAGCCGTCACTTTATATTTAGAAAGGATAGCAGGCCATACGTCTTGATAATAGGCAATGCCTTCGTCCCAGGCCACGCTGTCTCCAAATCCTGTATGGAAGAGCCGCAATCGCGTTTTATTGTCGTCGATACGTTTGAATTCTAATTGTAGCGCCGTAAGGTGCGGTCTTATTTTGGGCATAGAGGGCGGCATTGACCAAGTGACGCTGAGCATATTTTCAAATTGAAATCCTATTACCTGCCCATAATCATTGCCTTGTGATCCTATAGGGGCTTCTGGATCAAAAATTATATTATAAGCGCCTCCGGGCCGCATTTCTATTGTCGCGCTTTCCCCCATAAAGCTGGTAATACCGTCTTCAGTTGTCCAGTCTTCCCAGACGTCGAGGCGCGGCACATCTATTGTTTCCTCCGCGTAAATCATGGGTCGTAATTGTGCCGTGGCCGCCGAATGGAAAAAAACAGAGATCAATAGCGTTAGAATGACCTGATATGGTTTTATTGAAAATGTCATCTTGCCCTCGCTTTGCCGACTATATGCCACGATCAAGCGTTGAAGCCTAGCCATAGATTATCCGTCATTCAGAGACTTGTCATGGATAGGAATAAATCCCTTGACCATTTTGCATGTTCTTGTTATGTTCTTTTTAATGAATGGTTTGGAGATTTAAGAATGGCGGTAAAGCACTATTTGAATGTCGATTATAAAGACCGTGACCTTGCGAAACGCTTGGGCGCGAAATGGGATCCGTCTGTGCGGCGCTGGTATTGTCCGTCCGGCTCACCTTTGGCTAAGATCTTTACCTGGCGGAAGGCTGCAAATACAGTGAATGGCGACGTCGCGATACAGTCAAAATCATCAATAGCCGTAAATGAAAATTTCGATATGTTCCGCGCGACGGCATAGTAAAAAAATACATTGAGCTATTGAAAAGCTGAGCCAATTCGGCTCAGTTTTTTTTATGTCCGATATAAATTATTCTAACCAACAGTCTGAGGTCGAGATACTGACGCCAAAAGCCCAGGAAAATTTGTCTATTTGGTCAGAGCAGCAGGCGTTAGAAGCGCGTCGGCTCGAACAATTAGAGGGTGTGGCGAAATTGATGGATGCTCAGTTTAACATTCCTTTTTCACCTATTCCTATCGGATTGGATTCGATTGTTGGATTGATACCCGGTATCGGAGATACGATCAGCTTAGCCGTGTCAGGCAGTATTGTTTTAGGGGCAAAAAAGCTTGGGGTCGGGTCTCGTCATTTAGGACGTATGGGGTTCAATATCTTTATTGACTGGCTGATTGGCCTTGTTCCGATTATCGGCGATCTATTTGATGTTGGTTGGAGAGGAAATATTAGAAATGTAAAAATTTTGAGGGAAGCTCTAGAAGCGCGTTGGCAGGTTGAACGGGATGATATCGTAAAGGGGAATTCATAAGGGTGAGTTGAATAGATCAACCCACCCTTACGTTAAGCTTCGTTTTAATTTGTAGCGGGCGGCGTGGATTCACCTACTGTAAGCTTTGAGAAGCTGGCCTGGGTATAATCACCATTGGCTTTATCTGTTTCCCAATCTCCAGTTCCCGCGCATCCGGCGAACCAACTTCCGCCACCTTTTTTCGTGCTGCACTGATTATAAGCGCCAGCTTTGAAATAAAGCGAGTCGCCACCATAGCTGAATTTATTGTCAAGCGGGTCGACTTCGCCAAAGGGGTCAATATTTTGAACCAAGCTTTTCGTAAATGTCTTCGTCCCATGACGGTCATTGGAAAAGGTTAGATACATCGTGTTTTTATGAACATTAATCGTATAGCTGAATTCCTCGCCAAGCTTGACACCAGCAGGTCCAGGTTCTTCATGATTTTCCCAGTGATTTCCAAAAATGGGGTAGGATAAATCCGTGCGGTTTTCATCTTTCTTGGCAAGATTGCGTTCGTAATTCCAAAATACAGACCCATATTCATGGTCGGGGTGCTTCTTAAAATAGATTTTAATCGGTTCATTACCATAGCCAAAACCCGAGGAGGTATTGTCATATTTTACAGCATGGATCTGTCCAACAACCACTGAATACGCTGCTTTTGTTTTTGCATTCCCCGCATTCCTTGCGACATGATCGACTTTGAGGGTGGCGTCTAACCGTCCACCAATACGCGCAAATTTATTTGAGGCGACACGGGCTTCAACCGCAAAATTATTCTTATACCCATGTGTTTTTAGGTTGGTATTTTTACCGCGTAACATTTGTCTGAGTTCAGACCGTGTATTTGATGAATTTTTTGTTGTCGTCGCCTTATTTGGCGCTGCAAATACCATATAGCCATTTTCGTCTAAATAGAAGAAATCGGGATGTTCATATTTTTTAAGTTTCTTGACAGAAACTTGATCGGGCTTTTTATCTTTATTTTTATCAAGCGGAAGTGTGATATTCCACTCAGACAGATCAAAAACGTCTCCGGGGACAGTTTTGTCTTTTGCAATAGAGGTGGTTGAAATTGCGAGCGTTGCGCAAAGCAGGGTTGTGATTTTCAAAGCACGTTTCATATTACACCTCGTCATAGCGTTTGAGTTGTGATCTCTCTTAGATCAGAAATTTGATATTGATTGTTTCTAGCTGACACTTTTATGAATATCTCCCCTTGATCTCTGAAACGTGATCAATTTGCGTCGCGAAAATCATAATTAATGCAGTGATTGGTCTAACCAAAACTTAGTTTTAGTTGATTTAAGGGTCTTACTAAACCTGAGTATATGTATGCCATTGGTGATGGCCTAATGGAAAAATTAGTATTTCCACTGCCAATATTATGTTGAATATAAAGCTGTTTCGATTGAAAGACCTTTTATGACTGATCAAATTATTGCGCGAAAACAAGGCAATCTTGGATATATCACGCTCAATCGACCGGATGCATTAAATGCTTTGACCGAAGAGATGTGTCTTACAATGACAAAAGTCTTGCAAGATTGGGCCGTCGATCCTGAGATTGGCGCCATATTGGTGGACGGTGCAGGGGACCGCGCATTTTGCGCGGGCGGCGATGTGATATTGCTCCATGATAGCGGTAAGGCAGGCGATGATCGGGCAGAACGGTTTTGGCGGACTGAATATGCCTTGAACGAGCTGATCAAAACCTATCCTAAACCCTATATAGCTTTAATCGATGGCTTCGTCATGGGGGGCGGAGTTGGGTTGTCGGTCCATGGACGCTTGCGCATAGCGGGTGACAAGACGCTCTTTGCCATGCCAGAAACAGGCATAGGATATTTTCCGGATGTTGGTGGAACCTATTTTCTCCCGCGCCTTGGAACAGCCATCGGAAATTGGCTTGGTTTGACCGGGGCTAGGTTAAAGACAGGACAAGCTTGCGCCATTAATGTCGCCAATGCTTATGTACCATCAGACGATCACGCGAAACTTATTAAAGCTTTGGGACAAGCCTCTCTTGACGGGTCTGATGTTGCTGCTGCAACTGTCATTAAAGACTTTGTAAAACGCCCACCCGAGGCAGAGCCATTGCCGTCGGCACTCTCAAGTTTTGACCAATTGACTATTCCGGCGATTTTGGGGGCTCTCGAAAAAGATGGATCTGAGTGGGCCATGAAACAGGCGGAGAATTTGCGTAAAAAATCGCCATTGGCCTTGTCGGTAACGCTTGAAACTTTACGCCGGGGAGCAGGGCTCGACTTCAAAACCGCTATGAAACGCGAACTCGATTATTCGCTTGGGTTTTTAAAGACACAGGATTTTTATGAAGGCATTCGCGCGCAATTGATCGATAAAGACCGTAATCCGAAGTGGTCTCACGGGATTGGCGAAGTGACTGAAGCTCAAATCTCGAGGGTTATGCGGCGTCATGCCAAGCC
>CAYTLJ010000051.1:6677-9002 GCA_964438555.1 uncultured Algimonas sp.
CCAACAGCGATATAAAGCTCAGGTGCGACAGATTTACCAGTTTGACCAACTTGCCAATCATTTGGAACAAATCCAGCATCAACAGCCGCGCGCGAAGCGCCCATAGCGGCGCCTAGCTTGTCAGCAATGCCTTCTAGTAATTTGAAATTCTCACCAGATCCCATGCCCCGGCCACCAGAAATAACTGTCTTGGCACCTGTCAGTTCTGGACGATCTGATTTTGTCAGCTCTTCGCCGACAAATTCGGATTTCAATGCACCGATCCCACCATCTGCATCAGAGGTTGAGGCTGAGCCGCCTTCGCCAGCTGCAGCAAAGGCCGTCGTTCGAACCGTAATCACTTTTTTAGGGTCAGATGACTGCACTGTTGCCATTGCATTGCCTGCATAAATGGGGCGCACAAATGTATCCGCGCTCTCAACACCGGTAATGGAGGAAATTTGTTGGACGTCTAGCTTGGCTGCAACGCGCGGCATATAGTTTTTATGCGTGGTTGTGTCGGCAGCAATAACAGCGTCATAGTTACCCATTAGGCCAAGGACGACCGTTTCCATTGCTTCAGCGAGTTGGCGCTCTAATGTGGCGTGATCAACGCCAATTACGGCGCGAACACCGTCAATTTTGGCAGCTTGGGCGACGGCGTTTTTGATGCCTTTGCCTGCGACAAGGATATCTACATCTCCGCCAATCTGTGACGCTGCCGTGACGGTTTTATGTGTGGCATCTTTGACGGATGCATTATCGTGTTCTGCAATAACGAGTAAAGCCATTAGATTACTCCTGCTTCGTTTTTGAGTTTGTCGACGAGTTGCGCTGCGTCTTCAACTTTGATGCCGGCCTTTCGAGCGGCGGGTTCTGATACTTTTAAGGTTTTTAAGCGCGGGCTTGTATCCACGCCAAAATCTGCAGGCGTTTTCGCATCAATCGGCTTTTTCTTGGCTTTCATGATGTTTGGAAGCGACGCATAGCGCGGTTCATTTAAGCGCAAATCTGTCGTGACAAGTGCAGGTAGTTGCAATTTCACAGTCTGCAAACCGCCATCAACTTCTTTGACAACTGTCAGGGCATCACCAGATTTTTTTATTGAATTTGCGGCAGACCCGATTGGCCAATCTAAAAGGGCTGCAAGCATACCTCCCGTTGCACCATAATCATTGTCAATGGCTTGTTTGCCCATAATGACCAGTTCGGCGCCTTCGGCTTCCGCAACGGATTTTAGAATTTTTGCAATGGCCAATGGTTCAAGATCATCATCAGATTGAACATGAACGCCGCGATCCGCGCCCATAGCGAGCCCTGTTCGGATTGTTTCTTGCGCTTTTGCGGGCCCGATCGAGACAATAATGGTCTCAGTCGCTGTACCAGCTTCTTGGAGGCGAACGGCCTCTTCAACCGCAATCTCATCAAAAGGGTTCATAGACATTTTGACATTTGAGAGGTCGACGCCCGATTGGTCGGCTTTGACGCGCGCCTTTACGTTATAGTCAAGGACACGCTTGACTGGGACCAGAACTTTCATGTGTTTCACCTTTTAAACAATGAGGTTTGACTCGTTAAAGGGTAATATGCGCCGAGTGCGAGCCGTTTTCAAGCCATCATTAGATAGCATAAATGAGAGTTCGCAAAAGAAATTTGCATGGAACGATCAAATTTTGGTGTTTGTGCCAAGATCACGTGATACTGAAAGATGTTCATCGCGCGTGAAATTACTCTGCCATATCGGTTAAGGCCTGGATCATGATCCAGACCTTCAAAACCTAAAACGGCGTTCCGTATCAGCTGCGTTTAATTTGACTGACTGGCCGAGAATCCAAGTGTCTCGGGATCCAAGTCACCGCCGTCCATTAAACTTCCAATGTCTAATGGAGTTTGAGGGTTCATTTCGATGGTTAAGTTGCCGCCTTTATTGATGAATTCAGCAAATGCAGTTGCCGTATCAACATAGAGTTTGGCCTCTAATTCATTTGTAGCTGCCAATCCTGCGCCGGCTGCGCCAAGTGCAACCATGCCTTTTAATTGATCTTCCGATTGACCCGTCATCTCGGCTGCGAGCTTTATACTCCGCTCGATTATGGATTGATCTTCAAGCGTCATCTTGAAATTGTTTATTTTTAGACCGTTATATGCTTTTAACGGATTTTGCAGCAACTCATCCTGAGTCATGTTTTGCAGTGATGCTTCCACCTCTGCGAGACCAGAGGCTTGATAGTCCATCTTTAGCGTGAACGCATCCTGCATGATAAAACGTCCATCGGAAACCGTAAAAGTATCTTTGCTACTATCGATTTTGGATTCGGAACTTGCGAGAAATGTCATGCTTTCAAA
>CAYTLJ010000051.1:9102-14546 GCA_964438555.1 uncultured Algimonas sp.
CACATTAAAGTCCGAAGAGCCGCTCACGCCGGCCAAAAAACCATCTATAGAACTATCTAAATTCAAATTTCGAAAATTAAGACCTTCAAAGTCTATCGTTATTTCTTCCGATGTGTCCGGCTCTAGCATTTTGAATGATACATCCTCGATCATTATGTCACCAAAATTATTTTCCTCTTCAGTTGTCTTATGTCCAAAGGCAAAACTTTTAGCCGAAAAGTCCATGTCTTCTAAGTCCATATCTATGTCAGATGCCGTAATTGCGGGGAATTGAAATCCATCGGCAAGGTCAATCGTGCTGCCTCCCAATATCTCGTCAAAAACTGCGGCGCTCATTGATCCCGTCGCATCTGCAACGACTAATGTTCCGATATTGATATTCGTTCCGTCTTCGGAAATTTTTAAATCTTTTAAGTCCACGCGTTTAAAAGACGGGTTTTCATCTGTCATTCCAGCACAGTGGAAAACTGCGGATTTAGCTGAAACGACCTCTGAACCACCTGTGTCCATTTTCAGATCGGAATATGAGATTGTCGCACCATTGGCGTCTCGTTTGGAAAATGAAATACCTTGATCTCCATCTTCACCCAGACCAAGTCCGGCTAAGGCCCCCAGAGCTTCTTGCTCATTACTCGTACACGCGCCCGTCTCGAAATAAGAACCAAAGACCTTGCCATTATTTTTATCCAAGCTGAGTACTGAGAGTTCTTGTGCACTCAGTGAGCTCCCGGCTTTGTCACCCCCTTTACATCCACCTAAAATTAAGAGGCCGGAAATGGCAGCAATACTGACACTTGTTTTAAGTAAAGAGACGTTTTTAATAGACATGATGACCCGCTTTTTCCAAATATTTTTACGCCTCATCTGATAGCATGATATGAGCCGCGAGCAAGTCGAGAAACGATTTCCAGCTAATTCTGAGCGCGTTTTATTCCAAAATTCGCCGGATTCGACCACAACTTTGGAAATTTAGTCTTTAAAGGTGAAAATAGGGAGGTGATCAAACCTCTTTGGTCTAATGCAAGGCCTCAGATTAGCGGGGTAAATTATCTTGCGAGGCCGAAAACCCTAATGCTTTTGGATCGATCTCCGATACGGTCTCGCCAAATAATTGACCGATAGAAAAAGGTTCCGGGGGATTGGTCTCCAGTGTAAGCGTGCCACCTTTTTTAACAAAGCTGGCAAAAGCTGACGTTGTTTCTGAATAGATTTCGGCTTCGAGGTCATTTTTCGCAGCGAATGCGGCAGCAAGGGGCAATCCAGGCAACATGCGTTTTATGTTCTCTTCAGACACGCCCATCAGTTCAGAGGCTAATTTCATCCCTTTTGTCGTGATTGACTGGTCTTCCAGGGTTATTCTAGCGGCTTTGAGCTTTAAGTCATTGAGCGGCTTCATCGGGTCTGCGCGTTGATCATAGTCAGACATGGTTTTCAGCGTATTGACCATAGTGTTTAGACCAAGGGCCGAATATTCCATATTCAAAGTAAAACCATCCTCTAGGACAAGTTGGCCATCACTCACGGAAATGGTATCCGATGCTTTATCAAGTGTTGTGACTGAGCCACCATATAATGACAGGGTTTCGAACCCTAATGTTTCGGCGTAATTATAAACTGTCGCAAATGCCGGATTGTCTTTTAAGTTTGGTCCCATTTTAATCGTTAGCGGCTTTAGTTTTTGTATCACAGTAACGACATCATTTGTCTCGGTCGCTTTGGCCTCAATGCCGTCAAAGTCTAAATTAAAATCAACGCTTTCTATTTTTACAGCATCAACAATAAATTCGTCATAAGGTTTTTCATAGATCGTCAATCCATTTAATAATGAGCTTACCGCATCATTCGGCGAAACAAATTGCCCCGCTTTATTATTGAGGACGAGATTTCGGGCGCTCATGCCATTAAAGGTAATCAGCATTTTTTCAGCGCGTTCTGGGCTTTCAAAAGAGGCATTTAGCGTATCGATCAGCACGTCCGCTATTCCTGTATTATCATCATGTCGCGTTTCACCCCAAGCCGCAGAGTTTAATGTGGCTTCAAACCCGTCTGTGGCCATAGATATATCGGCCATAGATACCCCGCGAAATCCGGCACTGCCTATTGGATTAGCCTGACTTTTCCCCAATATACCTTCAACAAGATTGGCCGCAGTTTCGGGGTCTGGATGACTGACGATGAGAGAGCCAAAGGAGAAGGTGACGTCATTTTCCGAAATACTGGCGTTCGTTAGATCTAGGCGATCAAAAGACGGTCCGTCCTGAACCATGCCAGCACAATGAAAAATTGCTTGTTCGGCTTTGAATGCATGGCTCGCACCCGTTTCATATTCAACCAATAGGTCATGATATGTGATTGTGGCACCGTCTGCCTCGCGTTTCGAATAGCTTAAGTTCGAATCACCGCTCTCACCGAAGCCTAGTCCGGCCAAAGCGCCGAGCGCTTCCAACTCTTCCCCAGCACAGTCTGATAGCGCAAAATAGGGTTTAAAGACCTCTGCATCCGCTTTACTAAGGTCAAGCGCAGCAATTTCTTTGGATTTCAATGCACCTTGCCCCTTGTCGGACCCACCACTGCCTCTCACTATCCAGAAAATTGCGATTCCCGCGACGATTAAAACAGACAAAAGCAGAAAAGACCGTTTAAAAGACATTATGGCTGGCTTTCTCAATAACATATTTAAAGCTGACGATAGCACGGCTCGGGCGTTGAGCAAGGCGGATTTCCCATATCGTGATCGAGAAGATCCGCGTATCCTCTATGTTCTGTCTACTCGCGCAAAACGTATTTCGCTTAAGGTGAAAAATAGTGCGAGAGAGGTTCAAGTTATTGTGCCCGGCATGCGTGCCTTTCCAAAAGCAAAGCAATTTGCAAAAGAACAAACGGATTGGATCGATGTTCAATTGGAAGCTTTGCCGCCGCCACAGCCCTTTTTTCCAGAAAATGAAATATTATTTCAAGGTCAACTTTACCGCCTGATCTGCCCGCCTGGACGCGGTCGTGCAAAAATCGATAGAGAGGCGCGTGAAATTATTGTGCCCAGTCCAGATATTGAAAGTTTTGCTGGACGTGTGAGACGGTTTCTCATTCGAGAAGCGCGAGCGGAGCTCGAAGCGGCGTCACATCATTACGCGGATAAGCTAGGTAAACGCGTTGGGAAAATAAGCGTCCGTGATACAGAAAGCCGGTGGGGGTCTTGTATTACGCGAAATGGTGAGGGCCATATTTCCTATTCCTGGCGCCTTATCTGTGCACCGCCTCAGATCCTAGAATATGTCGCAGCCCATGAATGCGCCCATATGATTGAAGCCAATCATAGTGCTGCATTTTGGGCCGTATGTGACCGTATTTTTGATGACGTAAAACCAGCTAAACGGTGGCTAAGTAAAAATGGGGCCCAGCTTCATGCGGTTGGGGCCGAGTATTGATTTAAGCTATCGCAAAATGCGCTAGGGCAGGCGACCCTCAATCCGGTCTAATAAGCTATTTAGCTGCGCATCTTTGCGCGCCCAGTCCGGCTTAGATGAGACTGGTAATCTTGCCTCAGGGATAGTTTTCAATTGCCCTTTCATAGACTCGGCGAATATTTTTGCCGGGATTGATCCGCCCGTTACATCATCCATCGGTGAATTATCGTCATTACCGACCCAAACGCCGGTTACGCGGTCTGGTGTAAATCCGATAAACCAAGCATCTCGAAAATCATTTGTGGTTCCGGTTTTTCCGGCAATGGTGTGATTGTCAATTCGCGCCCGACGTCCTGTTCCGCGTGTGACGACATCGACCATCATATGGTTCATATCGGCCAGTTCTTGCGCAGATAAGACGGACAGGCCTGGCGGAGAGGTCCGGTCATAAAGCGGGCTTCCGTCAAGTGTTGATATCGTCAATATGCCATAGGCGTCCCGACGTTTTCCCCAATTCGCAAAGGGTAGATAGCTCTCTGTCATGGCCAATGGGGTTTGACCCTGCGCGCCAAGTGCAAGGCTACGGTAAGGCTTTAGGTCTGAGAGACCAAATTGTTCAGCCAATGAAATAACGCGATCTCGGCCGATTGTTTCGCCAATATTGACGGCCACAGTATTAAGGGATTTTGCAAAAGCCGTGCTATAGGTCACAGATCCCATATGCTCTTCAGAGAAGTTGTTTGGACTCCAATCCTCGATTGTAATGGGCGCATCCACAGTTAATGACCACGGGGATTTGCCAGCCCGCAGGGCGGCCAGATAGACAAATGGTTTAAAAGCCGATCCAGGTTGGCGCACAGCTTGTGTGGCGCGATTAAATTGAGACTCGCTATAATCTAGACCGCCGACCATCACCCTTACGCCTGCCGTGCCGTCCAAGCTAATGATTGCGCCTTGCGTGGCATTTCGATCTGCATCAATATTGGCTTCTAAAGCGATTTGAGCGTCGGATTGTGCGTCGAGATCAAGTGTTGTTTGCACAACAATATCTTGCGTGGGGATACCGATTTTTTCTTCAAGCGATGACCAAATCCAATCTACAAAATATTGTGCCCCATCAGTATCTGCTGGCTTGTGAATAGTTAGTGGCTCGGTCTTGGCCATTTGAAGTATACCGTCTTCCAAGAGGTTTTGCGATTGCATCGATTCTAAAACAATATGCTGTCGGGTCAGAGCACGATCAAAATGCGAGACGGGATTTTTCGTAGACGGGGATTGCAAGAGCCCAGCTAACATGGCGGCTTCAGCCAAGGTTAAATCACCAGCGGGTTTATTGAAATAGCGATGAGATGCGTTTTCGAGCCCCCAACTCCCACTGCCAAAATAAACCCGAGAGAGATACATTTCCAAGAGCTCGTCTTTGGTAAAATCGCGCTCTAGCCAGATTGCAATCATAGCTTCCTGGATTTTACGTCCCATGGTTTTGTCTGGCGTCAGAAAAATATTTTTCGATAATTGCTGGGTTAGGGTAGAGCCGCCTTCAACATATCTGCCAGCTTTAATATTCCTCACGGCGGCTCGTGCAATCGCGCGTGGGTCAACCCCAATATGATTGTAATACCGCCTATCTTCAATGGCCAGAATTGTCATTGGGATATGAAAGGGGAGGGCCTCCATGTCGACCGGACGATCAAGGCCAGCCCCGCGCACCAAGACCTCTCGACCTTGCCGGTCAAGGATTTGAACGGAGACGGGTCTTTGTTTTTCCCAGAGCTTTTTAGGATCGGGCAGGTCCTTAGAAGACACGGCACAAAGCGACAGAACCGCCATGCCTAAAAGATAGGCGCAAGACAGCGCAAATAATGATGTTTTTCGTATTATGCTAAATGAAAATGGCATGGCGTGTTCTATGCCGAAGGGGCATTAATTACGCGTTAACCATCGCACTATGTTCAAATTATGATCTGCCCATAAAAAAACCCGCTTTGTAAAAAGCGGGTTTTAAAAGTCTTATGTGGTCAATGACTATTCGCGACCGAA
>CAYTLJ010000051.1:14646-16583 GCA_964438555.1 uncultured Algimonas sp.
CTTTCGTCATTGCGACGTATTTAACCTTTATATAGGGGTTTTGGCAAGCAAATACAAATATTCCGTATATTTGTTAATCTTATAAACCCTTGAGGATACCCTATGGAACTGCGTAAACTTGGTCGAACGGACATAAATGTGACGTCTGTCTGTCTCGGAACCATGACCTGGGGGAATCAGAATTCTGAAGAAGAAGCCCATGAACAGCTAGATTACGCAATAGGTCGCGGGATCAATTTCATTGATACGGCCGAGGCTTATCCCGTCCCAAACCAAGCCGAAACACAGGGTCGGACCGAGCAATATATTGGCTCTTGGCTAAAGATGCGAAAAAACCGCGATAGCTTCATCCTTGCGACCAAAGTGGCGGGTCGGTCGCAACTAACCTGGGCACGTGATGGCGATGTGCCGATGATTAGACACACGCCAGCGCAGATTGACGAGGCGCTTGAGAAATCCCTAAAACGCCTCAAAACGGATTATATTGATCTCTATCAACTTCACTGGCCGGACCGTGGGGTTCCTGGCTTTGGTTTTCACTCTTACCGCGATTACGATACGGCAGATATGGTGCCGCTCGAAGACATATATGGCGCGCTTTGTCGGCATGTTGAAAAAGGCAATATTCGCCATATTGGACTGTCAAATGAATATGGCTGGGCGACCATGAAATTCCTAGATATGGCAGAGCGTGAAAACGGTCCGCGTTTTGTGTCCAATCAATGTGTTTATTCCTTGGTGGCGCGACGTTTTGATTATGAGCGTGCCGAAATTGCGATGCGTGAACAGGTTGGATTACTGGCTTATTCTCCACTCGCAATGGGACTGCTAAGCGGAAAATATGATGACGGGACGATACCGAAAGGCTCGCGCCGGGATTTATTCCCGCAATTTTTAGGGCGTTACGTAAATGCCGATGCCTCAATTCGCGATTGCAATGACACGGCGAGGCGGCTCGGATTAACCCCGACGGAATTTGCATTGAAATTTGTCGAAACCCGTCCTTTTGTCACCTCAAATATTATTGGCGCCACATCAATGGAGCAGCTCAAGGCTAATATTGACGCCCATGACATCAGCTGGACGGACGAGATGGAAAAAGAAGCGCACCGCATTCACAAAACACATCGTTCACCCGTGGCGTAAATGACAATTATTTGGTGACATAAAAGGACTTTACAATTTGGCTTGATTGGGTCTATGGCCCGCTCCCGGCTCAACACGCATATCAATCCAAATCACGCCGTTCTATTATGTTAAAACTCTTTGCTGCCATTATGCTGCCGCAGATGATCGCGCGCGATGTCATTCGTGAACAAAAAGGCGTGTCCGGCGCGAAATGGGTTTCTGAAGAAAAGCTTCATATCACGCTTGGCTTTTTCGGTGAGGTCGATCCAGATCATGCCGAACTGCTTGATCAGGAACTCGCAACATTACATGCGGGGAGTTTCGAGCTTGAATTAAAAGGGGGCGGGCATTTCGGAAGCACTGAGCCCCATGCGATCTGGGCTGGGGTTGGCCCGTCAGAAGACTTGATCCGGCTCCATAAACATTGCCGACACGCGGCCCGCCGGGCGGGTGTGCAAATGGAGGCCCGAAACTTCCTGCCCCATGTGACCATGGCCTATATGCGACCGCGCTCGCCCCTTGAACGGATTATCGCCTTTGAACAACGCATGGCGGATTTCAAAACAAGGCCATTCCTCGTTGATCAGTTTAGCCTAGTCTCTAGTCATGCTAAAAAGAGAGGCGCAAATCTCTACCGAGAAGAAGCGGTTTTTCCATTATTAGGTGAGGGCGTGGTACCGTAAGCAGCCCGCGTCCCGAACGCCGGTTGCGAGGCTTGACCAAAATACAGCTCAGGTCTAAATGCTCGGCTCCCAATGACGTGCCCAGATGGCGGAATTGGTAGACGCGCTAGCTTCAGGTGCTAGTGT
>CAYTLJ010000052.1:0-16534 GCA_964438555.1 uncultured Algimonas sp.
ATTTCGCCCTTGGGATTATACCAAGTGTGGATCCAATTTACGGATCCAAAAAACAACATGATTTTTGAACGTAATTCTGCTGGGTTGTTTTTAATATCCGGTTCCACACGAATGTAAACTTGTTCAAATCTATCGATGATAGACCTTTGTTTTGCCACGATGTATTTGCGTTGTTTTGCGGTCAGTTTATTGAGTTCATAGAGGAGGACTTTTTGGGCGTCTTCGGCGCCAGCATAGCATCTTAGTAGAGCCAGGGTGAGATTGTGAAATTCCTGCTTTGGATCGCTATCACTTAAATTCGGATTTGAAATCGCCGTGGTCAGCGCGTCAATATGGTCCGTCATGACACCGTAAAGGATATCTTCTTTCGCGCTGTAATAATGATAGATAAGGGATTTTGAGACATTGCAAGCCTTGGAAATATCCGAAATTGACGCACCGCCAAAGCCCTTATTTGCAAAGAGCTTCGCCGCTTTAGCTGTAATGCTCGCGCGTTTATTATCGTAATTATCTGCTTTTGTGCGTGCCATGTTTCAACCGATAAAGCTCTAAGCCTATTCCTACTTATTGAAGATTAATGTTTCTATAGTTTGGTCACAAAGAGGCTCACGCCGGCTTGTGCGAAATTGCGAAGATCTTTACCTGTTGCGGCATTTTCCGGTGATTTCATAGCCGTTTGAAAACTCTCTTCATTTTCGAAATAGAGGCGCGCCAGCATATAAAAATCGTCTTTTTCACCCGCAAAAACTGTCGTCACCATTTCAACCTCGGCTTTGAGCAAGCCGGGCACTTTTTTGGCGAGGGGCATATGAACTGTGTCGTAATATGTGTGAAAGGCGTCTTTGTCAGACGGGGTCTTATAGAGCGCATTTAAAATAATCATGTATCAGGCCTTTTCTTCGCGTCGGTCAATAATCCGTTTGGCTTTCCCGTGGGAGCGGTCCAGAGAATTTGCTGGACGAACATTGATGAGTGTCGAGACCCCAATCAAAGTTTTAATACGGGATTGTAAGTCCTTCGCCGCTTTGTCTCTTAGGTCATCGCTTGTGCCAGCTTTGGCTTCGACAAAAACGCTCAAAACATCCAGCCTATCAGGTCGGGAAATTTCACAATAATAATGAGGAGAGAGCCCGGCTATTTGTAAGATGAGTTCTTCGATTTGTGTCGGAAAGACATTCACGCCCCGAATGATCATCATATCATCACTCCGGCCCGTAATTTTTTCGATGCGCCGCATATTACGCGCTGTTCCCGGGAGAAGACGGGTCAGGTCACGCGTGCGGTAGCGGATGATCGGCATGGCTTCTTTGGTCAGAGAGGTAAACACAAGCTCACCCATTTCACCGTCCGGAACCGGTATACCTGTTTCAGGGTCTATGATTTCAGGATAGAAATGGTCTTCCCAAATGGTCGGGCCGTCTTTTGTTTCGATACATTCATTGGCAACGCCCGGCCCAATAACTTCCGAAAGGCCGTAAATATCGACCGCATCAATATCAAACGCCTGTTCGATTTCTTGGCGCATTTCATTGGACCAAGGCTCCGCGCCAAATATCCCAATTTTTAGGGAGCTTTGCCGGGGGTCTAGGCCTTGCCTGTGAAATTCATCCAGAATGGAGAGCATATAGCTGGGCGTGACCATTATAATTTCAGGTTTGAAATCTTGAATAAGGGTGACTTGTTTTTCGGTTTGTCCGCCTGACATGGGAATGACGGTACAGCCTAATTTTTCCGCGCCGTAATGTGCACCGAGACCGCCCGTAAACAGACCATAGCCATAGGCAATATGGCATTTCATGCCCGGGCGACCACCGGCGGCGCGTATAGAGCGCGCGACGACATCCGCCCACATGTCGACATCATTTTTGGTATAGCCTACAACTGTTGCTTGTCCGGTCGTTCCAGATGAGGCGTGAATACGGCAAACCTTGTCCATAGGGGTAGCAAAGAAATCAAAGGGATATGATCCGCGCAAATCTTCTTTCGCCGTGAATGGGAATTTTGCCAAATCTTCTAAGCTTTGCAAATCCGCAGGTGTCACGCCATGGGCATCAAATTTTTGGCGGTAAGGCTTGGAATTTTCATAGGCATGGTTCAGCGTTTTTTTAAGTCGGTCTAATTGCAGCGCTCTTAAATCTTCGACGGAAAGTTTTTCATATTCATCGAGAAGCGGCTGATAATTAGACGTCATTATGCGCGCTCAATCGCATTCATTGTTAGGAGGTCATAGGTCGCGACAAGTTCGTCATCATCATTGGTGATTTCAACGTCCCATTTAACTTCGCCATATTCATCATTGCGTTTCTTTTTAGATTTTGCCGTCAGCTTAACCTTGATCGTGTCACCCGGTGAGGCGGGGGTGAGGAAGCGCAGATTATCTAATCCGTAATTGGCTAAGACAGGGCCGGGCGCGGGATCGACAAATAATCCAGCCGCAAATGAGAGCAGGAGATATCCATGTGCAACCCGTCCGGGGAAGAACGGGTTCGCCTCTGCCGCGGCTTGATCCATATGGGCGTAAAAATTATCGCCTGTGAATTCTGCAAAATGTTCAATGTCTTCGAGTGTGATCGTTCGGCGGTCCGTATTGAGCGTTTTGCCAATGAAAATATCATCGAAATTAAACCGGAACGGATGGGGGCCATCCGTCGTCATTGTGGAGCCTTTCATCCAGACTTTTGTAGCACCTGAAATAAGCGCTGGCGTGCCTTGTAGGGCCGTGCGTTGCATATAATGTTTAATGCCGCGAATGCCGCCCATTTCTTCGCCGCCACCTGCGCGGCCAGGACCGCCATGGACGAGGGTTGGAAGGGGTGAACCATGTCCGGTGCTTTCCTTGGCATTGTCTCGATTGATCATTGCGATCCGGCCATGAAAAGATGCGGAGCCCATGACAATAGCGCGCGCGACCTCTGGATCATAAGTAAAGAGCGACATGACTAAAGAGCCAAGCCCTTCATTACAGAGCCTGACGGCGTCATCCAAATCCTTATAGGGCATCAAGGTCGAGACGGGACCAAAGGCTTCAACCGAATGGATTTTAGGGGCGTCCCATGGCGTGTTACAGCGCAGTAAAATGGGCGACATAAAAGCGCCCGTTTTATTATCCGCACCCACCGGGTCTAGGGTGAGCGGATCACCAAAAACAATATCGGCCTGCTCAGATAATTCGACGACCTTTTTGCGCACATCATCGCGCTGGGACTGGCTGACCAAAGCCCCCATGCGAACCCCTTCTGCGTCGGGATCACCGACAGCGATTTTTGCGAGCCTTGCCGACAGCGCCTCTTGGGCGGCGTCCATCATATTTTCTGGTACAAAGGCACGGCGAATAGCGGTACATTTTTGACCAGCCTTAACGGTCATTTCATTGGCAACTTCTTTGATGAAAAGTTCAAATTCAGGAGAGCCAGCATCAGCATCTGGTCCCAGCACAGAGGCGTTTAAACTATCTTGCTCGGCAACAAAGCGAACGCTGTTTTTGATTACGGTCGGATGGGCACGAAGTTTTGCGGCTGTAGATGCGGAGCCTGTAAACGACACAACATCTTGGCCTTCAAGATGATCAAATAAATCACCTGTGCGTCCGACGATAAGTTGCAACGCACCATCAGGGAGCGCGCCAGATTCGATCATAATGCGCACAGCATGTTCACATAGATAGGCCGTCGAGGTTGCTGGTTTTACGATAACCGGCGCGCCCGCAATGAGAGCACCGCCTAATTTTTCAAGCATGCCCCAAACCGGAAAATTATAGGCATTAATATGCAGGGCGAGACCTTGCAAAGAGGTATAGACATGCTGCCCCATCCATGACCCGGTTTTTGAAATTTGTTCGGGATGGCCGTCCAATATGACATGGGCATCTGGGAAATGGCGACGCGCTTGGGAAGAGGCAGAAAATAAGGTCATGCCGCCGCCTTCAATATCGACCCAGCCGTCGCGGCGCGTAGCGCCCGTATGGCTGTTTAAGGCATAGAGTTCTTCTTTTCGCGCCGAGAGTGCGAGGCCCAAATCTTTGACCATATAGGCGCGTTGGTGGACAGTCATGGCGCGCAGGGCAGGACCGCCAACATTGCGCGCATAATCGGCCATCTCTTTGAAATCGATCCCATTGGAACTGGTCTGGGCGACGGTTTCGCCTGTGACCGCAGATTGTATATCAACCAGGCCGGATTGCCCCTTCATCCATTTTTGCAAGACAAAGTTTTCTAAAATTTGTGCGGACATGTCTCGCTCCTACTCGCCTGAAAAAATGGGTTTGCGTTTTTCCATAAAGGCGGCAACGCCTTCAGCATAATCTTTGGAATATCCGAGCTCGCGCATAGCGTCGCGCTCATGATCGAGTTCTTCCTGTAATGTATTGAGGGACGACTCTCGGATCCGTTTTTTGGTTTCTGCCAGACCGCGTGTTGGGCCTTTGGCTAGCCGCGCAACTAATTTTTGGGCTTCTTCCATTAAAGCCTCATCCTCAACGGCTTTATAAATCATGCCCCAGCTTTCTGCTTTTTCCGCCAAAACGGGCTCGCCCGTCAGGGTGATCGCCAATGCGCGCGCTTGTCCGATCAGGCGTGGGAGAACCCATGAGCCGCCAGAATCTGGAATAAGGCCAATATTGGCAAAAGACTGAATAAATTTGGCAGATTTCGCCGCCATGACAATATCACAGGCGAGGGCGACATTTGCGCCAGCTCCAGCGGCCACGCCGTTGACCGCGCACACGACAGGAATGCGCATCTCTGCCAGCCTACGCACCATAGGGTTCCAGTAATTTTCACAAGATTGTCCAAGATCAACCGCTTCACCGCCGGGCGCAACGGCACGGTCACCGAGGTCCTGGCCCGCGCAAAACCCTCTGCCAGCACCCGTTAGCAATAGAGCGCGAATAGAGCCATTTCTTTCAATCTCGGTTAGAGCAGCCTGCATTTCCTCATGCATTTCGGCCGTGAAACTATTTAACCGATCGGGGCGATTTAATGTGAGGACTGCCGCGCCATTATCTACGGATAATATAATTGTCTTATACTCTGCCACATCATTCTCCCATCAATTTTTATTCTTAATTTGCCTTAGGAAAATCTTTCTTATAATAAACCGACTGGACGGTCAATTATAGAGTTTGAAAATGGACGAAGCAGACATTCAAGCGGGTCGCATTGCAAATCATATGATTAGTAATGAGGGGACGAGTAAGGTCTGGGGAACGACTTATGAGGATGGGGGTGTTGGATGGAGCCGTGTCAGCTTTATTGTCAAACCCGACATGCTCAACGGATTTGACGCTATCCATGGCGGGATGATTTTTGCTTTGGCTGATTCCGCTTTCGCCTATGCTTGTAATTCAGAAAATAATGTCACTGTCGCTCAACAAGCGTCTATCGCATTTTTAAGCCCGGCCTATGTCGGTGAAAAACTTACGGCCACCGCCAAATGTGAGGCCAAAGCGGGCCGCTCAGGCGTTTATAATGTTGTCGTGACCGGACCAGACGCGCGGGTTGTCGCAACATTTCAAGGCCTGTCTCGCACTATTCGTGGCCAAATCTTAGAAGAGGACTAAACATGTCAGAGGCTTTTATATGCGATGCTATTCGCACCCCCATTGGGGCATTTGGCGGATCGCTCTCAACCATCAGAACCGATGATCTTGCATCTATCCCCCTAAAGGCCCTGAAAGAGCGGAATACCGGCATTGATTGGGACCAGATTGATGATCTGATCTATGGCTGCGCCAATCAAGCGGGTGAGGATAATCGCAATGTTGCCCGCATGGCGGCTTTGCTGGCGGGTCTGGGTGAGAAAGTTCCGGGCACCACAGTCAACCGTCTTTGTGGCTCGGGCATGGATACAATCATCATGGCCTGCCGCGCTATCATGGCGGGGGATGCCGATATGATCATTGCGGGCGGTGTGGAGTCTATGACGCGCGCGCCTTTCGTTATGCCAAAATCGCCCAAGGCCTTTTCAAGACAGGCCGAAATTTATGACACATCCATTGGCTGGCGCTTTACCAATCCGGCCTTAGAGGCGGTTTACGGGGCAGAGGGCATGCCCAAGACGGCGGAAAATGTGGCCGAGGATTATAAGATTAGCCGCGAAGACCAAGACCGTTTTGCAAAACGAAGCCAGGAAAAGGCTGAAGCCGCGATCAAGTCTGGCCGTCTGGCCAAAGAGATCGTCTCGGTCTCGATACCACGGCGAAAGCAAGAAGATCTTATTTTTGATACGGATGAGCACCCAAGACATAGCTCGCTTGAAGTCTTGGCCAAGTTAAGGCCCATCGTAAAGCCGGACGGTACCATCACGGCGGGCAATGCCTCTGGCGTGAATGACGGCGCGGCGGCCCTTATTGTCGCCTCAGAAGCCGGTGTGAAAAGACACGGCCTTACGCCGCGCGCACGGTTTGTGACAGGAGCAGCCGTCGGCGTTGCGCCGCGCGTCATGGGGATCGGACCTGCGCCTGCAAGCGAGCGCGTTCTGGAAAAGGCGGGGCTGAAAATTGCGGATATGGATGTTATCGAAATCAATGAGGCCTTTTCATCGCAATCCTTGGCCACATTGCGCCTATTGGGCCTAGATGATGACGCGCCCCATGTGAACCCGAATGGCGGGGCGATTGCCTTGGGGCATCCCTTGGGCATGTCCGGCACACGTATTGTCATGTCAGCCATTGAAGAAATGCATCACACCAACACAGATAAAGCGCTTGCGTCTATGTGTATTGGGGTCGGCCAAGGCATAGCGTCTATTTATGAGCGGGTTTAACGGCCCTTTCTATAATTGACCGACTGGTCGGTTTATGATACATAGGGGCAATCTTTAAGATTTGAGGTATGTTATGTACGCGCAAATGGTGAAATCTTCCGGCAAAGGCTTAAAATCGCTCGAGGATATGGAGCCCGATGAAAGGGCGTTTCAGATCCGCATTAATGCGGGTGCAAAAATCGAACCCAAAGACTGGATGCCTGAAGGGTATCGCAAGACCTTAAAGCGTCAAATCTCGCAACACGCCCATTCGGAAATTGTCGGCCAGCTACCAGAAGGGAATTGGATATCACGCGCGCCGACCCTAGAGCGCAAGGCAATCCTCATCGCCAAGGTCCAAGACGAAGCCGGCCATGGATTATATCTTTATTGCGCGGCTGAAACACTTGGGATTTCCCGCGATGAAATGACGGAACAGCTCTTAAGTGGCAAAGCCAAATATTCCTCTATTTTTAACTATCCGACATTGTCATGGGCCGATATTGGCGCGATTGGCTGGCTGGTCGACGGCGCCGCCATTATGAACCAAGTGCCCTTACAAAGATGTTCTTATGGGCCTTATTCGCGCGCCATGATCCGTGTCTGCAAAGAAGAGAGTTTTCACCAGCGTCAAGGCTTTGATATAATGATGCGCCTTTGCGAAGGCACTGAGGCGCAAAAAGACATGGCCCAAGACGCGCTCAATCGCTGGTGGTGGCCGTCCCTTATGATGTTTGGCCCCTCTGATAAAGATAGTGTCCATTCCGCCCAAAGCTTTGCTTGGAATATCAAACAAGATTCAAATGATGAGCTTCGCCAGAAATTTGTCGATCAAACCGTACCGCAAGCAAACTATCTCGGCCTAACGGTTCCAGACCCTGATTTAAAATGGAATGAGGCGTCCGAGGCATATGACTTTGGTGAGCCTGATTGGGAAGAATTTTTTGCCGTTATTTCAGGCAATGGTCCGTGCAATGTCGAACGCCTAGCGGCGCGAAATAAGGCTTGGGATGATGGGGCGTGGTTTCGCGAGGGCTTAAAGGCCCATGCGGATAGGAAATCTTCTTATAAAACGGCGGCGGAATAAGGATGGGTGAGATGAGCAAACGTGAATGGCCCTTATGGGAAATCTTTATCCGCGGGCAATATGGCTTGGCCCATCGCCATGTCGGCTCCTTACATGCGCCGGATGCTGAAATGGCGATGAAAAATGCGCGTGATGTTTACACGCGCAGAAATGAAGGGCTTTCGATCTGGATTGTACCTTCAAGTGATATCACCGCCAGTTCGCCGACCGAAAAGGGGCCCTTTTTTGAGCCCGCAAATAGCAAGGTCTATCGCCATCCAACATTTTTCAAAATTCCTGATGAAGTCGGGAGCATGTAATGGGCGTTTCGGATCAAACCCATCTGCAAAAATACGTCCTGCGTCTGGGCGATAATGCGCTGATTTTAGGCCAGCAAATCTCAGCCTGGTGTGGGCATGCGCCTGCACTCGAAGAAGATATTGCCTTTGCCAATGTCGCCTTAGACCTTATTGGGCAAGCAACGAATTGGCTAAATTATGCGGCCGAATTAAATGCTGAGCCGACAACGGCTGATAATTTGGCCTTCCTCAGAGATGAGCGTGAATTTTCAAATGTGCTTTTGGTGGAACAGCCTAATAAAGGCTTTGGGCATAGTCTGATGCGCCAATTCCTATTTGATTGCTGGCACTATCCCATGCTCCAAGCGCTGACCGAGTCCTCGGACAAGCATATTGCGGAGATCGCGCAGAAATCCGTCAAAGAAGTTGCCTATCATCTTGAACGCTCGACCGATCTCATCATTCGCCTTGGCGATGGATCAAATGAGAGCCACGATAGAATGCAATCCGCCTTAAATGCGCTATGGCGTTTTACGGGTGAGCTGCATCACGCCGATGACCTCGATAGCCAAATGCAAGAGGCTGGTATTGCGCCTGACCTAACAAAGATCGGCCAAGCCTTCCAAAACCATATTGATAGGGTCATGCCTCTCGCCAATTTAACCCTGCCGGAAAAAGCTTTGATGCGCTCTGGCGGGAAGGCCGGAATCCATAGCGAGGCCATGGGTCCGTTACTCGCCGAAATGCAATATTTACAGCGCGCCCATCCCGGAGCCTCTTGGTAATTATGGAGGCGCTGCACCTAAACTTACCCAGCGAGACGCAGATTTGGGCTTGGCTCGATAATGTGCCTGACCCTGAAATTCCTGTGATTTCTGTGGTGGACCTAGGCATTGTTCGCAATGTGGCCTGGGAAGAGGACGTGCTCTGCATTGATATTACGCCGACCTATTCGGGCTGTCCCGCGACAAGCGTGATCTCAATCGATATTCAAACGGCCTTAGTCGAAAAAGGGCTAGACAATGTACGGGTTCGCTCTGTGCTGTCGCCAGCCTGGACGACACGTTGGATCAGTGAGAGCGGGCGTCAAAAGCTCAAAGATTACGGCATAGTCCCGCCTGTTGAGGGTGACACCTGCGCAGGCATGATCAGCCTGACGGGGGCCAAACAAGCCGATATCGCCTGTCCACAATGCGGCTCAGCTGACATTGAACGCATTAGTCAATTTGGCTCCACGCCATGTAAGGCGAGTTACCGCTGCAAAAGCTGTTTGGAACCCTTCGATTATTTCAAAGCACTTTAGGGGCTTATTGTGAAATTCTACCCATTACGCGTTACCCATATCCGCAAAGATATCAGAGAGGCTGTCGTCGTCACGCTCAAGCCTGATGATGCGGACCAAGAGCATTTTGCCTATCGCCCGGGGCAATATTTGACCTTTAAAAAGACATTTGAAGGCGAAGAGCTAAGACGCTCCTATTCGATTTGTTCCAGCGCCAATGACAATCAACTTCGGATTGGCGTGAAGCGGGTTGACGGTGGGTGGTTCTCCCAATGGGCCAATGAAGAGTTATCTGTCGGAGACGTGCTTGAGGCCATGCCGCCCAAAGGCAAATTTCTAAATGAAATCGAACCCGAGACACAGAAAAACTATCTCATGTTTGCGGTCGGCAGCGGCATCACGCCAATTCTGGGACTGACGAAAACGATTTTAGAGACCGAGCCCAATGCCAAGGTCATTCTAACCTATGTGAACCGGTCTTTTAATACGATAATGTTTCGCGATGAATTAAGTGATTTGAAAGATAGGTTTTTAACGCGGCTTTCCGTGTTGCATATCCTCAAAACGGATGCGGGGGATATGGATCTTTTAAATGGCCGGGTTGACGGTGAGAAATTAGATCAACTCTTTACGCGTTGGATGGCCCCAGCGGCAGCCGACAAAGCCTTTATCTGTGGTCCCAGAGAGTTATTATTTCTGATCTCGGATAAATTGCGCGAACACGGCATGCCGAAAGAGAAAATAAAGATCGAGCTTTTCGCCAGTGCGCCGCCCAAAACCTCACGGCCCAAGACGGATGCAGCCTCTGCCAAAAAAGATGTCAAAGCTACAGTCATTATGGATGGTCAGACGCGCATGTTTGAGATGTCGCGCTCGGGCGAAACGGTGCTTGAAGCCGCGCAAGCGGCCAATATTGAACTTCCATTTTCCTGCAAAGGCGGCGTCTGTTCGACCTGTTGCGCCAAGGTCATTACCGGCAAGGTTGAAATGCAAACCAATTATGCCCTGGAAGATTACGAAGTTGAACGCGGCCTTGCCCTGACCTGCCAATCTATACCCTTAACGGACGAAATCACCATCACATTTGACGAGCATTAAGCGTCAAATTTGAGACTGTCATCCGGCACGCAATTACTAAAGAGGAATAACGTCTCCATATCTTTGATATTGGGGAGGCGGGCAATATCGTCGCGCAAAATCGCTTCGTAATCCGCAAAGTCTTTGGCAAAGACACGGGCGACATAATCAACCCGTCCCGTCGACATATAACATTCGGTAATTGAGGGGACCTTGCGTACGGCTTCTGTAAAGGCATTGACCGATTCACGCGTATTATCCGCCATTTTTATCAGTACGAGACTGCTAATATTAAAGCCGAGCTTTGAGGCGTCTAGATCAGCTTTATAGCCCTTTATAATGCCGGAATTTTCGAGCTTCCTAAGCCGTTTCAGGCACGGGGTCGGGGATAGATTTATCTCTTTGGCGAGGTCTGCACTGCTGATACGTCCGCGCTTTTGCAGAATGTCCAACATTTTATAATCTGTCCGGTCCATAAGAGATGCCTTGCTTTTAAAATGTAGTCGTTCATGCTTCTAAAACTGAAATTAATAGCATTTTCAACTACTATATCATAAATATGATCGAAATATAGCTGAAAACGCTTCGCCAATTTTCATATAGAGATCTCAGACAAATCAGCCCGGCTTATCTTAACGAGTTGTCGAATTTTTTGACCTATAAGGGATGAGATCAGACACTGCGTGCGAAGCGTGCGTGTCTTATGCCGGGTTTCAAGATGGATATTAAACATGACTAAATCGGCAGCGCGAAAATCAACCCCATCAAAACAAGAGCCTATCAATCCGAATTTTGATTGGGACCGCATTGCCTATCTCGTCAATATTAGCCGCGCCATGGACCATATTGAAGAAACGGAATTAGTACCGTCCAAAGAGGTTTTATATCAATTTTCCGCTCGGGGTCACGATGTAGCCCAAATCATGCTGGGCAGTCTTTTGAACAAACCCAATGATGCCTGTTGCGGCTATTACAGATCCCGCCCCATGCTGCTTTGCTTGGGGGTTGATTTGGAAGACGCCATGGCGGGGCCACTGGCAAAATCTGGCGGCTATAGTGATGGCCGCGATATCGGGGTTGTGTTTAATTACCCCAATCCAGGGAAGGCGAGTGCCTTGCCCATGTGCGGCGGCGTTGGGGCGCAATATACACCCAGTGCCGGTTGGGCGCAGGCCGTTGAATATTACAATAAGGTCTTAGGCGAACCCGCCTATAAAGACGCGATCGCTGTCGTTTTGGGTGGGGATGCATCCGTCGCAACCAATGGGTTTTGGTCGGCATTGACCATGGCGACGACGCTAAAGCTCCCCATGTTATTTTATATTGAAGATAATGGTTACGGCATTTCCGTAAAATCAGACAAACAAACACCGGGCTGTAACATCGCGGCTAATTTAGCCTCTTTTAAAGGGCTTGAAATATTTGATGGCGACGGCACAGACCCGGTCGAAGCCTCTGACCTCATCCAAAAATCTGTTGATTTTGTGCGTGGCCGTAAAGGGCCCGTTTTATTGCGCCTAGAGGTGCCGCGCCTGTCCGGCCATTCGGCGCAAGATACCCAGACCTATAAATCAGAAGATGAAATTAAATCTGAGCGCGCGCGCGATCCGCTGCCCAAATTAAAATCATATCTCGTCCCGCGTCACATGAGCAAAGACGCTTGGGAGGCGCTTGAGACACAAGCCGAAGCAGATGTGCGCGCCGCAATTGAGGGGGCGCGCAAGCGGCCCGTCGCAGATCCTGCAAACATCCAGCGTTTTGCCTTTTCAGAGACGGATGATCAGGGCGACATTATTCCTCAAATCATGGGCGGCCTACATGCGCAGGGTCATGATTTCCCAGAGACGGTTGATTATCCCGAACCCGACGGCAAGCGGATTAATATGGTGACCGCCATTCGCAAAACATTGGATTATGAACTCCAGACAAATCAGAAAGTTATTGTCTTCGGCGAAGATGTCGGCCCAAAAGGCGGCGTCCATGCGGTGACAATGGGGTTGCAAGACAAATTCGGAGAAGCGCGTGTCTTTGATACCAGCCTCTCAGAGGAAGGCATTATTGGCCGCGCCGTCGGCATGGCCATGGCGGGCCTTGTTCCCGTGCCTGAAATCCAGTTCCGCAAATATGCCGATCCAGCGGTTGAACAATTAAATGATTGCGGCACCATGCGTTGGCGCACCAATAACCGCTTTGCAGCCCCCATCACCGTGCGTATTCCGGGTGGATATTTTAAATGCGGCGATCCGTGGCACAGCCAAACCAATGAGGTTCAATTTGCCCATGCTATTGGGTGGAAAGTTGCCGTGCCGTCAAATGCAGAAGATGCTGTCGGCCTGTTGCGAACCTCAATGCGCGGCAATGATCCGGTCTTCTTTTTTGAACATCGCTCTATGCTGGATCATGCTTGGGCGCGCCGGCCTTATCCCGGAGATAAATATTGCCTGCCATTTGGCAAAGCCAAAATTACGCAAGCGGGGGATCAACTGACAATCGTGACCTGGGGGGCGATGGTTGAGCGCTGTGAAAATGCGGCCAAGGCCTCTGGCAAAAGCGTGGAAGTCATCGATCTTCGGACCTTGATCCCATGGGATAAAGACGCGGTTATAAAGTCGGTCAAGAAAACCAGTCGGTGCCTGGTTGTTCACGAAGATAATGGCACGGCCGGATTTGGCGCGGAAATCCTTAGCGTTATAGGCGAATCTTGCTTTATGGATCTGGACGCGCCTTTATCGCGCTTGACAATGCCGGATATTCCGAGTCCACATAACCCTGTCTTGCTCAATGCCGCAGTTCCAAGCGAGGCCGATATAGAGACTAAAATTCTTCAGCTTATTTCCTTCTAGGATTTGCCATGACCACCATTGAAATAAAAGTGCCATCAGACAATGAAGAAGGCACAACCATGAAGATCCAAAACTGGCTCAAATCGATTGGGGACACAGTTTCAAAAGATGAGCCCTTGGTTGAAATTGAAACCGACAAAGTCACCATGGAGATTGAGGCGCCAGCCGATGGCGTCCTCACCGAAATCATCAGTGAGATCGGACAAGATGTCGGCGTCGGTGCGGTCATTGGCAAGCTCTCAACCACGCAAACGGATAGTACAGACCCAAAACCGAATACGCCGCCCAAAGCGGTCGCAGATACACCAAAATCACCCCCCCAAAACAAGCAAACCAGCGCGCCCAATCCGGGCCTAAGCCCCTCTGTCAGGCGGTATGTGGCGCAACATAATTTGGACGTGTCTGGCCTGTCCGGGACAGGCAAGGGCGGGCGACTGACCTTAGCAGATGTGAAATCTTATCACTCGGACGGGGCCATAGCGTCAAAACCAAAAGGCGCTGAAACGTCGAGCGCATATGAGTTAAAAGATCAAACCATCCCGCACTCAAATATGCGTCTGTCCATTGCAAAACATATGTCAGACTCGGTTGCGACGGCGCCCCATGTTACAGCCATTTTTGAAATGGATTTCACCTCGATCATGGCACACCGCGCAGCCCATAAGGCCGAGTTTGCGTCAAGGGGTGTCAAGCTCACCTATACGGCCTATTTTATTATGGCCTGTGTCGAGGCGATGAAAGCTGTGCCGAGCGTAAATAGTCGTTGGCATGATGATCGGCTCCAACTCTTTGGCGATGTCAATATAGGGATCGGGACGAGCCTGGGGGACGCAGGCCTTGTTGTACCTGTTGTCAAACACGCACAATCCAAGAGCCTCTTTGAGGTCGCGCGCGATCTTCAAGATATTACGGGCCGCGCAAAAACAAACAAACTCAAACCCAGTGACCTCAAAGGCGGCACCTTCACGATTTCCAATCACGGCGTGAGCGGCAGCCTCGTCGCCAGCCCAATCATCATCAATCAACCCCAATCCGCAATTTTGGGCATCGGCAAATTAGAAAAGCGCGTCATTGTCAAAACAATCGACGGCCAAGACGCCATCGCCATAAAACCCATGGCCTTTGTCAGCCTGACAATTGATCACCGTGTATTAGATGGCCATCAGACCAATATGTGGTTGTCGAGATTTGTGGACTGTTTGGAGCGTTGGGGGTGAGGGTTCGACATTTGGTCTGATAGGCGTAAAACCTCTTCATTCAAAATAGAGGCGGGACGTCTGAAATGATTATAGCGACTTGGAATGTTTTCAATGGTACAACCGAGGCGCGTGTCTCTGAGTTAAAAACTACCTGTGACGCCGATATTATGACCTTTCAGGAAACACGTTTTTCGGAAGGTCCTAACACAGTTTGGAGGGGTGATCCTGGAAAAACGAATAAGGGTGTTTCAGTTTGGTGCCAATATGACTTTCAAACTGTCCAACCAAACGCGCCTGTCTCTCCATCCATTGCTATTCGAATAGAAAATTCACCTCTTGGCAAATTGAACATTTTAAATCTCTGGGCGAAACCCAATCCCGATTATTATTCTGATCTTATGAATAGTCTAAAAGCCTATGATGATTTCATAAAATCCGACCCCACAATCATAATGGGTGATTTCAATATCTCTCCGCGCATCAAACGCAAGGTTACCCAGTTTAAGACGCTCAATAAACATCTCGAGACAGAATATGGACTGACCTCCGCCTATCACAACTGGCATGACCTTGCATTCGGGGACGAGCCAGATGCCACCCTTTATTTTCGGTGGAAGGAGGCGTCCGTTTTTCATTGTGATTTTATTTATGTTCCGAAAGGTCTGGCGAAAGACTTAAAATCGGTAAGTGTGCCAGGTTTCGAGCGTTTTAGTACGAGTGATCATCGGCCCGTTATTTGTGAGTTTGAGGGTGGTTAAGTCAAGACGACGTCCAAGGCGAAGAGTCAATCTGTCTATAAATGCCTGAACATATCGGGTCGTATTTTTTGCCCGTGTAGCTTTTATTTTGAAAGATATTTTTGGTGCCCCGTAACCCAGCCGATAAATGTGGGAACCGATGTTTTCATAGGTGATTTAGCAAGTTTGCCTAACTCGACTTCGGCATTCATGTAAGTTGCAAAATTTTGAAAGTCCTCCCACCACATATGATCTTGGGAAAAAGACTGCACAAGCATGATGGCCATATCGGTTTTAAAACGGTTTGCCGTCAGTATGGCGGAGGCAGTTCTGTGGAAAAGTTGATACCGAAGATGTTCGGGAGGCGGAAAGGGAGTTCCAAGCGTATCGCATAAATATTCCAGCCGGTCTTTCTTACCTTGGCTTGGATTGTGAAACCATTCACCTATTAACGGCCCAAAGGACTCTCGAACTTTTCCTTCAATCATGATCGACGCGGTTTTGTCTCCAATTTTTGCGAGTAAAAAAGCATCATTCTGACTATCCCGATTTCCACCTTTTAGCGGAACCTTGAATTCAGGGATGATTATCAACGGTTCAGGAGACTCTCCAAACGCGTCTTGGACGGTTCGTGATATTTCTTCAGGAACTCCATCTGATTCCTCCCAAGCGTAAGCCATCGATTTTGCAGAAAAGCCTGTTTTCCACTGTTTGTCAGGATCCGCCAAAAATGCTTTCCAGTCGGTAGGGCCTTTTGTTGGTTTGTATATATTAGACATGGAAGAAATCCCTAAACGGAAACCTGTATGTTCTCAACTTTATGTCTCAACGGACTAAAAATACATCAGAACCCGCGCGTAACGAAATTTGTTTCGACTAAAAAAATGTCGCGACCATCTCGTTCGGGTAAAATATTGGCATCATATAATCTTATAAAACGACCTGCTGCTAACGGGTTCAAATACAAATTCACATTTCTAACTGATTGAATGTTATTTTGGCTAAAGTTTTTCAATAGTCTTGAAATAGCGCCCTCAAACTCATCAATTGAGTATACTCCGTTTAGCTGGATTCTCACGTCAAAAAAATTCAATTTAGACAAGGCTAGTAAGTTCAACTCGATTGTCACGACTCGTCAATTCCCAAAGCTCGCGATAAAAAAAGTGGGGATAAAAGTGGGGTCAAGTTTAGCGTGGGTTGTGAAAATTCAATTTAATCAATGTCTTATGTGAATCATTTGGAGGTACCACCCGGAATCGAACCGGGGTACACGGATTTGCAATCCGGTGC
>CAYTLJ010000053.1:0-7355 GCA_964438555.1 uncultured Algimonas sp.
AAGCTTCTTGAGGATATCCGTGCCTGCAAAATTTGCAAAGACTTACCGCTAGGTCCCAGTCCAATCCTACAAATAGATCAGTCTGCAAAAATTCTCATCGTTGGACAGGCCCCGGGTCGCATTACCCATCTTAAGAATATTCCCTTTGATGATCCTTCTGGAACGCGCTTGCGCAAATGGATGGGGGTCACAAAAGAGATGTTTTACAATGACAAGGTGATCGCCATCTTGCCCATGGGGTTTTGTTATCCCGGAACAGGCAAATCGGGTGACCTTCCGCCCCGCCCTGAATGTGCGCCTGCTTGGCGTGAAAGTGTTTTAGAGAGCCTTAATAACGTAAAAATGACGGTGATTATCGGGAGCTATGCCATTAAGTATCATGTGAGCGATGGCAGAAATATTTCCCTGACGCAGCGCGTTTCAGAGTGGAAATCAATGTTTCCCAAGCAGATTATACTGCCGCATCCAAGCCCGCGAAATAATAGGTGGCTCAAACAAAATCCATGGTTTGAAAAAGATGTCATTCCTGCCTTTCAGTCTGAAATCGCGAAAATTTTGAACCCAGATGGTTTTGAATAAAGGCCCCATCGCCGCTCTGAAAAACTCTCATAAAGATATGTCTTTCCCCAGTCGCATCAAGCCGCTAACGCGTAAATATGGAAGATCTTGGCTTTTTATCTCTCATCCCGCCCTTACTTGCGATCGGGCTCGCGCTGATAACGCGACAAGTTTTTATCTCGCTCGCAATTGGGATATGGATTGGGTTTGTCATTCTCGCGGGCTGGAATCCAGCACGTGGCAGTCTGGATGCGATAAACGGTATTGTCTCTGTTTTTGAAAGCGCAGGCGATACGCGGGTCATCTTATTTACGCTAATTGTTGGGGCGCTTATCGCTTTGATACAACGCTCTGGCGGGGTTGCCGGATTTGTGTTACGCCTTGTGTCACGCTTGGATAAAATGAGCGCAAAGGCCGAGAGTAAGGGTCAAAGAAAACTCGTCGAACTGCTCGCCCTTGGAACGGGATTATTGCTTTTTATTGAAAGTAATATTTCGATCCTCACCGTTGGAACGCTTTACCGCCCCATATTTGATAAGCTTAAAATCCCGCGTGAAAAGCTAGCCTATATTGCCGATTCAGGATCGGCTCCCTCCTCAGTCTTACTGCCCATAAATGCGTGGGGCGCCTATATAATCACCCTAATCGCAGCGCAGCCCGTCATATCAAATCTGGGTAATCCAACCGAAATTTTTATCCGCGCGACCCTGGTCAATTTCTATCCCATGTTAGTCGTGGTGATGCTGGTGATCGTCATTCTATCGGGCCGAGATATTGGAGGGATGAAGCGGGCAGAGACAAGAGCCAAGACGACAGGCTTGCTCAACCGCGAAGATGCACAAATCATGATGGCAGATACCGCCCTCGAAACTCCGCCAAAATCAGGCGTGACGCCGCGCGCGCGCAATATGCTTATTCCATTATCCCTGATGGTTGGTCTCATGCTGTTTTTCATGTGGTTTACGGGCAATGGGTCTATGACGGAAGGATCGGGATCGAGTTCCGTATTATATGCGACAAGCTTTGCCGTGCTAGGCGCCATCTTGCTTTATAAAATCTCTGGCGCGCTAAAGATAAGAGAGAGTTTTGAAACCATTTTATCTGGCATGTCGGGCATGGTCCCTCTCGCCATTTTAATGGTGCTCGCCTTTGCGTTGGGGGACCTTTGTAAAGATTTGGGAACAGGACAATATGTGGCCGATGTCGCCAAAGGGTTTATCACGCCAGCACTTGTGCCCGCTATTATTTTCCTTGTGGCCTGTTTCATTTCATTCTCTACGGGGACGAGTTGGGGTACCTTTGCGATTATGATCCCAATCGCTGTGCCCCTTGCCCACGGCCTAGGTGCTGATCCTATTCTTGCCATTGCAGCCGCGATTGGCGGCGGCGTCTTTGGGGATCACTGCAGTCCGACATCTGACACCTCAATCATAAGTTCTATGGCCACAGCCAATGATCATATTGATCACATCCGCACGCAATTACCTTATGCTTTGATCTGCGGCGGTCTGACCACATTGCTATATTTGATTTTGGGTTTTCTCAGCGGCTAGGATTTTAAACTGCGTGTCTTGATTGCTCTGTGCGCGACGATAAATCCAACACACAGGCTGGACAGAAGCGCCAGTAAAGACATTTTCGTCATATCTTCAAATATGTAAAAGGATTTATAAAGCGCGGTCCCGGCCCCATTTAAAAATGCGGCAAATATTCCGCTTTCAGCCGAGGCATAACTTTCTAAAAAACCTTGCTTAAATCCCGACGCCGCAAAGGGTGCTGGGATGGTCAATAAAGCCGTCATAAATCCCGCTACGCTCCCGCGAAATCTTGTGAGCTTGGAGCGCGTCATCAATGTCCAACAGATGAAAGACAGAACCGCAATCATAAGTGCAACACAAATCGCAATTTTGAACAAATCAGCCGTCAGGTCCAATTGACCCTTTAATCGCCAAGAGGCTGCGGCGGTTGCAAAGGGCACAGCAAAAAAAGTTATGATGGCTGTAAAGCTCCGACGAGCTTTTGGATCAACCGTCGAAAAATTCAGGCGCGGCATAGGGTGACAGATCTAATCAACAAGATCATCCCAAAAGCGTTTTGCCTTATCAAAGAAATTTCGGCTCTCAGGGCTCGCCATTTGGCCTCCGCCTTCTTCAGCGAATTGTTCCAGCAATTCACGTTGACGTTTATTCAGCCCCGAAGGTGTTTCAACGGCGAGTTCGACATACATATCACCACGCTTGTCCGAGCGTAGCACACTCATCCCTTTGCCGCGAAGGCGTAGTCTTTTCCCGGATTGCGCGCCTTCCGCAATTTTGATTTTCGAGCGTCCACCATCAATGGTCGGGATTTCAATTTGACCGCCCAAAGCCGCCGTTACCATGGGCACAGGTGCACGACAAAAAAGATTAGCGCCTTCGCGTTCAAAAAGCTCATGCGAGCCGACACCCACAAATATATAAAGATCGCCTCTTTGAGATCTGCTACCGCCGCGCTTGGGTGCCGCATCGCCTTGTCCTGACAACCTGATACGCGTGCCGTCTTCAACACCTGCCGGAATAGAGACATTTAACTCCGTTTGTTGTCTAACTTGGCCTTGGCCGTCACATTGTCTGCATGGATCCGTGACATATTCGCCCTGACCCCCACATTTTGGACAGGCCCGCTCCATTGTAAAAAACCCCTGCTGCGTGCGCACGCGGCCCTGCCCGGCACAGGTCGAGCAGGTTTCAACACTTGCACCTGGTTCCGCACCCACCCCGTCGCATCGGTCGCAATCTTCGGCAATCGGGACGGTGATATCAATGTCTTTGCCTGCATAGGCTTCGTCTAAGGTAATCTCTAATTCATAGCGAAGATCAGAGCCGCGTTGAACCGTCTCGCGTTGGCGACGCCCGCCGCCGCCAAAAATATCGGCAAAGCCACCAGAGCCGCCAAACATTTGACTGAAAATATCGTTGAAATCCTGAAACCCGCCAGCACCGCCACCGCCGCCTTGTTGAAAGGCCGCATGGCCCATGCGGTCATAGGCGGCACGTTTTTGTTCATCCGATAAGATACCATAAGCTTCATTGAGTTCTTTGAACCGAGCTTCGGCTTCGGGGTCATCAGGATGACGATCCGGATGACACTCCATCGCCTTACGACGAAAGGCCGATTTTAGCGTCTTGGCATCGGCTGTCTTTTCGACACCCAAAGTTTCGTAATAATCGCGTTTGGACATTTAAGCTTTAATTCCCTTCGCGGACCCCTGACTGACGTCTTTACGTTCAGTTGCGATATAATCAAAAAGGCCTCCCCGATCTGAGATCAGAGAGGCCGAATTTCTTTAATCAAAAGCGCGGCCTATCCTTAGGCGGCGTTTTCATCATCATCGACATCTTCAAATTCAGCGTCGACGACATCATCATCTTCTGCCTGATCAGCTTGAGAGGCCGGGCCATCATCATCCGCTTGCGCATTTTCATACATGGTCTGACCGACCTTCATAAGCGCAGCAGACAGAACCTGAACCTTATCAACGATTAGGGCTGTATCTTCGCCGTCCATGACCTCTTTGGTCTCAGCCAGTGCTTCTTCGACAGCTTCTTTATCTTCTGGTGTGATCGCCTCTGCATGTTCCTTGAGGTCTGATTCAGCCTTGTGAACCAACGCCTCGGCCTGGTTCTTGGCTTCGGCCAGTTCACGACGCGCCTTATCTTCTTCTGCATTGGCTTCCGCATCTTTGATCATAGATTCAATATCATCATCTGACAGGCCACCAGAGGCTTGGATACGAATTTGTTGTTCTTTGCCAGTCGCATTATCTTTGGCCGACACATTCACAATACCATTAGCATCAATATCAAAGGTCACTTCGATTTGCGGCATACCGCGCGGTGCCGGCGGAATACCGACAAGATCAAATTGACCGAGCAATTTATTGTCTGCCGCCATTTCACGCTCACCTTGTGAAACACGAATCGTCACCGCCGATTGGTTATCAGCCGCGGTTGAATAGACTTGGGATTTTTTCGTAGGGATTGTCGTATTGCGATCAATCATACGGGTGAAGACACCGCCTTCAGTTTCAATACCCAATGAGAGCGGCGTTACGTCCAAAAGAAGTACGTCTTTGACATCGCCTTGCAAGACGCCTGCCTGGATCGCCGCGCCCATAGCGACAACCTCATCCGGGTTCACACCTTTATGCGGGTCTTTACCGAAATAATCAGACACGGCTTTTTGGACGGCTGGCATACGGGTCATACCGCCAACAAGCACGACATCGTCAATTTCTTTGGCCGTTAGACCTGCATCTGCAATCGCCTTTTTAATCGGGGCGATTGTGCGTTTGATCAAATCACCAACTAACGACTCAAGCTTGGCGCGAGACAGTTTCATATTCAAATGTTTCGGGCCAGATGCATCGGCTGTAATAAAAGGAAGATTGACTTCATATGATGAGGCTGAAGACAGTTCTTTCTTGGCTTTCTCAGCTTCTTCACGCAGGCGCTGAAGCGCAAGCTTGTCCGTTTTCAGATCAATGCCATTTTCTTTTTTGAACTCATCCGCGAAATATTCGACAATCCGCATATCGAAATCTTCACCGCCAAGGAATGTGTCACCATTGGTCGATTTCACTTCGAAAACGCCGTCACCAATCTCGAGGATTGAGACGTCAAATGTACCACCACCAAGGTCGTAAACCGCAATCGTCTTACCGTCATTTTTATCCATGCCGTAAGCTAGGGCAGCCGCCGTCGGCTCATTGATAATTCGTAGGACTTCAAGGCCTGCAATTTTGCCGGCATCTTTTGTGGCTTGGCGTTGCGCGTCATTAAAATAGGCTGGAACCGTAATCACGGCCTGGGTAACGGTTGCACCCAAATAGTCTTCAGCCGTTTCTTTCATCTTGGTCAGCGTCATGGCTGAGATTTCAGACGGGCTCAGTTCCTTGTCACGGCCTTGGACATAGGCGTCACCGCCCTTACCCTTGACGATTTTATAAGGCACTAGCTTGGCATCTTTCTTGATCGCCTTGTCTGTAAAGGGACGACCGATCAAACGCTTGACGGCATAATAGGTATGTTCAGGGTTTGTAACAGCCTGGCGACGCGCTGGTGTACCGATGAGGCGCTCGCCATCTTCAGTAAAGGCGACAACGGAGGGGGTTGTGCGTTGGCCTTCTGCATTTTCAATAACTTTTGGCTTATCGCCATCCATGACTGCAACACAGGAATTGGTCGTACCAAGGTCGATACCGATCACTTTAGACATGTATCATGCTCCAAATTCGTTTTGCGGACCTGCTTTGTGCGGCATCCGCGGGATCTATATTGTTTTAAGGCAGGAGGTTAGGCGCACTTACGCACTCCCGACTTGCGTTCTGGACCCGATATGGTGCGGCAATTTGCTCTCGCAAGGGCTAGGACCAAATTTTTTTCGGTTTAAACTGAATCTTTTCAATCAGATGGCGGAAAAAAGCGGAAATGACCCATTATGGTGTGATCAAAGATCATATCATCCTCATTTGGACCGCTACCGACATTGTGAATGATCATAGGACGTCCCAAGCGTGACACCCGGTCTGAGACAATCCCAATATGCGGCACGCCGCCACTGCCAGAGCGGCCATCAAGGCGCCAGCTGACGATATCGCCCGGCTTATAATCATTGGTATCATAGGTGATCGCTTGGGCATGACCCGCCCGGGTGAACCAGGCCTCAAGATTGGGCACGCGGCGATGATCAATATTCTTATCCGTCCCTGTGTGTCCCCAATGATCCGGATAGGCGTCGAAATCAGACTTCATATCTTCATGTACGGCTTTTTGCAGATCAAAACCAAAAGCTGCGCGGTAACTCCGAATGAGCACATCTGTGCAAACCCCTGTCGTCGGCGACACATCTCCATTGGGATAGTCTAGCCGGACATAACTCGGATCATAAATGACCTGAGCCTTAAGACGGTCCCGCGCCGCCTCCACTAAAGGCTGCGCATCCGACGTCACAGCTAGTTCTTTTTCTTGCGCAATCTGGGCCTGCGCGGGCTGAATAATAGAAATAGCAAAGGCAATAAGGGTCAAAATAAAAATACGCATAAAAAGACCCTAATCAGAACGCCCCAAAAATCATCTGAAAAAACTGTCACCTTTTTGATAAATTGCGTTAGACAGATATCTGTGATCAATTCATCCGAGGTTCTCTTTGCCTGACTTCCCAAAAGGCTTTGCGCATTATCCGCTCTATTTTTCACCCGAAGACCAAGCCGGGTTAATAAGAGCCGTTAAAGACGCGACCCAAACCGCCCCTTTTTATCAACCAACAATGCCGCTCACAGGCACACCGCTATCTGTGGTCATGAGCAATTTCGGAACCTTGGGCTGGGTGACCGATAAGGACGGCGGCTATCGCTATGAGGCCTATCATCCAAAAACAGGTAAGCCTTGGCCGGCCCTTCCCGAGGCTTTGGCCCGGCTTTGGCAGGATGTCACAGATTGGCCGGACCTCCCCGAAGCCTGTTTGATTAACTGGTACCGCGAGGGCACAAAAATGGGACAACATGTCGATAGTGACGAACAAGCCGTCAATGCGCCTATCGTCTCAGTTAGTCTGGGTGACCCTGCTCTGTTTCGCATTGGCGGACAATCTCGCGGCGGCAAAACCCAAGGCCTTAAATTATTCTCAGGCGATGTTGTCGTCATGGCAGGCGAGGCCAGACGCTGCTATCACGGGGTCAGCAAAATCTTTTACGGTGAAAGCGCCCTTGTTCCCAAAGGCGGACGGATAAATTTGACGCTGAGGCGGGTTTATCCTTA
>CAYTLJ010000053.1:7455-16456 GCA_964438555.1 uncultured Algimonas sp.
ATGACCAATACGCTTTTCTCTCCCTTCACCTTCCCAAATGGGGTCACGGTTCAAAACCGCCTCGTGAAAGCTGCCATGGAAGAAAATATGGCCGAAGCCGGTCAAATCCCGGGGCGGGCGCTGATCAATCTCTACACAGCTTGGGCCAATGCGGACGGCGCAGAAGCTTCTGGGCCCGGCATGATATTAACGGGTAATGTCATGATTGATCCGACCGCTATGACGGGGCCAGGCGGCGTCGTATTGGAACATGGAACACTGGATAATGCTGAGAGGCGCAAGAGATTTGAGGATTGGGCGAAAGCAGGCAAAGCAGGGGGATCAAAATTTGTTATGCAAATCTCTCATCCCGGGCGTCAAATTTTTGCCGCCATGGAGACGCAGCCCGTCTCAGCGTCCGATACAAAAGTTACCCTGTCTGGGCCCGCAGATAAAATGTTTGTCTCGGCGCGCGCGCTTAGCACGGACGAAATAAGAGGTCTGATTAAGCGATTTGCAGATACGGCTTTAGCGGCGCAAGCCGCAGGATTTGACGGCGTTCAAATCCACGGCGCCCATGGCTATTTAGTCGCGCAATTTTTATCGCCCCTGACCAATTTTCGCGAGGATGACTATGGCGGCTCCCTTGAAAATCGGGCGCGTTTTTTACGCGAGATCATTCGGGCCGTAAAAGACCGCGTGAAGTCTGATTTTATTGTAGGCGTCAAACTCAATAGCGCCGATTTCCAAAAAGGAGGGTTTGATATTAACGACTCTGAGCAAGTCGTCGCGTGGCTAAATGAAGATAATTTAGATTTTGTCGAAATCTCGGGTGGGAGTTATGAATCATCAGCCATGATGGGCCATTCTCAAGATGGGCGCATCAATAGCTCGACGCAAAAAAGAGAGCTCTATTTCTTTGATTTTGCCAAACGTATTTCATCCATTGCCAAAATGCCGCTTATGGTAACAGGGGGCGTGACGAAACGCGCAACCGCAGAACTCGCCCTTTCAGAAGCTGGCGTCGATATGGTCGGCATTGCCCGCGCCTTTGCTTATAATCCTTCTCTCATTGCCGATTGGAAAGACGGCCAAACCACCGAGATTAAGATCGGAACGGTCCGGTGGAAGGATAAAGGCCTTGCGGCCATGGCGACCATGGCACTGACCAAATCTCAACTTTATCGATTAGGCGATGGCAGGGGCGTTAAAGCAAAACAAAATGCAATTTTGACGACCATAGCTCAACAAATCCGAACCTCTCGCCTGACCAAACGTTATAAAGCCTGGTTGGTAAAAAAGGGATAGGTAAGTCGTCCGTCTGGGTTTAGCTATAGGCCAATGCTGCGATAATGAAGGGCGATATCGCTAATGGCCGTATAGAAAGCCGCTGTTCGCAGATCCTCGAGTTCTGGTTTTTCGCGTAAAACCCCCCTTATATTGCGGTAAGCCAGTCGCATTGTATCATCGAGCCCTGCCCGCACGAGGTCTAACTCATCTGCGCCGTCAAGAAATTTGGATTTAAATTCAGACGTAAATGACATGCCCTGTTTTTCCAACGCATCAACCAAAGCCAAAGAGCGGCCTTCTTCATAACGGCGTTGCAGACGTCCAAATCGAATTTGGTTGATGTTTTTAACCCATTCAAAATAAGATACGGTCACACCACCAGCATTGGCGAACATATCCGGAATAACGGTGATGCCGCGGTCTCGTAATATTTTATCTGCCTTGCCCGTAATTGGGCCATTCGCGGCTTCGATGATCAATTTGGCTTTTATCTTATGAGCATTGCCCAAATGAATTACCGACTCTAAGGCCGCCGGGATCAATATATCGCATTTGTCACAAAGCGCGTCTTTATCTTGTGATATCTCGCCGCCTTCAAATTCGCTTAAAGGCGCGCCCGAAACCATATGGTCTTTAAGCGCTTTAATATCGATCCCGTCTTTATTGCGAATGACACCATCACGTTCAATAACGGTAATGATACGGGCTTTGTCTTCGGTTTGAAGAAAAAGTGCGGCGTGATAGCCCACATTCCCTAATCCTTGAACAACGATCGCTTTATCTTCCAAATCGCCGCGCAGGCCAGCCGCTTTGACATCATCTTCGTGGCGAAAAAGTTCTTGCAAGGCATATTGCACCCCGCGACCCGTCGCTTCAACACGCCCATTAATACCGCCCAAATGGACGGGTTTACCTGTTACACAGGCCACGGCATCAATATTTTCATTATTGAGACGGCGATATTCATCAACCATCCACGCCATTTCACGCTCACCCGTGCCCATATCTGGCGCAGGTACATTTAAGGATGGGTGGATTAGGTCGCGACGCGCAAGCTCAAATGTAAAACGGCGCGTAATACGTTCAAGTTCTTCTTCATTCCAATCATTTGGATTTATACAAAGACCGCCTTTTGAGCCGCCAAAAGGCACATCAACCAAAGCACATTTATAGGTCATTAGCGCGGCCAAAGCTTCAACTTCGTCCTGATTCACACCCAGGGAATAACGTATGCCGCCTTTGACGGGCTCTTTATGTTCTGAATGCACAGACCGGTACCCCGTAAAGGTATGGATATCACCCCTGAGCTTGACCCCAAAACGAACAATATAGGTCGCATTACAGACCCGGATTTTTTCAATCAGCTTATCCGATATATCCATATAGCTTGCAGCCCGGTTAAACATGAGGTCGACAGACTCACGAAACCCAAGTTCATGCGTTGAGGTTTGGGACATTTTTGGCACTCCTTTCCAGATGTGCAGAAATTTCTGCCCTGCTAAACAGGTTTTGACAAAAAATGAACTACAAATTCGATCACATTTGCGAAATTTACGCAAATGCAATCCAAATTTTAAGCTTAACGAGGTTTTAGCTTTTTTTTGTCATGAATGCTTAACACATAAGGACACAATCATGACGGATCAGATAAATTCAGCCCCGCCAGCTGCGCCTTCACCGCTGGCCGTGCCGTGGACACCACAGCAGGCTGCGCCGACCCCGCAACATATAGGCGGGCAACATATAGCTGGACAGCCGCAAGCGGTTCCAATGCCTATGGCGCCAAATCCAGCGCCTCAATATCAAGCTGCGCCGAACCAACCCGCTCCAAGCCAGCCCGTAACCCATGGTGTACAAAACCATGCCATTCCAAATCAGGGCGCTCCCATGCCCCATCCGGCCCAAATGCAAGCGCCGTTACAAGCTCCGGCTCCGTCTGCATTGCCGCATGCAACGCCTTATGTGCCGCAAGCGCCAGCACAAACCGCGTCTGCGCAAGCCGCGCCAACTCAAGCTGTTCAGATCCATCAACAGGGTCACGCTTATCAGCAAGGGCAACAGGCACCACATCAATATCAAGGTCAAGCACCTGCCCAAGCTCACCCGCATCAGCCTATGCAGGCCGCGCCCAATCAACCTCAAATGCCCGCATATCAGCCTCAAGCAGGACACCCGCCGCAGATGCAAATGGCGCCCAATCTCGCAAATCCCAATATGCCGCCACATCAGGGGCTTAATCAGGGACTGGAAATGGTTGCTGAGACGGAAACCAAGTCAAAATCTCTATTTGCCTCTTTACTTAAGCGGAAGCCAAAAGCCCCGAAAGTACCTAAAGTAAATGCCGAAATGCCAATCCCTGCACCATCAGGATCTTTATTTACAAAGAACTTCGTGGTGGGCTTGGGGACAGGTCTTATTGTGGGTGCGTCGCTCGTATTTGTACTCTTTGGTCAAAGCAAACCAGAGCAAGCCCAGGCCTATACGGCGAGCGCTGAACGTGTAGAGCCCAGCACACCGAGCCCTGCAGCTGTAAATGGCGAGGCTTTTGTAGATTTAGCCCTCGCGGAAGACGCGCAATAATTGAATAGTTGGCTTTTAAAAAAGCCAACCCCAATTAGTTATTTTTTCCAGCCTTGCGATCACGTGCCTTTAACAGGCGAAGTCGCAGGGCATTTATTTTGATAAATCCGCCCGCATCAGCCTGATCATAGACATCGTCTTCCTCAAATGTGACATGTTCTTGCGAATAGAGCGAATATGGACTGTCACGGCCGACAACATCAACACTGCCCTTATAAAGCTTAAGTCTAACGGTTCCGGTAACAAGTTCTTGCGAATGATCAATCGCAGCCTGCAACATCTCACGTTCCGGGCTGAACCAATATCCATTGTAAATCAGCTCTGCATAACGCGGCATAAGCTCATCTTTGAGGTGGGCTGCGCCTTTATCCATGGTTATTTGTTCAATGCCGCGATGCGCCATTAAAAGAATAGTCCCGCCTGGTGTTTCATAAATCCCACGAGATTTCATGCCGACAAAGCGGTTTTCTAAAAGATCGAGGCGACCAATTCCATTTGCCCCGCCAAGATCATTGAGCTTTTCCAAAAGCGTTGCGGGGGACATAGCAACCCCATCGATTGACACGGCATCGCCGCGCTCAAATCCAATTTCAATGATAGTTGCTTTATCTGGCGCCTCTTCAGGCGAGACTGTACGTTGATAAACGTAATCCGGGGCTTCTTCATTCGGATCCTCAAGAACCTTACCCTCAGATGACGTATGTAAAAGATTGGCGTCTACTGAGAACGGGGCTTCGCCGCGCTTATCAGCAGCAATTTCAATATTGTGCTTTTCAGCATATTCCAAAAGCTTGGTCCTGGAATTCAGATCCCATTCCCGCCAAGGCGCGATAACCTTTATTTCTGGATCAAGGGCATAATATCCAAGTTCAAAACGGACCTGATCATTCCCTTTACCCGTCGCGCCGTGACAGACAGCATCTGCGCCGACTTGATGCGCAATCTCTATCTGGCGCTTTGAAATAAGCGGCCGTGCGATAGATGTCCCTAAAAGATAGAGCCCCTCATAGACGGCATTGGCTCGAAACATAGGGAAGACAAAATCCCGAACAAATTCTTCGCGAAGGTCGTCAATAAAAATCTCTTTGACGCCCGCTGCTTCGGCTTTACGTCTGGCGGGCTCTAATTCTTCGCCTTGGCCGAGATCAGCGGTGAATGTGACGACTTCGCAGCCCTTTTCTTCTTGCAACCATTTCAGGATGATGGATGTGTCCAATCCGCCTGAATAGGCGAGAACGACTTTCTTTGGATGGGCCATAAAGTTATACCTATTAAATTTTCCGCGCCCCCTTACCCTAAATCCGTTTACAAAAGATAGACATAGACGTAGCTAGTGCTGAAGAATCAGGGGTTTTTTATGCCAAAAAATATGGAAGACGTTCAAGCGCTACTTGGACAATGGGGTCAACAGCTCATGGAATGGGCACAAAGCCCAGCTTTTCTTGCCCAATTGGGGGCTGTGGTGGTGGCAATCATATTGTCACCAATCCTTGCGCGGATCGTCAGAAAAAAGGTCTTTTTGTTCCGGGATGAGCCGGATCAAAGCACCAAGCTCTTCGCCGTAAGAAAATTCATTTTCCGCACAGGGTCTTTTCTCAGGGCACTAATCTTGGTTCTTTTACTTGCCGGGTTTGCGGCGGCTTTAAAGGCTGTACCCGCATTAGGGCAGGATTGGCTCGTTAAACTTGCCCAAAGCTTGGCGCTTATTTTCTTGATTTATCGGGTCATCAAAACCTTCATATCTGACCCTTTATTCAGAAAACTAGCCATCTGGACGCTTATTCCACTCGGCTTGATCATCGCCCTTGGCTATGGAGATGACTTAAGCGGGGTCCTCAACGGGGCCGTCGTGTTCAATATGGGAGACTCTCCCATAAGTCTGATGAGTCTGATCAAATTAGGCGTATTTGGGGCCCTCTTTTTCTGGCTTGGCGGGATTTCAAATACACGGGGTCAGGCCGCAATTCGCTCGCAAGAAAGTCTCGATAGCGGCGTTCGCGAGATCGTCGCGAAGATTTTCCAAATCCTGCTTTTTACGGTCATAACAATATTTGTTTTAGGCCTTGCGGGGATTCCAGTTTCCGGCCTTGTTATGGTGTTTTCGGCCATAGGCCTTGGGATTGGCCTTGGCCTTCAACCGATCGCGGCGAACTTTGTCTCGGGCTTGATTATTCTCTTTGATAGATCTGTGCGGGTTGGCGATTTTGTCGTCTTGCCAGATGGCCAAGAAGGCTTTGTCGAAGCCATTAATATGCGAAATACTGTGGTTGAGACCACAGATGGCAAAGACATTATGGTCCCAAATACGCAGTTCACAGAAGACGCTTATGAGAACTGGACCCATAAAGACCCGCGTCAGCGCTATGAGGTGCATTTTACGGTCGCTTATGACACGGATTTGGACGCCTTAGAAGATATCCTCATCCCAGCTGTACTTGAACATCATCAAGTCTTGCGAGAGCCGGAAATGCCCGACCTAGAATTTCGCGAATTTGGAGATAACGGGGCAAATATGGCAATTGAATTTTGGGCTGACGGGATTGATGACGGACCCAATAAATTCACATCCGATGTGAATTTTATCGTCTGGCGCACCCTACGCGATAATAATATCGAAATTCCATTCCCGCATCGGGTGATCCAAAATAAGAAATAGAGCCTCGTCTTCGGGCGGGAAGGAAAGCTCCGACCCAATAGCCATATATTTTAGACGCCAACCAAATTACCTTGGCGGCATACGCGCGCCAGCATCTGTCCTGATATATTCCGCATTGATATAGGCGTGTTCACACATAAAGAGCGCAACGTCCGCAAACTCACTTGGATCGCCAAAACGATTGGGAAATTGAACATGGGCTCTGAGGCTTTCTTTCACTTCAGGCTTCATTTGTTTGTAAATAGGCGTTTCATAAAACCCCGGTAAGATCGTATTGACGCGTATGCCTTCGCGCCCGAGATCGCGTGCCATCGGGAGGGCCATGGACAAAATACCACCTTTAGACGCGGCATAGGCCAGTTGACCAATTTGACCATCTTGGGCAGCAACAGAAGCCGTATTAATGATTATGCCCCGCTCACCATCCGGATCCGTTGGCTCTAACGCCATCATCGCAGCTGCCGATTTAGAGGCGCATAAAAATGATCCGAATAAGTTGATATCGATGACCCGTTTATAAGCCGCAACATCATGCGCGATAATCTCGCCCGTATCACGTTTGCGGCCCGCCGTTTTCATGCCCAAGCCAATACCAGCACAATTGACCAAAATACGCTCAGTTCCATTTTTTTCGCGAATAGTAGCAAATCCAGCATCAACGCTAGCTTCATCAGCAACATTGACCTTGGCAAAGACGCCGCCAATTTCGCTTGCGACCTCCTGGCCACGTGTTTCATTCATATCGAAAATGCCGACTTTCACGCCCTTTGCGGCAAGTGAGCGCGCCGTAGCTTCGCCTAAACCAGAGGCGCCGCCCGTCACAATGGCAGAAATAGATGTATTGAGTTTCATTGTTATACCTTTTGTGATGCCCGTTAAAGACATATGGTTTAGAGGCTCCTGCCGATTTTGATCCAAGATGACAAGATTAGAATTCAAATCTTCACCCTATGAGCATTACTAGTGAGTGACTATTCACTTATATTTATCGTTCCATGCAGAAATCTTATATTGTCAATCTATGTTCTCACACAATATGTAAGTGATTAATCACATATTTACGAATTCGTTGAATAAGCGAGATCGGAAAACAGCCAAGGTGAAACATGTTGGATGAAGTCATTGATAGAGGAATAGAGGCGCGCGGCGTGACGGCGAAAGACGGCACGGCAAAAGCTCGCATTGAGCGTGCAGCGCTAAATCTATTTATCAAAACCTCGATTGAGGGCGTCTCAACCAAATCCCTTTCCACTTTGGCGGGTGTCAGCGAAGGCCTGCTTTATCGTCACTTCAAATCAAAAGACGACCTCGCGCGCACACTCATGTTCGAAATTCACACGCGCTTAACGGATTTGGTGCGCGGCCATACAGATCAAAGCCTGGACGCTGCGATCGGAGATATTGTCAGAGATTATGCGAGGTTGGCGGATGAGGACTGGGCGCTTTTTGCTTACCATCTCTTATATATGCACCGCTTTGCCGGGATAGATGATGATAGCCCCTTAAAAGCTGCAACGGATCTGGTCAGTTTTAATCAATCCGCCGGCCGCTTGCCCAATGGACTCGCGCCGCATGTTCTAGCGTCAATGGCATTGGGCGTCGTTTTGCAAACGGCCCAATCCAAAGTGGCGGGCGTTATTGATCAACCACTATCCGATTTTATTCCCTATTGGGAACGTGCCGTTATGGCCGTTTTGGAGGATGCGTAATGCGATCTCTACTCTTTAATCTCTATTCTTATTCGATGACATTTATCTATGTGGTATCGTGTCTCTTATTCTCATTCATTCCCGGGCGCGGTGCGCTTATGGCGGCGCTTAGGCGTTATACAAAGGTCATGGTTTGGGGGATGCGTCATATCGCCGGCATGAAAATTGATGTGCGGGGCAAAGACAATATCCCTGAGAGCGGAGCCGTCTTGATTGCGGCCAAACATCAATCTTACGGCGATGGTTTCGTCATTTTCTCTGAATTTAAAGACTTGTCTTTCGTGACAGGCAATCATCTTGAAAAAGTTTGGGGCATAAAACGCATTTTGCAAAAAATGAATGCGGTCGTCATTGATAGTTGTGGCGGGGCCGATAATCGAAAGAAAATGGAACGCGAAGCCGCGCGAATTAAACGCGAAGGGCGTCGCTTGCTGATTTTTCCTGAAGGCCATCTCAGCCAAGTCGGCACACATCATAAATACCGCAAAGGCATATGGCATTTGCAACAAGACTTTCAATGTCCCGTTGTTCCCGTGGCAAACACATTGGGTCAACGTTGGAATCAGACGGATTGGAAAAAATATCCAGGTCCCGCCACAATCGAATTTCTAGAGCCCATTCCATATGGGTTGGAAAAAGATGCGTTTATGAAAATTCTTCAAGACAGAATTGAAACCCGGTCTATTGAATTATTAGACTTGGACAATCTTGGGGCGCTAGATCCGGACGATATCGGGCAAATACAAGAAAACAGCTCAGCACGGGAGAAGAGGCTAGCCCGCGAAGC
>CAYTLJ010000054.1:0-16347 GCA_964438555.1 uncultured Algimonas sp.
TTTGATAATATAATGTGGATGAACGCCCCCTATTTTCGGAGGCCTTTATGTCCAACCCAACCAATCTTGCCAGTTTTTATGAAGCCAACCCAAAAGCGCGGGCTTGGGCCGCCCTTGATGCGGCGACAAATGCCCAAAAAAAAATTACGCCTGGCGCTATTCGCCTAAAACGTAATCAGTTTTCACGTAAACGGGTTGTCATTATTGGTGCGGGTATCTCAGGGCTGACAACGGCCTATGAGCTTCTTTCGCAAGAGAGTGGTGTGGAGATCACTATTCTTGAAGCACAAAACCGTACGGGTGGACGGTGTCTGAGTTTACGGACAGGTGATACACTCACTGAGGATATAAATAGTGATTTATTTGACTCTCCGCGCGGTGAAACCCAGACCGTTCGATTTAAACATCCGCTTGGCGATGAACAGCCCTATCTCAATGCCGGGCCTGGTCGAATTCCGTCCCATCATAAACACCTATTGAATTATTTACGAGATTTTGGCGTCGCAGTAGAAGTTTACGTCATGAATTCTGAATCTAATCTTGTTCACAAAAAAGACTGGGTTTTTGGGGATGATGCTATGGTTTACAGACAACTCAACCACAACATTCGAGGCTGGATCGCCCAGATGGTTCACAATAATGCGGACACGCTGCTCAAAGAGTCGTCTTTAAATATTCCGGACAAAATACAAGAAACAAGAGCGACGCAATTGCGACAGCTTATGATTAGTTTTGGCGAATTGGCACCTAATGGGAAATATGTGCCGACTGCAGGCCAGGATGGTTTTGAGAATGCTCGCGCTCGGGCAGGGTTTGACGTGTTACCGGCGATTGAAGCGGGGGCTGTTGCCGATGCAATCAATCTCGACACATTGCTTCAATCGAAATTTTGGGATGACACGCGGTTTTATCAGCCCTCCGACTTCCTCTGGCAGCCAACATTATTCCAACCCGTTGGTGGCATGGATCAGGTCCAGCGCGCATTCGCCCGAGAAGTGGCTGCGCGTGGGGGAACCATTCATTTAAACTGTCCCGTTCGTTCTATTGATTGGGATGCGGAAAAGAGTGAATTTGTCATACACGCAGAGCAGATTGGTACGGATGAAACCATAGAGCACCGCGCTGATTATTGTTTTTCTAATATGGCAATCCCGTTTCTGAGCCGAATTTTATCCCCCGAATTGCAAATGAAAAAGGGAGAGAGCGGATTTAATACCGACTTTAAACGGGCATTGCACGCCGTCTATGATCATCAATTTGAAAACTCTGATCCCGGTGCTCGGTATCTAGCCCCCACAACGAAAGTAGGATGGCAGGCGGATCGTCGTCTCTGGCAGGGCGATGACCTTCAACTTGAAGATTGTGATGAATGCGGTGAAAGCTATTATGCCATTTCCAACTCGGAAAAAGGGGTTGTGCCAATTTTCGGGGGGATTTCATGGACAGATAATCCTATTCAACAAATTTGGTATCCCTCTACGGGCTATCACGACAAGCTTGGCATTTTAACAGGAGCTTATAATTTTGGAAAACACGCTTTGTCTTTTGGAGGAATGAGTGTCCAGCAACGTCTTGATACGGCAAAAAAGGGTGCTGCTGTATTTGGTCAGGCCTTTGCAGATGGTCTGAATGAGGGTGTCACCATTGCCTGGCAAAATATACCCTATATTAAAGGCGGCTGGGCACAGTGGAATGATCTAAAAGACGCGGAAACGCATTTTAATGTGCTCACACAAGGCACTGGGGTCCGTAAACCATCCGGCGAGATGTCAAAGCCAATTTTCTTTATTATTGGCGATCAATTATCGTCTCTTCCCGGTTGGCAGGAGGGCGCAATCGCGGCTGCCCTGAATGCTATATCGCGTATGGCGCGCCCCGACCTTGAAATTCCACATTTGGCTAGCCTGCCCGATACACGCCTTATGGTTGAAGGTCTCTAGCTGCCACATATTTGGAACAAGCGCTTAATCCGGATTTGTCAAATTGTCTGGATAATACCAAGTCGAGATAAAACGTCTATCCCAGAATATCTGGATCAGTCTTTTTACCAACAGTCTGGATGGCTGCATGTCTTTGGAGCCTTATCGACAATTCGATTAAGTTGTTCAATTGCCCCTTCAAACCCGCTACTAATCTCACCTTTTTGCCAGGCGGCTTCAATAATGGCGTGCGCTAACGCGATGTCCTGATCCGTGCGATAAATGGAATGCGCGTGGTCCGGGCAACGGGCAAGAACACCAGCTTCCAGAGCATAGGAATTGAGGCGTTTCGTAAAACCCCCTCGTGTTTTCTTGCGTGTCAATTTCATGGTATGCGCCCTTTTCATATACTGTTCTTTTATAGGTTATATTGAGCCGTTTCTATGGGTTTATTGACGCCGAGCCTTTGATACGGCGCTGCTTGTTCCAATTTCTTAACCTTAAAGCACGACCTAATTTTAAGCTATTTATGAGACCTTCTGCCTTTAGGTGGGAGCAAATCGTGTTATCTTTGCTTATCGGAACAAGTGCGGCGGCCGTCTCATTTATTTTGGGATATGGCTTACGACGTCTGAACCTGAAATGGGAAAAACAGGCCATTAAAGCTGAAAGACGGGCCGAAATTCAGGCGGCTCAATTACAAGCGACCGTGTCAGCCTCTCTGGATGGTATTATCATTGTCAATTCGGACGGTGCCGTCATTGACTTTAGTGAGTCTGCGGAACGCATTTTTGGATATAAACGAGAAGATGTTCTAGGACAGAACATGGCAGAATTGATCGTGCCGGAACGCTATCGGGACGCGCATATAAATGGCATGAAGCGCATGCGCGAGACCGGTCAAAGTAAAATCCTGGGACAGCGTATCGAGATTGAGGCGATGCGCGCTGATGGAGGTGAGTTTATGTCCGAACTCGCAATATCTTCCAGCTCCGGTGAAGCAGGCGACATTTTCATCGCTTATATTCGCGATATTTCTGCTCGAAAAGCCGCCCAACAAGAATTGATAGAAGCCAAAGATGCTGCTGAAGCGGCGAGCGAAGCCAAGTCCCGTTTCTTGGCAACTATGAGTCATGAGATCAGAACACCCTTTAATGCGGTTCTAGGTATCCTTGATATTCTGGGCGATTCCGAATTGGATATAGAACAACGCGATTTGGTTAAAACCGCAGAGTCATCTTCAATCGCCTTATTGCGCATTATCAATGATGTTTTAGATTATGCCCGGATGTCATCCGGACAAGCGAAACTATTGTCAAACCCGTTTAGAGCAAATGCATTATTCGAGGACGTCATCCAGCTCTTTAAATCCCAAATTGAAGAAAAGGGATTGAAAGTCGAACTTATAAAGAATCCTGACGATGACGATATCCATCTATCAGGCGATATTGGACGTATCCGACAGGTCCTACTTAATTTCGTTAGCAATGCGATTAAGTTCACATCCGAGGGACAACTCACCCTATCCATTGATCTTGAGCCCAGCACAAATGATCAGTTTCTTTTGACATGTTCCGTGTCAGATACGGGCATCGGGATTGACGAGGCGCAATTAGACCATGTCTTTGACGAATTTTTCATGGCTGACGATTCTGAGACGCGTGAATATGAAGGCACCGGGATCGGCTTGACAATATCCAAAGGTCTGGCTGAGTTGATGGGCGGGACTCTGGGCTGCGAAAGCAAAAAAGGTGAGGGATCTAAATTCTGGGTGTCTGTCCTATTACCGGTTACGGCGGCCCAAGATCTCACGGATCGATATAAAAGAAATGCGTATGATTTAGAGAATTGCCGGATTCTTGTCGCCGAAGATATCGCTACAAACCAAATGGTCATTCGTCATATTCTGGAACGATGTTGCGCAGAGCTGGTCGTCGTTAATAACGGAGCTGAAGCCCTTGATGTAATGGAGCAAAAAGATTTCGATGTAATTCTGATGGACATATTTATGCCCAAGCTGAATGGCAAGGAAACCACAAAAATTATCCGGGCGTCTAACAATGCGAATAAAGATATGCCGATCATTGCCTTAACGGCGATGGGGAATTTCCAAGACCTTGATGCCCTGCGGGAGGTAGGTGTGAATGAAGTCGTCACCAAACCTTTTAAAAAAGAGAGCCTATTTGCAGCGATCAGCAGTGTGATGGGGCAAGACTCACCGGTCCAGACTGACGAGACTTTAGAGTTTTCCGGCTATATTGACAAATTAGACGCTGACGAAATCCCTATCTTTCGTGAACAATTACGAAAAGACCTCGAGATGATTTGCACGGATTATGAAGACGCTTTAAAAAATGAAACCTGGCGGGACCTGTCGATGTCTAGCCATGCGCTAAAAGGGTTAGCGGGAACCTATGGTATGGAGACATTGTCGCAACTCGCTACGACGACCAATCAATATTTAAATGAAAATGATGTTGCAGAGTCCGGTGTGGTACCGCCCCAGGAAAACATAATTCAAGACACACTCAGATTGCTCAAAGATTACATTAGTAATCTCGATAGCTTGTTTGAGTGTAAAAAAGACGCGGCGTAAGGAGCTTAAAATGGCTGGAAAAAGCAAAATACTGATAGTCGAAGATACATTATCCATGGCGCTTATGTATGAGAAAATGCTCAAGCGGGAGGGCATCAAAGCCGAGCTCTGCCAAAATGGGCGCACAGCGCTGGAAATGTGTAAAACCGGTGAATTTTCAACTGTGCTGCTGGATCTTCAGCTACCAGAGATGAGTGGTCTGGAGATTTTACAAGAGATGCGTAATTCGTCTCACGACGTCACATTTATTGTTATCACGGCCAATGGATCTGTTAATGCGGCAGTGGATGCGATGCGCTTAGGGGCTTATGATTTCCTGATTAAACCCTTTACAGAAGAGCGCATGGTTACCTCCGTCAAAAACGGTTTGGAGCGGTCCAAATTAAAGCGTGACGTCGACAAATTTTCAAAAACGTCAAGGGGTGAACTGGCGGGTTTCATTGGACAATCTGAACCCATGCAAACCGTTTACGCGATGATCACCAGCCTCGCAAATTCAAAGGCGCCGGTTTTCATTACTGGCGAGTCTGGAACAGGCAAAGAAGTTACGGCGCGGGCTTTGCACGATTCTGGATCCCGCGCGAAAAAGCCCTTCATTGCAATAAATTGCGCCGCGATTCCGGAAAATCTCATGGAATCAGAAATCTTCGGCCACATTAAAGGCGCTTTTACCGGCGCGAATGAGGCCCGCAAAGGTGCGGCGAGCATGGCGAATGGCGGCACGCTATTTCTGGATGAAATTTGCGAGATGGAAATTAGCCTCCAAGCCAAATTGCTACGCTTTTTACAAACGGGACAAATCAAACGTGTTGGGAGTGATTGGCAGGAAGATGTGGATGTGCGGATCGTCTGTGCCACAAATCGTGACCCAATGGTGGAAGTGTCTGAGAAACGCTTCCGCGAGGATTTGCTCTATCGGTTGAATGTTCTGACGGTTGATTTGCCACCTTTGCGCGCGCGGGGAGAGGACATTGTTCTGCTTGCAGAGACGTTCTTGCAGAAATTCGCAAAAGAAGAAGGCAAGACTTTCGATCAAATTTCAGAACAGGCAAAATTATCTCTGATGCGATATGATTGGCCCGGAAATGTCCGAGAATTGCAAAATTCCATGCGCAAGGTTGCTGTCTTATTTGATGGCCCTGTTCTGGAAGACGAGATGGTAAAATTACAAAAACGGGCTGTGCCGCAGTCGGGAGAATTCGCGCTCATTCAGGCTGTGGAACCCGAGGTCATTTCATTGACCGCGAAGAATTTGACAATCGACCTGGATCGTCCATTTGCTGTAATCGAACGCGAAATCATAGAAGAAGCTATAGAGCTTTGCGGTGGGAGTATTCCGAAAGCGGCAGATATGTTGTCGCTCAGCCCGTCCACCATCTATCGAAAAAAAGAAGGTTGGGTTGAGACAAACGAAAGCGAGATACCCGGCGCTGTCGCTGTCTAAACTTCATCACCCGTCCATATCGCAGGCTTGCATAACACCGAGGCTTTGAGACAAACGGGCTTCACTCGCACGAAGTTCGGCTTGGGCGATGTGTTCGCGTAAAACCGACAATTCGCGTAATAGCTCTTCTTTGATCAAATAGATCTCACGGTTGTTTCCTGACTTCACATCGGCATCGAGTTTTCCGGTAATGCCAGCCTGTATAGATTTGGCCTTCCAGGCGAGTTCCATTTCGGCCTTGAGGTTTTTAACATCCTCGCTTGCCAATGCGACCTGAGCCATAATTGACGTTGCAACGACATCAAGATTATCTTGTTCTAATAAGAGGCGGGTTTCACCCTGTCGTTTTGTTTTGCCGATTGTCACCAAACCCATCACATCCCAAGACAGATTAACGCCGGCCGTGAGAAAATCCTTGTTCAAGGCGAAACTATTCGTGTCATTATTTTGGGATAGGAAAAGGCTTAGGCCTGGTAAGCGCCGCAATAGTTCTTTTTCATTTTTTAATTTGGTCTTGTCGATCGTGTATAGAGCCTGTCGTAATTCGGGCCTGTGTTCAAAGGCATAGACAAACATGTCTTCCATAGAATCACCGGCGGACAGATCGAATTTTATATCAGCGCTGGCGGTATTGGGTTCGACTTTGAAGGTCGTATTGTGCGGAATATTGATCAATTTTTTTAGATCAGATTCTGCTGATGCCAATCCTCGATACATGCTTTCATACCAACGTTTGATGTCGATTAATTCGCGTTGATACATCCACTCATCTAATTCTTTGTCCTTCGCTTTAGCCGCTTCCTTATTTGACAGATCCAAAGCATAATCGATCCGGTCATTCAGCCAATCGCGTCTTTCATTGGCGCGATCATAGGCTAGTTTTCTCCAATAGGCACGCTCAACATCGACCATAAGTTGATGACATCCGGCTCGATTATTTTCGATTGAGTCATATCCCTGGATCGACGTTTCCGCTTTGTCGTGACTGGACAAAGCGATATCGAGCATATTCCAAGTTAGGGTTATATTGGAATTCGCATAGGATTGATCCTGGGCCGTATAGAAGTCTTGTGGGAAGTTGGAGCCAAGTTCATCGACCCGAACGCCAATGGAGGCATTGGTATTATTGCGCCAGCGCCCAAAACTCTGCGCATAGACCTTTGGTAATAGAGATTTCGCCGAGCCGTTCTGGCTATCCAGTTGAACAAGAAGTTGATTTATACGCTGGCGGTAATCCAGATTCCGTTTGATGGCCATTTCACGGGTTTTTTCCAGGCTCAGAGCCGAGGTCTCAAACCCTTCTGGTAGTGCCGCTGATTGCAGCAGGTCTTGTGTCAGAGCCGAAACATTGTCCTCGGTATATTGAACAGGCGAGGTTGCACAGGCGGCCAGAATTGACGTTGAGCCGACAAGAATAAGTTTGATAAAGTTACGCATAAACAGGTCCTTTCATAGAGGAAAGGTTGCAAGCCATAGGCCAGTCAGTGTGCCAATAAAAACAATGGTTTAGATAGTTAATTTGCCCTTAATCTTTGAGATTATTTGCGCATTGCAAAGAAACCATTGCACAATGCAAATCTAGTTGAAAATCTCTAACGCAAGATATCATAGGTCATGCCGTCATAGGTGATGTCGACTGAAACACCGTTTTGAACAAACTGGCCCTCGGACAATGGAAAACTTGTCTTTTCAATGCCATTCACCCGTACCTGATCCGTTGAGGTTATTGTCGGAATAAGGGCTGGGCGCGCAATACGGATAAGGCGGCGCTCTCCAGGTTTCAGGCTTTCCTGAATATAAAAGGGAACGACCCTGAATTGATCGCTATCTGACAGCGTTAGTTTTAGCTGCAATGTATTGATGCTGGCAGTGCCCCGATTGCTTAGGGCAAAGGTGATATCATTTTCATTGATAGATAGCGCTTCAATATTGAGGGATTTATAGATATCAGGCGAGCAGACCGTCGATTGAATATCGACAGATAGACTTTGCGGGTTTTCCAAAAATTCCGGGACAGAAAATTGATCAGGGTCATAAGGACTATTGAAACTGGCATCCGGGATTTTGAGAAAGCCTTCAAATGCCACAAGATAAGGCGATGTTTCACCCGGTAAAAGTCGATGTGCCCCGAGCCGTCCCATATTTTGGGTGGCCAATATTTTTCCTTCTGCATCCCGAGCCTTGGCAATTAATTGAACACAGGCGGTGAAAGGGGAGGTGTTTCTAAGTTGACCCATTACGTAGAATCGACCCTCTTCTTCATAGAGCCTTGCTTGGGAGGCCTCGATGCGGGGGCGTTGTAGCTTTGCGGTTTTTTCCCGCGTGGGTCGGATTATGTTTCTACTGGTTTGGTCTAGAAATTTCTGCGATGTTTCAAAGGTCACCATATCATTGCTAAACTGGGGTACAGGGCTTTGATAGCGAAGGCGTCCCGCATAAATTTCGTGAGAGACTTGAACGGATTTATATCCAATCGCCGTCAGATAGGTCAGCTGCGCGGCAATTTTATTGTCTGCATCGCTAGTAATGTTTGTGTCTATTAGTTTTCCATATGACGGTAAAAGCCCGCCACGCAGACGCTGGTCACGTAAGAAATCGGAATAGCTAATGTCCGTTTCCAAAAGCCCGTAAGCCTTGTCATATTCGCGAAAATCCAGATGTCCGTAATATTGCAATATCAAATCTTGTGCGGCCAAAGGCTCGTTAGACGTCTTTAATCGGGCGTTGGTAAAAACGAGTGCAATGATAAGACCAGCCATTGGGACCACCCTGACACTCCAGAGCAAAAATTTGGACGGCGAATTAGTCGTCGGAACATTGTCGGGTTGATACCCTATATGGGTCTGAGAAATTAACCTGCCGCGCACCGCGAGATAAAATAAAGCAAACCCCGCCAAGCCAACGCCAAAAATAGGAATAACGCCCCACCAATAAACCTGATAACGTGGCAATTGTCGTTTTGCGCGAATAACCGGCAAAGGCGGTATATTGGCTTTTTCCCAGACCATCATGCCATTGCCGAGGCGAACAACGGGATTCCACCCCGTATAATGCAAAAGGGGATCATAATATTCGTCATTGGAAAATACATATTTCAAATGAAACCGATCCGCATTTGTCAGAAATTGGTTTAAGGATGCGAGACCTGGCACACCGGCAAATTTCGAATTTTCCAAGCGTTCGACGGCATAATTTGTCAAAGCAGGTAGGCGGCGTGCCGAATTATAATTGCCATCAACTGACTCGGCATTGATCAGCGCGCTGTGATAGGCAAATTGATCCCCAAGCCCGAGGGTCAGATAGCGCCATTGATTATGGCCATCTTCATCCATGAATTTAACAATAGGTGCGGGGTCAACAAAGTCTGGCTGTGTAGGTCGGATTTGCGGCAATAGCGCGATTGCAATCGGGCCCAAAGCGTAGAGCGCGAAAAGAGCGACCAATAAGAGACGCGACCCTAATTCTCCGAAGGCGCGTTTCAACAAGACCCGGGCTCGACCTTCCATCAACGAAATGGCGAACATGCCCGCAATGGGTAAGATCAATAGGCTGGCCCAGAATGTAAATCGGTCCAGCGTCAAAATATCAAAGGCACCATGTAAGATCATTTTAGGGAGGGGTGTCGTGCCACCTGTTCCCAATAATAAGGCAAATAATATTGTAATGCCGAGTGGCCAGAGTGATGATTTCAGTTTTAGGACCACATAGGGCAGGACGAAAAATAACAGCCCCCAGGGGATGACAAAAAACATCAAACCCAGATTTGGCTTTTCAATAAAACTTTCCCGACTGCCATGGGGAATACTGACCTGGGTAATCGGATCGGTAATCGACCAGTGCCAATAGGGAAAGACGATCCCGACAATCAGGATTATCATGCAAATCCCAAGAATAATCCCGCGACAGGGCGCAACAACCCAGCGCCAGATTTCACCTATGGAAATATGAATGCCCTGGGGTGGAGCCGTCGTTTTCAAATGGGCGATCCAGGCTGCCAGACCGATCGGGGCCACAAAGAAAATGGTTCCAAATAAAGGGGTCACATGATGGGCCGCCGTTGCGCCAGCGGCAAAACAAAGTGCAAAAAACAGGTCCTTCAAATTTCCTTTTTCGATCCAGCGCGACATATGCGGCAGAGCATTCAAAAAGAGAGCAATTGAAAATATCGTTGGAAGCTGACCAAAAATATGGACGGTCTCAGCAATAGCAGATGAGAAGACCGTCAGCAGCGCGGCCATGGCTGCCGCCTTTTGCGAGACCCAGATCTGGGCAAAGCGGTAAATGCCGATAACGAGTGTTGCAACAGCGCCTGTCATGATCACAACAAAGGCCGCACGCATATCCATAAATTTCATCAATAGGGCAAGGGTTTGATGGGAGCCGGGCGGATAGGCCGTTACGGTAAATCCGGTATACCAACGCGTCTCCCAGGGATCGAACCATTGGCGGTTATAGTGATCGCCGAAAAACATATGGATATAGGCGTCATAGGTCTGTCCATAGGTAAAGGGCAGCAGGGCGCCGTGGATTAGCAATGCCAGAACAATAGCCAAATAAACAAGATTTCTAGGTTTTAAACTCATGATGATGATCTTGTGATGCGGTTTAATAAATAGCCGACAACCGCCAAAAGCCCGAAGCCAAAGACGGATAATTTCAATTTCAGAAGCGCCCCATATTCAAGCGCGGGGTCGACTGTCATCAGAATGACAACACCCATATGATAGAGCAATGCCAAGGCGATCATAATAAATGGCGTCCATTTCAAACCCCGCGCCAGCATGGCAACAATGATGAGTTGCACACCGACCATAGCGGCGCCGATAATGGCCGCAGGCAGAACCAAGGCCGCGAGATGGGCATAATTCTCGCCGAGAAAGGCACTGACAAAGAGCTCTGGTTGAAAAGATATGACAATCAGGGTTGAGAGGGTGATGAGGCACATCAGTCCCAAGAGCTTCAAAAGCGATTTAAAGGCGTAGCGCTCTGACTTGGCCTGGCTGATAATGAAAGGCTGAAGGATGGTTGCAAATGACAGAAAGGCAAAAAAGAAGATACGCTGGATCAAAAGTAGTCCCGCCGCACCACCTGCGACCTCATTTGAAAACGCAGCTTTTGCAATAAAGATATCGCCATCCAGGGCCAGGACTTGTGCGAGGAAAATAGCCGCATAGGGCAGGGTGATTTTGACGATGGATTTGTTAGCTCGTCCCTTTACCGACAAGGCTCTGACATCAGCTTTGTCTATGGTGAAAAATAGGCCCGCAATAATGGAGAGGATTAAAGCGCAGGTAATCCCGATCAAGCCAAATCCGGCCGTCCACATTAACCAACAGCCGAAAAGGCGAATAATCCATTCGGCTTGAAAAGACCCAACCATTTTGGGGAGATGGATTTGGCCTTGGGCAAAGCCGCGATAGATGATCATGGGCAGAAAAAATGGAATGGCCAAAAAGAGACAAATCAAGGCCGGTATATTTTCAAAATTCAATATATGGCCAATAAGCTCGGCGGCCATAATCAAACCAATACAAAGCGGGATCGATATCCATAGACTTTGTTTTGTCAATCGGGCCGATAGGGATCTGGCATTTGCCGAATTTGACTTCGCTGTCATCTCCGAAATCCCGAATTGTAGAGCCGAAAAAATTGAGAGTAAGCCGAGCTTTATCGACATCAGCAATGTCAAATCGGCAAATTCTGCCGGGCTCATCAGTCGGGCAAACAACATATTGAAAGCCAGATTGGCAAGATTTGCGATATTGGCCGAGATAAAAATGATCAAGGCGGGTCCGAAAAAGCTCTGAGGACGCGCGGAAGGTTGAGCAAGGCGGGTCATTTAAACCTCCACCAAATCAAATCGTGCATTTTCAGACATTCTCTCGGGCGAGGGGCTCACACGGGTGCAATTTATTGTGGCGATCAAACCGGTATTTTTAGCGGCTCTTATAATATGGTTTTGATCCGGCAGCTGGATTTTAACATCGAGTCCTTTGGTTTTTAAATGGTCACAGGCGCCGATCAAACCTGTCATGACCGACGGGTCGAATGTCTCGATGGCGCATAAATCGATGACAACGCCGGGAACTTCAGGGTCGACAATGTCCTTCAAATGATTGACCAGGGAGAAAGAGAGATGCGGTCCGGCTCTCAGCGTTTGATAATTTGAGGCCAGCTGATCACCTTCAAAGCGGGAATAGGTTTCGCGAATTTTCCACTGATTTGCGATTAACCCCAGCATTTTAAAGCCGCTTTTTACCACATCAGAGGTTTTGATATTTGAACCCGGAATTTCCGTCCATTCTATGACAGGATATTCAAAAAACCTATTGCGTTTCTTTTTGTCGGGGCTGGAAATACGCAAGAATAATTCCACATCAAATAACCATCCGGCGCTAAATGGATTTTGCAGGGCACCCCAAAAAGCGGGTGTGTTTCGAAAGAGTTTTGCACCGCATTGCGTATCGTGAATGGGCAGGCCCGTCGCTAGTCTTCCCAGGGTTGCGCAGAGCCGAGAGATTATTTTACGGTGAAACTCCCGATAGACGCGGTGACCCAGCCCGCCTTTGCGAGAGCCAAACACGACGTCAATTTCCGACATACGGTCCGCAATCGAGGCAAAATCAACTATTGCATCAATCGGGGTGGCAAGGTCGGCATCCAGAAAGGCAATATATTTATGGCCGCATTTTACAGCAAATTTTAAACCTTCCCGGACGGCTTCTGCTTTTCCGCCATTTTCTTTCATGATCAAAGCATCGACTCGATCTGGCAAAGCCGCGACGGCTCCACATAAAAGACTAATGGTTTGATCCTTTGATCCATCATCGACAAAGATCAGTTGCAGGTCATCTCTATGGCGGGCAAATTCGATGAAACTATCCAGAGCGAGTCTTTTCGTTTCATTATAACAGGGAATGACAATCGCCGTTTTTTTCGGCGTCCAGAATATCGATTTTGGCGACATATTATGTGTAGCAGTTGCGAGCATGGCAAATCTCCTTTGCCCCTTACGTCGCAAAAAACGGGCCGCAATTTTTGCCCTGTTTTGAAGGAATTTCTTTGCAAGACGCGAATCTGTTTTGCAAATTTCAAACTCGAACTTGGCAATTTCGGATTTTTTGGCTGAAATCGCCCTGAAAATGCGGGCATATGGATTGCAGCGTCATTGGCGAAAGGACTTCGTCATGAAAGCACTCCCAATTTATATAATTATGTCGCTTGTGAGCGCCATGCCACCCGCCGCAATAGCGCAGGCGCCATGCCTCATATCCCTGCAACAAAATCATTGTGAGACGAAAAATATAAACCTCTATGTGGGACCGCAATCGGTTCAACCCGGCGAGAATATTTTTATTGCCATTGAGACTTTGACCGGATCGCTTGAAAGCAGTTCGGCCGAATTTGTCACAATTATAGATGCGGATTCAGGTCGCCAATATAAAGCCAAAGTCGATCAGGGGCTCGCTTTTTTAGAAATCAAAGCGCCGAGCCAAACCGGTCGGCTCGTTTTCATTGCAACAGAAAATGACGTCAAGTCTATGACCGCCGAAGTCTTGGTTCACGCCGGCAAGGCCAGTGCCTTTAATCTCTTGATCGAAAAAAACAAAGGGGAGGTGTTTCTGTCCTCATCCCTGATTGCCGATGGATTTGGAAATATCCTCGATGATGGCATGACGGTCAATATAGACCTTGTCAGTGGCCAAAATGTTTATAGCTCGCGTCAAACGCGCACGCAAAATGGCCGATTTGGATTGCATATTGGATGCGAGGCGTTTCAACATCCGGACACGCGTATTCGCGCACGGATCGGCGAGGTTTCCGCTGAATTAGAGCTGCCTGCCTATATGTGCGGGGTCGCTTAGCCATGCGTCGCCGTTATTTATTCCCAGCCATTTTAGTCGGGGCGTCTGTGATCTGGTCCGGATTTGCAGGTCTCGCTAATTCGCCAGCCAAACAATATGAATATCTGAACGCTTTGGTCGTGGATGATCGCTATGCCTTTGGCACAGCTTGGATCAAAACAGATGTTCCGAATATCGAAAAATTATCCGAGATAGACGAAGTGCTCTTGGTGCAATTGCTCGAAAGTTTCGATAATCCAGTCCATGAACCGACGGGTCGAAAATTATTCCTGGATCAGGCCGAAGCCGATTTCCAGACCCGTCAATGTGATAGCTCTAAAAAGCGATGTGAACTCCGCTTTCATCTTAATCGAAAGATAGAACCAAGTTACGTTCATGGCGACCTTCGACTGATTCAGGCACGCATAAGCTCTATTGTACAAGAGGTGAGCCTCTCAGAGGAACAGGTCGAATTCATATCCAGAACCGAAGAGACGCGTCAGCTTCGCTTTATGTTCACAGATCGGGGATGGGTCATACGGGCCGCCGAGGTGATCGCAGAAACGCCTATTGCGCTTCGTCAGGCTCGCCCGCTTGAGATCGATAAAATGTCGGGGCTAAATTACTATCCAAGGACGGCACCCTGGGATAAATTCTGGCCCGCATTCCCGGTTGATGTCATCGAAACGGATCTCGACGCCGTAAAAGCGCTGGGCGCCAATTCGGTCCGGATTTTCCTGCAACATGATTATTTTTCCAATCTTGAGACCCAGGCGGATGGCTTGGCCAGACTGAGCCATTTTCTAGAAATGTGTAAAGTCAGAGATATTAAGGTTATTGTTACAATGTTTGACCTGCGGGGTGATTACAGATTTCAAAATTGGAGCCGCGACTCCCGCCTTCTTTCGACAATTCTGGATAAGATACAGGATCATCCGGCTTTGCTTGGCATTGATCTCAAAAACCAGCCTGACCTCGATTTTGAAGGCTCAAACCAGCTTCAGGTCACGGCTTGGCTTGAGGCCATGATCCTTAGCGCCAGACAAAGCCACGCTAATGTACCGCTTACCATTGGCTGGTCAGATCCCAAATATGCTGCTCTTTTATCGGATCATTTAAATTTCGTATCATTCCACGATTATAATAATCCAGAGGGTCTGTCCGCCCGCTTGGCTGGGGTCAAAGCGAGGGTCGGCGATAAGCCGGTTTTTATAACGGAAATCGGTCATAGCCGTTGGTCTCCATTGGGCGACAAATCCAAGCGACAGGCCGAACGTTTAAGCGATCAATTGGATCAAATCGGTAAAGCCAATGGCGTTTTCGTTTGGACACTGCATGATTTTGATCAGATCGGATCCAATATTGTCGGCCGCAGGCCCTGGCGCAAAGCCCAACAAAAAGCCTTCGGTATCACCCAATCTGACGGGTCCTGGCGCGCCTCTGCCCAGATCTTTCACGACTTCAACCAAACATTCCAAGCCAATCCATAGGAGATTATTATGACAACCCTTGCCCTTATATCCGCTTTCCCACCTGCGCGAAATTCCCTCAATGAATACGGCTTTCATCTCGCCAAAGCCTTTGCACGACGTGAGGATATAGACCGCATTATCATCCTAGCAGATATAGATGATGATCTGGTCGAAGAAATTAGGATCAGTCCCAAGATCGAAGTGTGGCGGGTCTGGGAATTTAATAAAATTTCCTCGGCCAAAAATATTCTCAAAGTTCTCAAAGATATTCGCCCGGATTATGCGTTATTTAACCTACAGACGGCCTCTTTCGGCGATAAGGAAATTCCAGCAGCGCTCGGCCTTTTGGCACCCATGCTCAGCCAGTCGGCCAATATCCCGACAGGCGTTATCATGCATAATCTGATTGATGCCGTTGATCTGGCAAAGACTAATTTGGCCGGCAATAAATGGCGTCAAAAACTGGTTGGTTTTGCGGGCACGATCATAAATAAAGCGCTTCTGAAATCCGGCTATATGAGCGTCACCCTCGATAGTTTTCTGGATATCCTTCAAGACAAATATAAATCAAGCAATGCCTTTTTGGTGCCGCATGGCTCTTTTAATTGCGAAGACGAGGCCGATATTCCACGCCTTGACGCCCGACCTAATCGCATTGTTACCATGGGAAAATTTGGAACCTATAAAAAGCTCGAACGCATGATTGGGGCCGTTCAGACGTTAAATGCGGGGACGTTCGCGGCGACCCCAATTGAACTCATTATTGGTGGCTCTGACCATCCCGCCGTCAAAGGCTATATGCAGGATCTTAAGGATCAACACGCAGGTGACCCCAATATTATCTTCCACGGCTATGTGGCTGAAAGCGCTGTTCCCGGATTTTTCAAACAAGGTCGCATTGCCGTTTTTGACTATGACAGCACAACTGGCAGCTCAGGCGTCCTCCACCAAGCGGCCACATTCGGCACCCCACCCATCTATCCGCTTATGGGCGACTTTATTGATGTGACAGAACGCGAAGGCCTTCGCGGCTTTCACTACACACCTCTGGACGGCGAGAGTTTAACGGAGA
>CAYTLJ010000055.1:0-16206 GCA_964438555.1 uncultured Algimonas sp.
TACAGGCAGACAGGCTTTGACGGTTAAACCTGGCAAGCCATGTTCATCTTTCATCCCCATCTCGCGCGGCAGGCCCCGAAACCAATCCGGCAGAAATTTGGATGCCCGTGCAGGCTGCGGAATTTTCCCGCTTAATTCAGCCGGGCAGAGGAATTTTATGTCTGTCATATTTGCGCCCCAATCCCGAAAGCCCTTACCCTGGCAGTGTAAAGGTCATTGGCGCGCCAGGTCCGAGCGGCAGACCCGCAAAGGCCCAAAGAACAACCAAGATAACGCCTGTGATTAACATCCAGATCGAATAAGGCAGCATCATTGCCGTCAGGCTTCCCAAGCCAAAGTCTTTCTTCCAGCGCTGGGCGAAGACAAGAATAAGCGGGAAATAGACCATGAGCGGCGTAATGATATTTGTAGCCCCATCGCCCACACGGTAAACGGCAGTTGCGCCGTCAGGACTAATCCCCAGCAACATGAGCATTGGTACCATGACGGGTGCGAGTAAGGCCCATTTCGCAGAAGCAGACCCGACGAAAAGATTGATCAGAGCCGAAAATAACACAATTAGCCCTAAAAGAATTGGTAGAGGCAGGCCGCTCGCTTCAATTGCATTGGCGCCGTGAACAGCTGAGATAAGACCCAGATTTGACCAATTAAACATGGCCACGAAATGAGCGGCGGCAAATGCGAGAACGAGATAATAGCCCATATCTTTCATGGCCTCACTCATCATATTTACGAGATCGCGGTGATCTTTGATTGTGCCGGCCGCTTTACCATAGGCCCAACCTGCTGCGAGGAAGAGTACAAGAAATCCTGCAACTAGCGAACGGAAGAAATTTCCGTAATTGGCAATCGGGCTACATTCACCCGCTTTTGCCAGATCAGCCGGACAGGCGGCTTCATTGATTAACGGTGTACCCGGACCAAATGTCATGGCGGCCCAGAGGATTACAACGCCGATCACAGCTAGCCCCGCCCAGCGCAAGCCCTTGCGTTGCTCAGAGGTCAGCGCCTTATTCTCATCTGCGTAGCTGGCATTTTCGCCATCAGCGACCCATTTGCCGAGGCGCGGCTCGATGATTTTATCTGTGACGAACCAGATCAACGGCAAATAAATGACCAATAAAGCGATAATAAAAAAGGTATTGCCCGCAATATTGGCGTCATATCCTGCAACGAGAATTTCGCCAGCTTCTTCTGTAATGCCGTATAAAAGCGCGTCTAATTGCCCAGGCGCAATATTAGCCGAAAAGCCGCCCGAGACACCCGCAAAGGCCGCAGCAATACCGGCCAAAGGATGACGGCCCGCACTCGCAAATAAAACACCCGCCAATGGAATTAAGACAACATAGGCCGCGTCCGCTGCGTGATTGCCGACCATGGCAACAAAGGCGACAACGGGTGTGAGCAAAAAGACAGGCGCGCTACGTACCGCATTTTTCATGGCACTTGCAAAAAGCCCAGAGCGTTCGGCCACACCAGCCCCCAACATAACCACTAAGACATAGCCAAGTGGGTGGAAGTGGGTAAAGGTTTTGGGCATTTCGACCCAAAGCCTTGATATATTTTCAGCCGATAACAGGCTAATGGCTGGGATCACCCCATCAGCGCCGATGCTAAATCTGGCTTTCTGACTATCTGGCATCCCGCCTAAGACTTGTTCAGATAAGGTTGCTGAACCTCCTAAAAGGGCAACAATGACTGAGATGACAACAAGTATCAAAATCAAATAGAAAAAGATAAAGACGGGGTCCGGGAGTTTATTGCCGGTTCGTTCGACCCAAGCTAAAAAGCCTTTGGCCGGATCTTTAACAGCTTTATCCGCTGTCGCATCAGTTTCAGACATAGTCATCCTCTCATCTCTTTGATGTCTCTTCTAACGCAGAGAGGCGTCATGGCAAGCCTTGTGGTGGAGATGTGAAGGTGGGCTAGTTTTCGACAGAGGTCGCTATTGGGAAAAACCCTGCAATAAAGGTTTCGCTTAGAGGCCCTTCATTACCTAGAGCCAAGGATTTGCCTTCGGTCCAACCCAGTATCAGTCGCCCATTGGACAGGCTTGCAAAATTTACCAAGGAAACAAATCGGCGTTCACCGTCTTGTGTCGGACTGGTATCAAACCTTATTGGTTCTGATATCACCTCTCCATTTTCGTTTATAATTATACAAAAAATGTTCTGAGAGCTAAAATCAGAACCTGCGCTGGTTTCATTTAGGACAACCATGGCGAAATTATCCGATAAAGGTGTGATGTCTAAAATGGAGAATAGGCGTGTAGGGTCATTATTGTCGAAAACTTCAAAAACAGACGAAGCAATTGTGCCGTCCTGATCTAAAAAGACCCCTCTTATTAATTGTACTGGCATTTGATTTCTAATGACGCCTTCACGCCAGCTTACAAATAACCCGCCATTGCTTAAAGGAGAGCTTTTGACATTAGATAAGCCCCCATCTTCGTTCTCACCATAGAGCGTCGTCGGGAGCCCTAAAAGGTCTCCGTTTGAATCAATTTGTTGTAATATAATGTCGGTGCCAGCTTCGGCCTGCCTGCTTTCTGCCCAGACAACGCCGATATTTTGATTGCCAAATTCACGGGCCTGCCCATAGAGTTTCTCTGCTTCACTTCTTGTACTAACAATCGTTGTAAAACTTTCACCCGTTGTCTGGGCTATAGTTGTTGCGATCTCAAAAAGACCATTCCCAAGATCTGTACTTAGCGTCAAAGCCACCCGAGACTCCGATATGGGGTCAATGTCGAGCCTTGTTGTTGAGCCAGGGTTTTCAAGACTTATGTTTGTTATTTCATTTCCATAATTATTCAGCGTGCCCGACACTAAACCCTCTCTCAAAAAATAAGATAGACCAAATTCTGGAGATGTGAATCCTACGGTTAAATAGGTTGGCGTGTTGTCTGTATTCAAAACGCTAATTGTGCGAGCAAATTCAATGTTTGGATCATCAAACTCACCATCAATCTGCGCACCAATTTTTTCATCTGAAGGCGAGATCATTTGTGATGATGTGGGTTGTGCGCCGACGGCGTTTATATTTAACCAGTATAAGCTATAGCCGTTACTGTCATCTGGCACGATTCCTGACAGGAACTCCAGTGGTTCATTATCATTGAAAATTGACGGAGCCGAATCCATGCGGATTTTTTCGAGATTTTGAACATTTACCGTAACACGGCTTTGAGATGTTTGCGTCGCATCTGAAACGCTAACCTCGAATACCATAGCTTCATTGACCGCAATATCTGGTGCTATCAAATCTTGCTGTAGTAAATTAGGGTTATCAATCTGTATTGGTGTCCCGGCAATTTGCTCCCATGAAATACGAAGACTATCCCCATCTGGATCAGAGGAGTTTGTTGCGTCCAAACGAAAGGGCTGCGCTTCCGACACATTAATTTCTGTGGCGCTTAGAGCAATATTAGGCGCTCTATTATTAGCGACGGGTGTGGAATTCATCGAACTCTCATTGCCTCCACTTCCGCCGCAGGCTTGGAGGCATAATATGGTCGCAAAAATTGGTCCGATAAAACGCCTATGGATTTTTTTCATAATTCTACGTGAATTTCCCTTTTGCGTTCAATATGGAATTTATTTGAGAATTGAAACAAAAATCTCAAGCTCTAGATTGTAAAAGTCTCTCGCTTATTGGCTATAAACCGCTTAAAGACTTTATATGAGCAAACAGACTGAAATTTTTGAATTTGACGATGTCGATTTGGTGCGGGGCCTGTGTGGACCTAACCATGCCAATCTGGCCCTGATCGAAGAGGCCTTTGGAGTCTATATTGAGGCGCCTGGCGCAAGCGTGCATATAAATGGCGATGCGCCAAGCCGTGCGCGGGCGGGAGAACTCGTCAAAGAAATTTATCAACGGCTAGAGCGTGGTTGGCCATGTGGTCCGTCTGATATTCGGGCGCTTATCCGCGCTATGGGTAAGGGCAAGGTCAAGGCCGCAACTGTTGATGCGATCATCCCATTTCCGAAGCGCTCGCCTATTGTACCAAAAACGCCGCGTCAGGAAAAATTTATCCACGCTATGCGTGATCAAACTATTGTTTTTGGTGTTGGTCCGGCTGGCACAGGGAAAACATTTTTGGCGACAGCTTATGGGGCGTCTTTATTGGCGCGCGGTGAAATCACACGCTTTATTGCGTGTCGCCCCGCTGTAGAAGCAGGCGAACGTTTGGGTTTTTTACCTGGGGATCTGAATGAGAAAGTTGATCCCTATATGCAGCCCATATGGGACGCGCTTCATATGGTCTTGGGACGAGATGAAGTTGAGCGCCGCCGCGCCGCCGGTGATATCGAAATTGCTCCGCTCGCCTTTATGCGCGGGCGCACCTTGTCAGACGCCTTTGTTGTGATTGATGAAGCGCAAAATGCGACGGTTCCGCAAATGAAGATGGTACTAACCCGTTTGGGCGAGCGCGCCAAATATGCTGTGACTGGGGATCCGACACAGACCGACCTGCCCAAGGGTCAACCGTCTGGCCTTCAACATGCACTTGACATTTTGGGTGGTATTAAAGGGATTGAGCAAATCAAATTTTTGGCGAGTGATGTGGTTCGCCATCCTCTGGTTGGCAAGATTGTTCAAGCCTACGAAAAAGACTCGTCCTAATTTATGCGCGTAAATTTGATCTGATATGGAATATCCCATTGATATCACTAAAGAGAGCGACAAGTGGGGCCATTGTTTCCCTCTAATTGATCTGGCCGTTCTTACGATTTCATCCTGTTTAGAGGATGCTCGCCAGGGCGAACTTTCTGTTTTGTTGACAGATGATGGCCATATTAAGAAATTAAACCGTGACTATCGCGGTAAAGATAAAGCGACAAATGTGCTGTCCTTTCCGGTTCCCGCGCCCGCCCCGCTTTTGGGCGATATTGTTCTTGCCTATGAAACTATCCGAAAGGAAGCGCAGGAGAAACAGATTTGTTTTGAAGACCATATAACGCATTTAGTCATGCATGGATGGTTGCATCTTCAAGGATTTGACCATCAAACCGAGGCTGACGCCAAGGAAATGGAAGCGTTGGAAATATTAGCTTTATCGCGTCTTGGCATTGACAACCCGTACCGTCTAGATATGGATTAAGATGTTAAAACAATATGAGATCAATGACCGAAGACCCTGACTCACCCCTTTCCTCTCCTCGGAGACGATTGCGCGATCTACTCAAACGCAATGACTTACCAAAGACGTCTACGCCAAAGGCTTCTGACCTGGCGCAGCGCCGTATGGTTGTGGCGGCTGAGCGCTTTCATTCCTTGCGTGTCGATGATGTTATGGTGCCGCGGGCCGATATTGTAGCAGTCGATAGTACCTCGACTTTAAAGGAACTGTCATCTGCCTTTCGCGATGCCGGCCATTCGCGCTTGCCCGTTTATAAAGAAACGCTGGATGATCCGATTGGCATGGTTCATATTAAAGACTTGATGCCTTATCTGATGTTTGATGCACGCGGACGGACGGCTGAGACCTATCCTGATCGCAAAGTCATAAAATCAATCAAACGCGAAGTGCTATTCGTCCCGCCTTCCATGCTGGCTCAAGATCTTTTGCGGCGCATGCAAGGACGCCGCATTCATATGGCGATTGTGGTTGATGAATATGGTGGAACGGACGGCTTGGTCACCATTGAAAACCTCATTGAAACAATTGTTGGTGACATTGATGACGAACATGATGAAATGGAGCCCGAAGTTCAAATTGTCACCGGCAGAGGCGGGCGCTCCGTCTGGGAAGCGGATGCACGGATTTCTATCGATGATTTTGAAAAAGTGGTAGGGCGTGATTTTGCTACCCCTGATGAAGAAGAAGACGTTGATACGCTGGGCGGTTTAATTTTTACCTTGGCGGGCCGGGTTCCAGAACGCGGCGAGATTATTCGACATGCCTCGGGATTAGAGTTCGAAGTCATGGATGCGGATTCTCGACGCGTCAAAAGATTGCGGATTAGTGATGGCCGGCGTAGCAAGGCGGGATCCGCGAAAAAGCCCGCAGATAGCGGCTCTCAAACGCCTACGCCTGATCCCAAAGACTAAATCATGTCCTTGCCATTTTGTTTCACTTTGCAAGGCTGGCGCGGGCGAGGCTTAGCGCTGATTTTGGGCGCAATTGCTGTTTTAGGTCATGCGCCGTTTCATTTTTGGCCTCTCACACTGATTAGCCTAGCGTGGCTGTATGGGCGATTAATTTGGGCGGCCCGTCAGACGCGCGCCGGGCGGGCTGGCTTTGGGTCATCTTTTTGGTGGGCCCTCGGTTATTTTGCAGCGGGAACATTTTGGATTGGCTCAGCCTTTATTGAACGAGGCCCGGCCTTTATCCCGCTTATGCCCTTTATGGTTGGGGGCTTGGCCTGTCTGCTTGCGCTGTTTTGGGGTTTGGCTGGCCTTTATCTCGCGCGGATAAAAATCACGGGTCTTGTGAGAATTTTCGCCTTTACGGCCGCCTTCAGCTTGGCAGAGCTTATACGCGGCCATATTTTTGGCGGTCTACCTTGGAACCTCCCAGCTTATATTTTTGAAGCCGGTTCCCGACCCTCTCAAATTGCGCGTTGGATAAATGCCTATGGGTTGAGTGCAATTGTGCTCTTAATCTCTGCGGCTCTCGGCCAAGCGGTGCTGTCTAAGCAACGTATCTTTCCGGTTGCATTAGCCCTGGTTCCGATTTTAGCGCTTTTTCTGATCGGCCATGTCCGATTGTCCAAAGCACAGCTTGAGACATATTCGGATATTCAACTTCGACTTGTATCCGTTCCGTTCAAACAATCTGAAAAACTTGATGACGAAAGCTCCGTGCGAATCGTCAATGATTTTATTCGCTCCAGTGTCGCACCGGGGGCCGAAACTGTTACGCATTTGGTGTGGCCCGAGGGAGCGGTAAATGGATTGGCGCTTGATAATCCTGGTCTTTTACAAGCGGTCGGGCAAAGCCTAGCCTCTATTGATGATACGCCACCTATTTGGTTAATGAATTCACTTATCACTGAAAGGGACGCAGGGCGTCAGCGATTTTTTAATGTATCTGCGGCCGTAAGCTTTGACGGGCGTGGATCACCCAGACTTGAGGGCGTAAACCGCAAGCGTAAATTAGTGCCCTTTGGCGAACATATTCCGTTTATGGATTGGATGGAGGATATTCAAATGCCTTTAATCTCGACCAATCTTGCCTCAATTTCGCCAGCTAAATCGAAACAGCTCGGTAATTTTCCAGGCTTACCGAGGGTCTCCCCCCAGATTTGTTATGAGATAATTTTTCCAGGTTTTACGCCAATTGACCAGCAAAACCCGCCAGCTTTTATTCTAAATCAATCCAATGATGCTTGGTTTGGAAAAAAGGTCGGGCCGTCCCAACATGCCAATATTGCGCGCTACAGATCTATTGAATCAGGCTTGCCAATTGTGAGAGCAGCTTCGAATGGTGTAAGTGCTGTCATTGACCCCTATGGCAGAATTTTTAACAAAATAGATAGTCCGAGGGCATTTTATATAGATACAACCTTAGTCAAAGGTTTGAAATTTAACACTAAAACAAAAATTATGACCCTAATGCTTCTCTTGCTAAGTCTGATTTTTTGCGTCATACTCGTCTTCATTAGGGCGCCGCAATATGAGATTGTGAGTGACGGAAACACTGACGCTTGATAGTATCATGCTTGGTGGGGGCACCACCATATCTGCATATTATTTGCTATCAAGTGCAGACGGGAACAGACACATGACACCTGCTTTAGGGCCGAGGTCTCCAAATCCTGTCGACATGCATGTCGGCGCGCGGATTAGACTCAGGCGTAAATTATTAAAAATGAGCCAAGAAAAACTCGGAGACTTACTTGGTGTAACTTTCCAGCAAGTTCAGAAATATGAACGGGGAACAAACCGCGTGGGCGCCTCGCGCTTGTGGAAAATCTCGCAGGTTTTAGACGTTCCTATTTCCTACTTATATGAGGGTCTTTCGACCGAGCATGGTGGAAGCCATGATAGTGACGCTTTGGTGTCTAGCTCGCCGGATAAATCGCCTTTGGTCTATGAATTCATAAACTCAACGGATGGCGTGAGCCTAGCAACGGCCGTTTTACAGATAAAAAACAAGGCGGTGCGCCGGCAAATTTTAGAACTCGCACGGTCTTTGGCTGCATCTCAGGATATAGACGAAGAATAGCCTTTATTGCTTGGCGTCTGGCGCTTATAGCCGCGCCCATGAGTTTTAATCGTGAACAGGACCAGTTCAGAACCTTTGGCCGTGCCAAGGGGCGTTCCCTGACGCCTGCGGCTCAACAGCTTTGGGACGAGAATTTTCCACGATTGAAGTGGGACACCGCAGGAGATTTACCATCTGAACCCCTTTGGCTGGAAATTGGATTTGGCGCTGCGGAGCATGTTCTATGGCAGGCCCAGCAAAACCCTGATGTTCACGTGCTAGGCGCCGAACCTTTTATGAATGGTGTCTCAAAAGCCATTCGCGGTGCTGTCGATATGAGCCTACAAAACCTATCCTTGCATCACGGGGACGTCAGAGAGATCGTTTCAAATTTACCAGACGAAAGTTTAGATCGGTTATTTGTTTTATTTCCTGACCCTTGGCCTAAATCCCGCCACCACAAGCGGCGCTTGCTTCGCACGCAATTCATTTCGGAGCTCCACCGCATTTTAAAGCCTGGCGCTGAGTTTAGATTTGGGTCTGACATCATCCATTATGTCGATTGGACGCTGACACGGCTCAAACGGCATGGCGGATTTGCATTTACGTCCGAACAGTCAGACAGGTGGTTAGAGCGGCCAAAAGATTGGCCGTCCACTCGCTATCAACAAAAGGCCTTAAGAGAGGGCCGAACCTGCCACTATTTTATTTTCAAGAGGATCTGACATGAGACCAGACAACCGAGCGCTCGACCAATTGCGCGATGTGACATTCGAAGCGGGTATATCCGCCTATGCGGAAGGGTCATGTCTTGCAAAATTTGGCGGGACACATGTTCTATGTACCGCGTCAATCGAGGAAAATATTCCGCGTTGGATGAAAGGCCAAGGACGCGGTTGGGTCACGGCTGAATATGGCATGTTGCCGCGCTCGACCCATACACGAAATTCACGCGAAGCCGCACGGGGCAAACAAAGTGGGCGTACAGTTGAAATTAGCCGCCTTATCGGCCGCTCACTTCGCGCTGTTATTGATCTTGATAAATTAGGCGAACGCCAGATCATTATTGATTGTGATGTCATGCAGGCAGATGGTGGGACACGGACGGCCTCAATTTCTGGCGGTTGGGTCGCCTTGTGGCTGGCCTGTGAAAAACTCGTAAAAGCAGGGGAGCTAAAAGAAAACCCGATCTTTGCAAAAATGGCGGCTGTCTCTTGTGGTATTGTAGATGGAGAGTGCCGCCTCGATCTTGAATATACCGAAGATAGTGCAGCCCAAGCAGATGCCAATTTTGTCCTAACAGATGCGGGCGGAATTATTGAAGTTCAGGCCAGTGCGGAAGATACACCTTTTACAGCCGATGAAATGTCCGAGCTTACGCGGCTGGCCATGAAAGGCATTTCAGAGCTTTGCGCTTTGCAAGCGGCCGCCGTAAAATAGGATTGGTAGGAGGCGGGTGATGACGCAGCGCGAAAAACAATTGGCTGACTTAAAGAAAGAGGCGGACCGCGATATTTCGATTGCGTCTCTCTTTAAGGCTGAGCCAGACCGTCTCGATAGATTTGTTATGCGCGAAGGGCCTTTACGGGCTGATTTCTCAAAACAGGCGATTGATAAACAAGCTCTGGGCGCGCTTCTTCAATTTGCAGCGCGCTGCGACCTTGAGGAATGGCGGGCCAAGCTCTTTGCGGGTGAGCGTGTCAATACATCTGAAGACCGCGCTGTCCTTCACATGGCCCTGCGGGGCGTTGGCGGCACAGACGCTAACAAAAAAGACGTTGCCAATATGCGGCAAAAACTTGCGGATTATGCCGACGGAATACGCGCCGACCGTAAATTCAAATCCATTATCCATATCGGGATTGGGGGATCAGATTTGGGCCCTCGGCTTGTCGCCGACGCTTTAGAGGCGAGTGCGGATCAGGCCCTGACGTTACGCTTTGCAGAAAATGTAGATGGGGCCTCAGTCAATGATGCAATTAAGGGCCTCAATCCCGAAGACACACTTGTGATTATTGTGTCCAAGAGTTTTGGGACCCAAGAAACCAAAATGAATGGCGAAAGCGTTCGGGATTGGTTGGGCGCGCATAGCGCAACCAATATGATTGCCGTGACGGCTAATCGGGACCGTGCCGTGGGTTTTGGCATGGCGGAAGAGAATATTTTTGACTTTTGGGACTGGGTTGGGGGCCGTTATTCGGTTTGGTCGGCCGTTGGGCTGTCCTTACAAATTGCCTATGGGCCGGATGTGTTCTCTGAATTTTTAGACGGTGCCAAGGCCATGGATATGCACTTCCGCGATCAGCCCTTATCTGAGAACCTACCCGTTATGATGGCCCTGACGGGCGTGTGGAACCGTAATGGTTTGGGCTATGGATCTCAGGCCGTGATTCCATATTCACGGCGCTTGCGAAAATTTTCAGCCTTTCTTCAACAGTTAGAAATGGAAAGTAATGGGAAATCTGCCATGCGAGATGGGGGAGCGGCCCCCTTAACCTGTCCTGTGATTTGGGGAGATGAGGGGACAAATGGTCAGCACGCCTTTTTCCAATGGTTACACCAAGGCCCCAGCGAAGGTCGATATGGCGGTGCGCCAATTGATTTTATTGCGGTCTTAAAAGATCATGAAAACCGACCCGCGCACCATGCGGCACTTTTGGCAAATTGTTTTGCGCAAAGTGAGGCTTTGATGCTTGGAAAAGACATCGAAACGGTTCGCCGTGAAAATGCTGACCGTGCGGATCTGGACGCGCTTGCGCCGCAAAAAACATTTCCGGGCAATCGTCCGTCGACGACACTTACGCTGGATGAACTTTCGCCTTTTGCTTTGGGACATTTAATTGCGCTTTATGAGCATAAAGTCTTTGTTCAAGGCGTGATTTGGAATGTGAATAGTTTCGATCAATGGGGCGTTGAGCTGGGTAAAATTCTAGCAGGCACAATTCTGTCTGAAATGAAAGCGGGCGAAGCGGGGTCTCATGATCCGTCGACGACCGCGCTCATGTCGCTCTCTAATCAAAAATAAAAGTATTGGAATTTTCTAGAATGGACAGGGAGCGCGTTGAGGGGGCACCAGAAACGCAGCTCGACCTGTCCTGATCAAAGCTGTTCATCCCCCCAGACGAACCGCACTTGACCATTCGAAACCTAGTTAACAATCCGTGAATAGAAACTGAATGCTGGGGAAGGCTTAGGGCTAGGCCGGTTTTTCGATATAGTTGCATTTGTCCTTTTCTTATTTAGCCCTACGGATTAGGAGGCGCGCATGGCAAAGAAAAACAAACCCTTTCGTCCCAAGGCACGCCGCCCACGCGGATTTGAAGATCGAAGCGCAGAAACTCTGCGGGCTGAAGCGCGTCTGATACAGGCGGCATTTTCTGTCTATGATTTGCACGGGTTTGAACCCTTACAAACGCCGGCTTTTGAATTTGCAGATGCGCTCGGAAAATTTCTACCAGATGATGATAGACCCAATACGGGTGTTTTTGCGCTTCAAGATGATGATGAGCAATGGATGAGCTTGCGCTATGACCTAACCGCTCCACTTGCGCGGTTTGTAGCAGAAAATTATGACGCGCTCGCCAAGCCCTATCGCCGCTACCAAGCGGGCAGTGTTTTCCGAAATGAAAAACCTGGGCCGGGTCGGTTCAGAGAATTTACCCAATGTGATGCTGACTCTGTTGGTGCAGCGGGTCCGGCTGCTGACGCTGAAATGATTATGCTGGCCGCCGATGTTATGCGGGCCGCTGGACTTAAGGATGGTCAATATGCGGTTCGCGTCAATAACCGGAAATTACTCGACGGTATTTTAGAGGCCTCGGGTGTGCCAAATACGCAAGAGGGGGGCGTTCAACGCCTTCAAGTTCTTAGGGCCATTGATAAGCTCGACCGTTTGGGCGCAGATGGCGTTGAGGCCCTTCTGGGCGAAGGTCGACTAGACGATAGCGGAGCCTATACAGAGGGCGCGAAATTAAATGCGAGCGGTATCAAGGCTGTTCTCGGATTCACGACGGCGTCAGACCCAGACAGGTTAAAAACAATTGCGACGCTTGAAAAACTAGTGGGGCAATCAGAACGTGGCCAATCTGGCGTGGAAGAACTTGCCCAAATTGACAATATTTTATCCTCAGTAGGATTTGGGCCAGATCGCGTCAGCTTTGATACATCCATCGTCCGCGGTCTTGGATATTATACGGGTCCCGTATTTGAAGCTGAACTTCTAGCCGATATTAGAGATAGAAAAGGGCGCCCAGTACGCATTGGATCAATTGGTGGTGGAGGCCGTTATGATGATCTGGTCTCGCGATTCCGAGGACAGACGGTTCCCGCGACAGGGTTTAGTTTCGGTGTCTCACGCTTTTTATCGGCGCTGGAACGGATGAACGCGCTTGAAGCCGAGGTAAAACCGCCTGTCGTGATTTGCGCGTTTGATCGCTCGCTTATGGGCGAATATTTTAAAATGGCATCAGAGCTTCACGCGGAAAATATTCGCGCTGAGGTCTTTATCGGCTCTGGTAATGTGACCAAACAGATGAAATATGCGGACCGCAGACATGCACATGTCGCTATTTTGATGGGCAGTGATGAGATGGAGGCCGGTGAAGTCACACTAAAAGATCTCTATGAAGGCGCTAAAGCGGCTGAAGCCATTAAATCAAATGAAGAATGGAAATCATCTCGTCCGGCGCAGCAAACCGTGTCGCGGACGGAGTGGGTCGCTAAAGTCAAATCCATTTTGGATATATAATGGCGTCGAAAGGATTTTAACCGGCCCGTGCAAACGCAAGTGTGATGTCTAAATTTTTGACTTTTTAACGTATAGAGACTATGTAGAGGCCATGAAAAGATCGATATTCATAATTTCGTCCATTGCGACACTGGCAATTGCCGCACCAGCCATGGCATGCGAAATGCATGGCGGGGGCTATACAGGTGGTGCCTTTGGTATGAATTGGCAGAGCTATACGCCACGTGCGTCCTACACAGATCCGGCTCAGGCCAATGAAGATTTCTTGGGTATTTCAACTGAAGAAAATTATACGCCGCTTCCAAAAAAGCCAAAAATAAAGCCAAGCTTTTCATCAGCGGCGAGTGATGCTGCCCAAAGAGCGCGCTCACGACTGACTAAAGAAAGTGCGACGAAAAGCGCGAAGCCGGTCAATAATAAGCCGCCAACCGTTCAAAAGGCGTCGCTAGACTCGAACCGATAAGCCATCCGCAAGGGATCGCTTGAGCGCGCGGTAAGCGGGTATTAGTCCTAAAATCGATGATAGAACTGTGATGACCCCTATCACGCAGAGGTCAAACCATCCTGGATAAAGACGCGCAGGGGCAATTCCGAATCGCGATTCAAGACTTGGTCCGATGATCCAAAGCAAAACATAAAGTAAAATGACGCCAAGGCAGGCCCCAAGCCAGGCGAGTAGGGCGGCCTCGCTGACGAGCAATCCCAAAATCGTTCGACCTCTTGCGCCAACAGAGCGCAGGATCGACATTTCGCGTCGGCGTTCATTGAGTGTTGTCAAGATCGAGGTCAAAATGCCGATCAATCCGACGATTATCACGGCGGCTGATACCAAGCTTAAGGCACGCTCAACAATAGAGACCATATTCCAAAGTTGGCTGAGGGCGACGCCAGGCAGAACGGCTTGTAGCGGTTCTTGCGAATAGGTGTTCAAATCGCGTTGGAGGCGCAAGACCTGAATTTTGGATTTTGTGCCAATGAGAAGCGCGGTCACGCTTTCTGGCTTGAAATCAATGGCGCGTAACCGCTCTGGCGTTGCCGCGCGACTGGCGGGCGTTGGCGTCCCATTTTGCCAACCCGCATGAATGGCTTCAATCGCGCCGAGGCTTACAAGTACAGATCGGTCAACAGGTGTTCCTGTCGGCTCTAAAATCCCCGTGATTTGAAAGGGCGTATTTTCATGATTGACAAAACTGGCACTTCCAAGACCGTGCGAAAGCACGATTGAGCCGTCCAATGCATAGGACAAATCCCGCGCGACTTGTGCGCCGACCACAACATCAAAGATATCATTAAATTCGCGGCCTTGCGCAAATTCAAGCGATTGTCCGCCCGCATATTTATAGCGCTCAAAATACTCTGTCGTCGTTCCAACTACGCGGTAGCCTTTATGGGAATCGCCTAGGCTAATCGGGACAACCCATCCAATATCTGGTCGTGCACTAATATCTTCGACAGTCTCCCATGTAATATTATTGGTTGGGTCGCCAATTTGAAAAACGGAATAAAGCACAAGATTGATGGGGCTAGACCGTGCCCCCACAATCAAATCCGTGCCGCTAATTGTGCGTTCAAAACTGGCGCGTGCCCCTTGGCGTAAATTCTCGACGCTTAGAAACAGTAAGGTCGCCATGGCAATTGATAAAATAGTCAAAATGGCGGTAAAGCGGCGCGCCCATAAAGACTTCCAAGCCAGGGTTATGACATTGGGAAGCGTCATAGAGCGCTCGCTTTATTTAAGTCTGACAGATCAATCTTGCGGTCAAAATGAGGCGCAAGACTTTCATCATGGCTGACAAAAAGAAGGCTACAGCCTGTATCTGATCTTTGGGCATTTAATAATTCAATGAAACGGTCGCGATTGGCCGTGTCTAAGGCGGATGTCGGTTCATCTGCAATGACCAGATCTGGCGATCCAATCAGCGCCCGCGCAACGGCGACACGCTGTTGCTGTCCGACACTTAATTCGCGAACGGGTTTTGAGAGGTGGTTGTCGGGAAGGCCTAGATTTTTTAAAAGCCGTAAGGCAGAGTTTTGGACGGAGCCATCGGACGTTATAGCCTTCTCGCGACGGGATTTTGAAAATCGGCACGCCAAAGTCACATTTCCCACAACATTTAAATAGGGCAGGAGGTTAAGTTGTTGAAAAATAATGCCTAAATGGCGCGCACGTAACCTATCTCGAGCTGTAGGCGACAGGGCTGCCATATCGGTTCCGGATATATTTACCTGACCACTATCAGGTTTTAAAACGCCGCCGATCAAACCCAATAGCGTACTTTTTCCTGACCCGCTTGGGCCTCGTAAAAATACGCTTTCTCCGGACTCAATCCTCAGCGCCTCAATTGAAATAAAGGGCGCGCCCTTTTCATAGCTAAACCGCAGTGATGTGAGATCAAGAACTGGCTCAGAACTCATAAGCCTCGATCTTGCTCAGATTCATCTCATAGGCGCTATCGCCCAATTCCGAGAGAAACTCGCCTGTCTTTAGCGTCCCTTCGAGCCAAACGGGTTCATAAATAGAGGCGACTTTTGCCGCTGGTTTTGCGCGGACAAATACCATTTGGTTGGGCGGGGGTGGAGGCGTGTGTAAACAGGCTCCAAAATACGGAACAAGAAGGAATTCGTCATATTCTGAGGATTGGCTAAAATTGAGCGGAACAATATATCCTGGAATGCGAATAGCCTGTCCATCCAAGTCTGACACGACGTTAAATGTACCGATCTGCTCCATCGTGTCATTGGCGCTTCCATCTGGAATGGAAGATAAGAGCGCATTATATTCCTGACTTCCCATTAGGGTCGTTTGATCGTTTTTATATTGTTGTTCCAAATTTGAATAGAATTCCGTGTAAAGCGTCTCTAGCCGCTCATCTTCACCCTCTGGCATCAGATCTTCCCAGCTAACTGTCGTAACCTCAATTGGCGCGGCTGTTTCCGACGGGCTCGTTTTTGAGCTCGCATCGCTCTGTGTTGTTTCAGCGCCGGAGCAACCGATCAATAAAACCATGGGCAGGGTAAGTGCTAATAGTGACTTCATCTTAGGGCCTTAGTTTAATTTCAATATTTGACGCGCTCACCTCATATGAGGATTGCGATCTAGGTCCTAGATAAATGACATCGAGCTCAGTCATCAAGGGGAAGTTGTTCAACATTTCGACAGATAGCGTGTTTAACGCAGTTGGGTTTTGACAAATGAAATTATAGGTCAAAACGACATCTTTGTGACTTTCCTCGTCGTCATGATGTTCATCATCATGGTGTTCATCGTCGTCGTGATGGTTTTCATCAGTGTGCTCTTCTTCAA
>CAYTLJ010000056.1:0-12052 GCA_964438555.1 uncultured Algimonas sp.
CAGAAGCCGTGAAATATGTGCGTCATATTGAAGAATTAATTGGATGTCCGGTCAGTATGGTCAGTACATCGCCTGAACGCGAAGACGTCATACTGATGCGCGATCCATTTAAAGTCTAAGCTTTGCAATTTGGCAAAGCCATCCATAGGCAAATTTCACCTTAACTTAACCACACTCTAAGATAGAATTTTTTCTTAACTTTTTTTGGCGGTATTTTTGTTATTTCTCTCAAAAAATAATATTTGGGGAGAGGTGAAATGGACATCAAAGAACTCGGAATTACTGGCTTTATCGTGGTTGGTGGAGCAATTTACGGTATAAGTGAATATGGTCTTGGGGACGTCCTACAAGACGATCTAAAACATGTTTCTGAGGTTCCCTATGCGGAACGCGAAGCCTATATGAAATCTGTTACAGTTCAGTTTACCGAATTTTACGGCGGCGCTGTTTTTGGGACTGATGAATTCGCGACCGTCGGAAGCTTATCATATGAGTTGGCGCCCAAACGCACGACTTTTATACAGGTGGTCTCGGCCCAAGAAAAAGTAACTAAGGCACAAGAAAAGGATCTGAAATCATTTTACGGTGACAAATGGGTTTGTGAAACTGAAGACGTTCTGCTCTTTACCGATAAAGGTTGGACTTACACGACCAAGTTAAAAAACACAGACGGACGGACTATGGTCGTTGTCACCTGTAAACCCACCAATTCATCTAACCTTAGAAGTTAGTAGGATTAAATATCATCGCCTTTTTTCCTGATCGCCTCTTCGAGCTCTTCAAGTAAATCGTCATGAAGGGCAGACGAGTCGCCGCCGCCGAAAACCATAGCGCCAGATGTATAGGTTGTTCCAAACGTCTCAGCTGCTGTCACAACTTGAGCAATAGCTGAGATGAAATCTTCTTCGTGAAGGCTGCCAAGTGGATGAATGAATGTTGACCATAACAGGTCATTGGCGACGGCATAACGCGCATCCAATACGGCATCAAAATTGGCTTGTGACATGCGCATTAGCACCTCTTCATCCAAGAGTTCTGCTGGCGCGATTGGTGACATAATCCGCATACGATTATTATTGGCATCATAGACGATCAAAACGTTGCGCTCTTCAAGCGTAAAAGCAATCCCATTGCCTCCAATCTCGGCGTCTTCATCGAAACTCTTTACGAGCGCCCCCATACGTTCTGGCGTCATCAAGGTCACATCTGGCGCGTCTTCAACTGCGGGTGGTGCCTCAGCGGTGGATGACGAGTCGTCGCCGTCTTGCGCATATGAACAGGCTGCAAAAACTGAAACACTCAAAAGAACAAAAATAGATTGTATAAAAACGCGCATAAACTGACCTTTCTCTCTCATCCACCATCGATTTATTCTGCAACTAATGCAATTCACAATAAAGATAGCACTCATGGCCGCAAGATTCGTGGCAAAATTTAACCAAAGTCTGCGTTTTTACATGACCGACCTAAATCAGACTTTGACCTCATCACAAAATAATACGCCGGTCAAAATAATCGGCGTTGCCATCTTTCTCATTTTGGTCTGGGGCAGCGCCTTTACCCTGATCGACATAGCGGTTCTGACCCTCTCACCAGCTTGGATTGTGGCCTATCGGATGGTGATAGGTGCCAGCTTGGTCTATACAATAAGTCGTGTCCAAGGACATAGGCTGCCAAGATTATCTGATCCAAGATGGCGGTGGTATGCGTTACTGGGTCTGACGGGTGCCAGCCTGCCCTTCTTGTTGATCTCCCACGGTCAGATCAAAGTCGATAGTGGCATATCCGCGATCATTGTCGGCTCCATGCCTTTGATCACCATAATCCTCGCGCATTTTTTCACGGATGAAAAACTCAATTTCTGGAAGACGATTGGTTTTGTTTTAGGCTTTATTGGTGTGGTTATTCTCTTTTTGCCAGAAGAACTCTCCTTTGGTCTTATCGCAGATTGGCCATCTCAATTTTTGATTTTAATCGCCGCTTGCAGCTATGCCGCGACAACCATTATTGCGGCCCGGGCTCCAGACACACCGGCCCCAATCGGCGCGACTATGTTTCTGATTGCCGGGGCAATTATGTCTATGGGATGGGCTCTGGGTTCGGAAGGTGTTCCGGTTATACCGGACCCAATTGCGCTTTTTTGCGTTTTAGGTCTGGGATTAGGGTCAACAGGGATCGCAACAATTCTCTATCTCTGGTTCATTGATACGGCGGGCCCATCCAATATGGCCAAGGCGAATTATTTCGTGCCTGTTTGTTCAGTCATTCTGGGCGTTTGGCTTTTATCTGAGCCTTTGTCCTGGCGGGTCTATGTGTCACTTGGCACGATTATTTTTGGCGTCATTATGAGCCGTAAGATGCGTTAATCTTTCAATGATTTTAACGCCGCAAAAGGATTGGTCTCTGATGGTCCCTCATCCGGCTCAGCATCCTGGTTCAGAGCCAGACCATGGTTAAGTGGCCCGTGTCCTTTTTCCGAGCCAAATCCGGGCGCTGAGCGAATAGCCTCAAAAACAAATTCTCGGGCCCGCATAACGGCTTCATCCATATCTAAACCCAATGCCATATTGGCCGCGACTGCGCTCGCAAGCGTACACCCCGTGCCGTGGGTATGACGTGTATGTAGCCTAGGTCCCGACATAATATTGGCACCTTCTTCGCTGACGAGCACGTCAACGACGGACCGCCCAGATAAATGCCCGCCTTTCATCAAAGCTGCATAAACGCCTCTCTTAAGCAAAGCGTCACCGGCCTTGGTCAGATCGTCTATATCTTCGATTTTCAATCCCGTCAGGAGTTCAGCTTCTGGGACATTAGGTGTAACCAAATCAGCTAGGGGTAAAAGGACATCTTTGAGCGCGTCAATCCCATCCTCTTGCAATAAAAGATCACCCGATGTTGCAACCGCGACGGGATCAAGAATGATAAAGGCGTCTAGCTCTTCAATGGCATGTGCGACGACCTCAATATTTTCCTTCGATCCCAACATTCCAATTTTAATAACATCCGCGCCAATGTCAGAGAGACAGGACTCGATTTGTTGTTTCACCAACTCTGCAGGCATGATTTCAATCGATTGAACACCCTGTGTATTTTGTGCGGTAACAGCCGTAATAGCGGTCATGGCGTAAGCGCCAAAAGCGGCACAGCTTTTGATATCGGCTTGTATCCCGGCACCACCAGAGGAGTCGGAGCCCGCAATGATCAGCACTCTTCCCAAGGCATTTTCTTCAGACATTAGGTCTCTCAAACATAGTTGGCGTTTTGATAGGGCATATAGTGATAATATTTCGGACGGCTATCTAGTCTTACATGTAACCAGGCGACACCTCCACCCGCCGTGTTAAGCCATTTTGGACGATCATTCAGGGATTGCCCCGTCCGCGCCCCAACCTCTTTCCACAAAGCGATAATTTGGTCTTCGGGTGCATGTCTGAGGACACTGGCCAAATGGCCATAAATATCCTCTTCTATTGCAGGACACGGCACAATCATTAATCCATCACGTCCCAGATTTGGAAAACTCACGACCAATTGTTGATTAAAATATTGTGAGAATGCGTCTCTATGGGTGCGGCGCGTTACAAAACGAGGCGCATCTACGAGAACACACTCGAAATCTCTATTGCGTGTCTCTTGGGTTAAGACGGGCGTTTCCCACCGAAAGGCCTCAAATGGACTTTGTGCAAGTTGCTCGCTAAACCACAGTATAAATTCGCTATCGCTCTCCCATAATTTTAGGACTGTATCGTAGGAAACGGGGCGAGTGTCACGAAAGAGTCGATAGAGATGTGTTTGCTGCGTTAAAGCTGTCTTTTGAAATTCAAACATTTGCAGAAAACGCGCCCCACACTTTCACAGCCTGGACGGTCTCTTTCACATCATGGACCCGCAATATATTTGCGCCAGCTTGGGTCGCCCATAGCGCGGCTGCGAGGCTTCCGCCCAATCGATCATCCGCATTTGAGCCGTCAATACGGCCAATAAAACTCTTGCGGCTCGCCCCCATCAGAATTGGAAAGCCTAAGGCTTTGAATTCTTCTAAACGTCTCAAGATCGCCAAATTGTCCTCTTGTCGTTTTCCAAACCCAATACCCGGATCAATCGTAATATTTTTTGGATCAACCCCCGCTTTGGTAACGGTTTTGATCCGCGCCTCAAACCAAGTAAAAATATCGCTGATAACATTTTTATAGTCTGGGTTATCTTGCATGGTTTCGGGATTGCCTTGAGCATGCATTAAAATAACGGGACAGGCCAGATCTGCAGCAAGTGCAATCGAGCGCGTATCAAACCCCAAAGCCGAAACATCGTTCCAAATATCCGCACCCGCCAGAATTGCGGCCTCTGCTACATCGGCTTTGCGCGTATCAATTGAGATAAGCGGCTCATGATCAAAGTCTCGCACCGCCTCTCGGATCGCTTTGATCACGGGGACCGTCCGGCTAATTTCGTCTTTGATACTTATTTCGACGGCGCCTGGCCGCGTGCTTTCACCGCCAATATCGAGGATATCAGCCCCCTCATCAATCAGGCGCATTGCCTGTTTTACGGCAAGTTCCAGCGTGTCATATTGCCCACCATCCGAAAAACTATCCGGTGTGACATTTAAAATGCCCATAATTTTGGGTTGGGAAAACATAAAAGCAGACTAACGCAAATGGCTTTTCACATAAAGAAAAACCCCGGCTTTCGCACCGGGGTTTATATTGAACTTTATTCGTTGGTGTCTCTTGCTGGCGAAACACCACCTAAAGGTTTAGGTTTTCGCGTCGTTGGGACAGCTGACACTTTTGGTCGGCTACCACCTGAACCATCTGGCCGCTTTGGCTTCGTATCATTTTCAAGAAGCTCTTTGATCTCTTCGCCAGACAAAGTCTCATATTCAAGCAGTGCCTCGGCTAGAGCGACCCAGTCTTTCTTTTTCTTCTTTAAGATTTTCACGGCCGTTTCATGCGCCTCCGTCACAAATCTCTTGATTTCACTTTCGATAAGTTTTGCCGTTTCAGGAGAAATCGCCGAACCACGACCAATGCCTGGAACAAATGAGTTACTATCTTGGTGCTTATAGGCGATTGGTCCTACGGCATCCGATAAGCCCCATTCCGTTACCATGGCCGTAGCGATCCGTGTGACTTGCTCAATATCTGAGCTTGCACCTGAGGTCACTTTCTCATGACCAAAATGAAGCTCTTCCGCAGCCCGACCACCCATGGCCATCGCCATACGCGCGATCATTTCTTGTCTGGATTGCGAAATTTGATCCCGCTCAGGCAAATATTGAACCATACCCAATGCGCGCCCGCGAGGGATAATCGTCGCCTTATGGATAGGGAGGCTGCCTTCCATATTTAAACCGACAATAGCATGGCCGGCTTCATGATAGGCTGTGAGTTCCAATTCTTCTTCTGTCATGGACAGAGAGCGGCGTTCCGCGCCCATCAACACTTTATCTCGTGCATCATCAAATTCACGTTGCGTGATTTTCAATTTGTTTCGACGCGCAGATAATAGGGCTGCTTCGTTGACGAGATTCATGAGGTCCGCACCTGAAAATCCTGAGGTTCCTCTAGCGATATATCCAGCGTCTACATCTGACGCGATCGGTTTACCCTTCATATGGACTTCGAGAATTTTTTCACGTCCTTGAATGTCCGGATAAGGGACTTCGATTTGACGGTCGAAACGACCTGGGCGCAAGAGAGCCTTATCAAGGACATCTGGACGGTTTGTTGCAGCAATGATGATAATACCCTCATCGCCTTGGAACCCGTCCATTTCGACGAGAAGTTGGTTCAAGGTTTGCTCACGTTCTTCATGACCACCTGATGTGCCGACACCGCGGTGGCGACCCACGGCATCAATTTCGTCAATGAAAATGATACAAGGCGCCTGTTTACGCGCATCTGCAAACATATCTCTGACCCGAGATGCGCCAACACCGACAAACATCTCAACAAAGTCAGAGCCTGAAATCGTAAAGAACGGCACACCCGCTTCGCCAGCAACAGCACGCGCTAATAAAGTTTTACCTGTGCCTGGAGGTCCTACGAGTAAGGCCCCTGTTGGAATGCGTGCGCCTAGGCGGGTGAAACGGGTTGGATCTCTAAGGAATTCAACAACTTCTTGAAGATCTTCTTTGGCCGCTTCGACGCCAGCAACATCATCAAATGTTTTGCGTTGTGAATTTTCGGTCAGGAGCTTGGCCTTGGATTTGCCGAAACTCATCGCGCCGCCACGGCCACCGCCTTGCATATTGCGGAAGAATAAGAAGAATAAACCAACAATAATCATCAGCGGCAAAAGACCTGCCAAAACAGATCCAAGCATATTTGGCTTGGTCCGTTCTTCATATTCATAAGGGATCGACGTGCCCTCAAATAATTCATCGGCATCAAGGTTTATCGGGCCAATATTTGTCGTAAATTTCTTATTGCCGGCAAGTGTACCGGTGATTTTTCCACCCTCTACATCTATTAGCGCGGATTCGACCTGATTGCTGTCAACCAACTCCTTTAATTCGGTGTAGGTAATGTCATCTGTACTGGCCGCTTTAATATCTGTATTCGCCGCCGTTATCATAGCGAAAAATAGAGCGATCACGACGCCCCAGACAATAAAATTACGCGTATTCATATTTTTCATTTTGGACGGACCTTAGGGCTCGGTTTTTTCAGTGCTTATCATATGGGGCGTCAAACCTCAAAAGAAAGCCTCAATAGTGAGATGATTTCTTACAGTTGTGACATTAGAGTTTCATGAACAGCTAAGCGCGGCTTGCAAGCGCCGCGCCGTTAAGGATGTTACCTTTACAAAATCTGTTTCAAATGCTGAAAAACCAATCCATTCATCTCCCCGTTTGAAAAGCGGCAAAGTTGCACGAACAGCTGCAGGCACATTCAAAACCCCTTTAACTTCAGCAACTTGTCTAATTTTTTCGAGGTGTCCAAAGGCAGGCATAACAGATATTTCATCTTGGGTCGGTTCAATCAAAAATCTACCATCCCACATGTAAACTTGTCCGGCTTTTATCACGATAGGGTCAATTAGGGCATCATTGCGAGTCCCCTTGACTGCGACCATATCTCGCGCGAACACAAATTTGTCATCTTGCTTTATACACCAAGCCCCAACCAAGGTCGCAGCTTTGAAATCCGGTCGTTTCATTTGATCAATCAAATCAGACGTTTTCGTACGATCAATGGGGCCACCTGTGCCGGAGACAGCGCGTAAAATAAGCTGCAATATCTGTGGGTTTGGGACAGCCTTAGTTTCAATAAATCCATGGGCACTCACATGCGCGTTTTTTGATACCCATTCCGCATTTTCATCTCGCTCTAAATTAAGACGATATCGATGTTTTTTTTGCTCACGCAAAATACGTTCCCTTAGCTCCGGATCAACAGACAAAGCTTGGCGGGCACGAATGCGTGCAAAATTCGAATTCTCATTTGAGGGATCGTCGACAAATGGGAGACGATGTTGTGCATTATAATCTCTTAAGGCCTGTCGCGACACACCCAACCACGGTCGAAGAAAGGTGACGTTTGCGAGGCTCGGCCAAATTGGTGCATAGGCCATTTCAGCCATACCCACGAGACCTCGCCAGCCTGACTGTCTATTTAGGCGTAAAATAAAGGTTTCCGCCTGATCATCTTCGCTATGAGCCGTCATCAAATGAGACAGTCCCTCGGCCCTGCACATCTGTCCCAGAGCCTGATAACGATAATGTCGGGCTTTGGCCTGAAGGCCTGTCTTTATTCCCGGATGTTTCCAACGATTGATTTGAACGTGATATCCCAATTGCTGTGCAAAAACTGCGGCCATCTTTGCCTCAATATCGCTGCCCGCGCGCAAGGCATGATCAATTATAAAAGCATGTGTGACCCTGGGATCTTCCCGAAAAGCATGGAGCATTGCGGTTGAATCGCCCCCACCCGAAAAGGCGATCGCCGCTTTTCCAGAAAACTTCGGAGATTTGAGCGTCATGGCCTCAACGCTCTATTGACCTTAGCAGCCCGTACGCGCGGCTTCGGTGCGGGCTTTTTCTTGCGCGTCGGGCGAAGCATTTGGGTATTGAGACGGAAAGCTTGCCAATGTCGCACAAGCATCAGCCGGTTTACCTAACTCACGCAGGGCACCTGCCAAACGGATCATTGCATCTGGCGCTTTAAGCCCGCGTGGATCACGTTTCATACTTGAGATATAGGCATCTGCGGCATCCGCATACCCCCCCCGTACAAAGAAGCTCTCCCCTAGCCAATATTGCATTTCGCCATAATCGGCCGCATCTGGGTTAAATTGAAGATATTGCCTCAAGGCAATTTGAGCCCCTGAAAAATCACCTTCTGTCAAGAGTTGCTTCCCTCTCTGGCCTAGTTCTGACACATCATTCGGTGCCACCTCTTGCGTGACTTGTGGCTGACCAATGATTAAGGGTTGCTCTTTATATACGGGTGCGCCCCCCAATGGATCAAGCGGTGTTGTTGGGCCATATGTGACCGGGCCTGTTCGACGTTGCACTGGACGGGCTTGTTCTTCGGCGATCAGGTCGACAGCATCCAAATGTAATTTCATCCGACCTGCAAGGTCTTGGATGATCTGTAGCTCGGTTCTGAGTTGCGTGACCTCGCCCTTTAAACCGTCACGTTCAAAGGTAATGCGTTCTAATTCACCTCGCAATGCGCGTTGCGAACTCTCAAGCGCGTCAATCCGTGCCATCAGGCGCTCTGCGGCCGGGTCGCCCGTTAACATGCGGGATTCTAACCGTGCCAAACGTTCTGCCATTGCAGCATCTTGCGCTGCAAGGTCTTTCTTTGATTGACCATAGGCGGGGGCAACAAAACAGCTTGTTATAAGCAGGGTCGCAGCAAAGGCTGATTTCAAAAAGGCGGACATAACACTGTCTCCGTCAATATATATTTCGCCAGTACCCTAGACGATATCGGGGGATTACGGGACTTAAATCATCGTTAGGGTTATGAATTCAGGGTTAATATTTAGATATCAACCAATACCGCCGAGGCGTAAATTCGTATAGCCATTTCGATTACGCGCCCATCCAGCTTCATCAGGACGCGAATCGATTGGACGTTCTTTCCCATATGAAATCGTTCTTAAGCGATTAGGAGCAACACCTTGGCTGACGAGGAATGATTTCACACTATCGGCGCGTCGTGCCCCTAATGCGAGATTATATTCGCGAGTCCCACGTTCATCGGCGTGACCTTCGATAGTCGCTGTTGCGTCTTGATAAAGATTGAGCCAATTGGCCTGACGCCTTAGGATATCGCGCGCCTCCGTGCTTAAACCATATTGATCATAGCCAAAGAAAATTCGAGGCTCCCCACCTGATTGATAGGCAAAATCCTGTTCAGATCCAGGTATAGGAAGGTTTGGATCAGGGGCAGCTTCTTGAACAATCGCAGGCGGCGGAGGCGGCGGTGGTGCTGGTTGAACCGGTGCGGGTGCAATAACGTCTGGCGCGCGCTCAATAACTTCGGGCGCTGTCTCAGCGACTGGTTGAGGATCTGGCTTAGAAGCACATGCGGACATGATCAATGCTGATGCGCCAAGCAAAACAAATATCTTTTTCATCATACTCTCCGTCTAGCTACTCTATTTAAACGCTGGCAATGCGGCGCAATCAAGGCAAAAATAAGTGAATTCAAGTTGATAGCCTAAAAATTCAGTTAGGTTAGCCAAAATTCGGGCTGAATTTAGGGGGATCAAGGCAATAAGGGAGACCAAGCTGGATCAGACGCTTCGCCTGGTGTTTCGACCCGTCTAAGGTTTTGACCCGTTAGGTCCACAGACCAAATTTCAACTGACCCGTTGCGATCCCGCTTTTCGCGCGAGAAGATGATAACGCGTCCATTTGGGCTCCAAGTCGGGCTCTCATCCAGATAGCTTTCTGTTAGCATGCGCTCATTTTTGCCGTCTACGTCCATGACGCCAATCCCAAATTGGCCGCCGCCTGAACGAACAAATGCAATTTTGTCGCCGCGCGGAGACCAGACCGGCGCGAAATATCGACCCTTGCCGAAGCTGATACGTTTCACATTTTTTCCATTTACATCCATTGTATATATCTGTCCCGAACTTCCTCGATCAGAGTTAAAGACAATTTTTCGGCCATCTGGCGAAAAACTGGCTGACACATCAATGGCAGGATCAGCGGTAAGCCGCGTTGAAGATCGCGATTTAAGGTCCATGACATAGACATCCGTATTGCCGCGCACAGCCATAGAATAAATCAAACGCTCTCCATCAGGAGAGAAATGCGGCGCATAGGTCATGCCTGGGAAATCCCCTAATAATTCACGTCGACCAGATTCGATATCAAGGAGGTAAACTTGGGGCCTGTCATTTTCATAACTCATATATGTTATGGTCTGAGAGGCAGGCGAAAAACGAGGCGTCAATAAAAGGTCTGAGCCCCCAAGCAAGTAAATTGGATTGGCTCCGTCTTGATCCATAATTGCAAGGCGTTTGACCTTATTTATTTTGGGGCCTTTCTGGTCAATAAAAACAATCCGAGAGTCAAAATATCCACCCTCTCCGGTGAGAGCTTCATAGATCGCATCAGAGGCTTTATGCGCTGTTCGACGCCAATTTTCAGGTGTCGTCGCAAAGCGAACCCCGGTTAATTGTTGACCGGCAAATACATCCCATAAACGAAATTCAACTAAAACGCGGTTTTCACTCTCCTGGCGAATTCGACCAGAGACTAAAGCATCAGCCTTGATAACACGCCAATCTGCAAAGGTTGGTTTATAATCAATATTGGTCTGTGTTTCCAAAAAACTGGCCGGATCAAGGGATCGAAATAATCCGGAACGTTCGAGGTCGGCACGAATGACTTCAGCAACTTTTTGCCCAAAAGCCCGTTCAAATGATGATCCAGCGATAAAGTCCGGCACGGCGATAGGGACGGGATCCAAATTGCCTTTATTGATGTCGATTTCGAGTTGGGCCTGAGCGGGCATGGCAAGGCATGCGCTCAAAAGCCCAATTAAGAGAATAAATAAACCGTGGGTGATGCGTGTCATGTTAACCTTGTTTATAACTCAGGACGTAAATTCAAGACAAGTTCGCGCCACACCCCATAGCGCTCATCCGGTAAAAAGTCATAGGGGGCACATTTATGAACAGCGGAAATCGCTTCGCGTTCTGCTTGTGCCCAAAACGGGTTTCCTGGTGATAGTCTTCGAGACGCCGCTTGATCGATCAATTCAACATTTTCAACATGGCCACCCAAAATAAAATTGACACTTAAGCGTACGCGTAGATTTTCAGCGTCTTGGGCGGCAGCGGGCATGCGCCAGCATTTTTGCATGGCGGACACTAAGAGATCGATCTCTGTCGCACTCATCCCACTACCCTCACCTACGGCTTCGCGCGCAAATTCATCGTAGCGAATATTATTGGTCTCAGATTGCAGCGCGATTTGCTGGTTTTTATCGGGCGCCGTTTCACGTGTTTTATCGACCAGACCTGCAATTTTATTGAGATCAAAAGCTGGTGGTTCAGGCTCTTTCGGCGTTTCAGGTTCAATTACAACTGGCTCTTCCGTCTCTACAGGGACGGTAAGTTCTGCTTGTTTTTCTGGAACGGGTTCATCTGTTTCTTTTGGGATGATCGGCTCAACCGGTTTTTCTGGCGCGGCGTCTTTGGGTGTGATCTTGAGTGTGTCGCCTTCATTTTCTGCATTCTTCATAGGCGTTTGAGTCGTCATGACTTCGGGTGGCTCTACGCTCAGTTTGGGCTTTGGTTTAGGCTGTTTGATGGCCGCAGACACATTCGTCACCTCATCGACTGACAATAATTCGACCGGGATGACCTTGCCTGGCTCCAAAGGCTTCGCACTCGCCGAGAATAGGGTAAAACCTCCAAAAACGGTCAAATGCAGGGCGAGTGATATGGGAAGGCCGAGTTTAATTGCCGCCACCACTTGCATTGATCGGATCCGTAACCAGTCCTAGGTTCGAAAACCCGGCCGCGTTGACGCGCGCCATGACTTTCATAACAGATTCGTAATCCGCTTGCCCCG
>CAYTLJ010000056.1:12152-14904 GCA_964438555.1 uncultured Algimonas sp.
CCATTCCCGCTAATGGCAACGAGGCGCGCCGCAACATCATCCAGTGCGATTTCATTGTCTTGGATAAAAATCGTGCCGGACTCATCGACACTGATTGTTATAGGTTCAGTTTGTGAGGGTAGCGATTTTGCGTCTGTTTTGGGTAGCTCAATTGGAACACCTACGGATAGGAGTGGCGCGGCCACCATAAATACAATCAAAAGCACCAACATAACGTCTACGAGAGGCGTCACATTGATTTCAGAATCGACACCTGTACGCCGATTGCGACGGCGTCCGCTATTCTTTCCAACCCCTCTTTTTGCTGACATGCCCATGATTAGCCGCCCTTATTCAATTTGCGGGACAGAATAGCCGATAATTCATCTGCATAGCCTTCAAGACGTCCGCCGTATTTATCAATATCCGAGCTATATTTATCATAAAATATCTTGGCCGGGATCGCTGCGATCAGACCCAATGCCGTCGCAAAAAGGGCCTCAGCAATACCAGGGGCCACCACAGCCAGATTGGTGTTTTGGCTCGCCGCAATGGCGCGGAAGGCATTCATAATCCCCCAAACCGTACCAAATAGTCCGATAAAAACTGAGATCGACGCAATTGTCGCCAAAACAATCATACCGCGTTCCGCCTTGGCAAGCTCTCTATTGATAACGAGGTTCATGACGGCATCAATGCGTCCATGGGTGGCCTCTGGGCGCGCATTACCGTTCGCGTTACGCGATTCATTATATTCGCGCATGGCGGCAGCAAATACCCGCGCCATTGGATCACGCGTATCTGTACCCAGCGCAGTTGAGAGTTCATCTAAGGTCCGGCCAGACCAGAAGGTATCTTCAAAATCAGTGGCGCGTTTTTTGAGCATATGAAACATAAAACCCTTTTCAATCGCAACAACCCAAGACCATATGGAGGCGAGCGCGAGGCCAATCATGACGGCTTTAACGACCCAGTCGGCTCGAATGAATAATGACAGAAAGGTAAAGTCCCCATCATGGATGGCTGGCAAGGTTGAGGCCTGGTGAATGAGGTCAATCATGAGAATCCTTTTATAAGTCCGTAATATACGGATAAACGTCTAAAGCCTTCAGGACTAGTTAAGCGTTCGTAACTCATATTGATAAAACCTTAACCTTATCCTTAAAGGTTTTTCATATATTCAGTGCTGCAAAAGGCTTATTTATGTCGTATTTTAGACTAAATCAGCTTTTACAGCCAAAATTATCGTTCTTGGAGTTAACCATGCGCCTCAATGCCCTACTCATTTCCTCACTCCTCATGACAGGAAGTTTCATTGCCGGCTGCGCCGTCGTCCCAGAGCCCCAACGCGAAGTCGCCGTTCAGCCGCCAATCGTCGTCGCGCCGCCTCAACCCCTATGTTTTGAGGTCGCTGATTTGAAACGCGTGGAAATTCCGGCGGAAACCAAAACAATCTATACGAATAGCGTGATTGAGAACCCACCTTATGAACCGATTGAGCAGCGTTCGCAGCAAGAAATTATCGTAAAACAAGCTGAAGTCTTTTACGTTAAAGAGGACCCTCAAACGGGTAATCAGACTGAAGTCACAGCCTTTTGCGACCCGAATGTTCAAACCGGTCCAATCGGACCAGCAGAAGGCGAGTTTAATGGACCACCGGTTCCCGTAAATTAAGCCCTGATATTATGCTTAGACGCCCTAAGCTGTCACGCCGACAGCTCAGGGTCGTCAAAATCCTATCCAATGATTTTGTTCAGCGTCTCTGACGGGCGCATGACAATTGTCGTCAAAGCCGTATCGGCGTGGTAATATCCACCCATATCAACTGCTTGACCTTCACCCGCTTGTAACTCAGCAAGAATTCGCGCTTCATTCTCGGTGAGCGCTTGTGCAATGCCATCAAAATGCGATTTCAGAGCCTTATCTTCATTTTGCGCAGCCATCGCTTCGGCCCAATAGCGCGCAAACCAGTAATGCGACGAGCGGTTATCATTATCGCCCACTTTACGTCCCGGCGATTGCCCTTCGACAAGTAATTTTTCTGTCGCATCTTCAATGGCCTCACCTAGAACTGCTGCTTTCGGACGGTTCTTGGTCGCAAGGAAGTTAAAGCTCTCACCAAGGGCACAGAACTCACCTAGGCTGTCCCAGCGTAGATGATTTTCTTCGTGAACTTGCTGCACATGTTTGGGCGCAGATCCACCAGCGCCCGTTTCAAACAAGCCGCCGCCATTCATGAGTTTCACAATTGAAAGCATTTTGGCCGATGTTCCAAGCTCGAGAATGGGGAAAAGGTCTGTGAGGTAATCACGCAGCACATTGCCAGAAATCGTGACGACGTCATGTCCTTTGGTCATTTCTTCAAGCGTATAGCGTGTGGCCTCTCTAGGCGCCAAAATCGGGATATCTTTTCCCGCCTCACTCAGGGCAGGTCTGACATATTTGATCAGTTCCGCATCATGGGCACGGTTTTCATCCAACCAGAAGGCGGCAAGACCTGTTGCATCAAAGCGCTCTATTCCAAGCTTAATCCAATCCAGGATCGGCGCTTTTTTGGCCGTACAGGAGCGCCATATATCACCTACTTCGACATCGTGGCTGATAATCGTCTCACCACTCCCCAAGACAATTGAAATAGTGCCATTTCCCGGTGCCATAAAGGTTGTTGGATGGGAGCCATATTCTTGAGCTTTTTGTGCCATCAAGCCGACATTAGAGACAGCACCGCAGCTCGTCACATCAAGCTTTCCATTGGCTTTGAAAAACGCGACAG
>CAYTLJ010000056.1:15004-16203 GCA_964438555.1 uncultured Algimonas sp.
ATATAGGCACGTAAGGCTTTGGCCGACATGAACGTGCCATCGACAATGGTGCCTTCTTCATAAGACAAGCCGTCTTTAAGTGTCGTGCTTTTGCCATTGGCATCCGTAAAAATTATTTTTGATCCACCAGCTTGTGCCTTGCTGATCGTCACCGATTTTTCATTCGCAAAAAAATCATTGCCCGGCATAGATGCGACAGAGGTTTTATTATCTGCCGTCCACTCACCCATTTTATGTGGGTTGAGCTTGGCATAAGCTTTGACGGCTTTGGCAGCGCGGCGGTCCGAATTGCCTTCGCGCAAAACAGGGTTCACGGCCGAACCTTTAATCTTGTCATATTTAGCACGAACGGCTTTTTCGGCCTTTGTTTTTGGATCTGTTGGAAAGTTCGGGATCGGATAGCCCTGTCCCTGCAATTCTTTGATCGCTTCTTGGAGCTGCGGAACAGACGCTGAAATATTTGGAAGCTTGATCACATTTGCGTCTGGCGTTTTGACCAGCTTACCCAATTCCGCCAAATCATCAGAGACAAATTGGTCTTTAGACAATAAATCGGGGAATAGCGATAAAACACGACTTGCCAATGAAATATTGCGCGTTTCGACTTTTATGCCTGCGGCATTGGCAAAAGATTGGATAATCGGGAGAAGCGAATTCCGCGCTAATTCGGGCGCTTCATCAACAATCGTATAGATAATATCAGCGGTGTTTTTTGTCATTCTCTCGACCTTCGGAAGTGTGAGTGTCCTCGGGTCGACTGGAATGTCGCGGCCGTCAGATCAGTCATAAGAAACTGTCGGGGCTCTTAAAGGATGAGGACCAAAAATCAATCGATCTTAGGGAATTTTATCGTGAGCAAGCACACCGAAAGGGTTTTATAGCGGGCCAGTGCCGCGCGGAATGGCTGTTCCAAATCGCATCGCCCAATAGCGACCAATATCGCGAGCATTATTAATGAAGGTAGAGCCGCGCATGGTCATAATTCCGCACCCTTCATATTCAGGACTACCCTCTGCCAGAATCAAGGTCGGGCAGTTTTGATTTTTCTCACCCAATTTCTCAACCAAATCCGCACGGGGTCTTTCAATGGGTTGGTAAATTACCTCGAGCGACTCTTTGATGGCGGGATAATAAGACAGCACGCCCGAAATTTCCGCACATTCGGGGCAATATTCTCTGCGGTCATTATCCGCAAAACC
>CAYTLJ010000057.1:0-6206 GCA_964438555.1 uncultured Algimonas sp.
TAGCGCTAGGTCTTTTGGCCACTTTTCTTTTCGCTAAAGACTTTTCTGTAGAGGTTTCAGAAACGCAAGCTCAGACATTATTTGATAAAGAAATTGCCTCTGGTCCTTTCCAGAAATATGGTATCAAACTTTCAGTTAATGAGGCGAAGATAGACTTCCGAGACGACAATACTATGCGTCTTGACGCAGACCTCACGTCAGATGCTTTGGGGTATAAGAGTGTTATTAAAGGTCAATTCACATCAGGCGTAAGATATAGCGTACCCCGCATCTATCTGAATGACCTCAAACCCATTGAACTGGATATTGATACTAGCAAGGACGAGAAAGATGAACTCTCGGAGATAAAAACCGCAGCCCAAAAATTCCTAGAAAGACAAAGAGAAAACACACAAAACGAAAAGGCCAAAGAACATCTCAATAACATACTCGGCGAAACGGACGAAGATTTCGAGAAAACACTGACCAAAGCAACTTATTTATTTTTTGAATCTATCCCAATCTATGACCTGCGCCACGCGGGCTATAAAGGAAATCTTGCAAGTCTCGCGTTGAAAGATATTGAATTTCGTGAGGATCACGCCGTTATAACCCTTAGCCCGTCACTTGCCGTGTTGAGAATATTAATTGGTATCGGAATAGCTTTGCTGACAATTTTGTATGTTCTCGCGCAGCTGCGACTTCTGCACCTTTTACTCCCGAAGTCACGGCGAGAAAAAGAGGTGTCAGATTATATCGAAGATAACCCTACATCAAAAAATCAAGGAAAATCGCGTCGATATACAAAACGTAAACCCCCGCAATAAAGTCGTTTTACCTCACGCAGACGTGTCTGGTTTGATCGCACGTTTATTGGCATTCACCGCTTAGATATTGCCTCTTTAAGGACAGACCCGCATGCCTCAAGCTCCAGAATTACGTGTGCCCTATTGGATTGATGCCAAGGGTGAAGAACGCGCCGCCCTGACCCTGAAAGAGCTTGGGACTGGGTATAAGGTGATTTTTGCATTCAAGGCGGAATGCCCGGGTTGTCATTCCTTTGGCTTTCCAGCGATGAAAACCATCTATGACGGCTTAAAAGACAAACCGGTTGGCATGGCGGTTGTACATACGGCCTTTGATGATGACCCGCGCAATAATCAGGACCGGATCGCAGAAATGCAGGAAAAATATGGTCTGGCTATTCCTTTTGGCCATGACCCCAAGGTCGGAGAGTCTTACCCGACTTTCATGACGGATTACCGCACACGCGGCACACCTTTTTTCACAATCATTGATCCGAATGGCGAAATCATTTTTTCCGATTTCAGACTGGACGCCAATAAGGTGGTCGAGGTTCTGGGACAACAGGCCGCCTAGCTAATTAAGGCCAACCACTCAGTCTCTGTGAGGATTTTCACGTCGAGGCTTTCGGCCTTTTTAAGTTTAGATCCCGCTCCAGGTCCCGCAACCAAATAATCGGTTTTACCCGATACGCTACCCGAAACTTTGGCGCCCAAGGATTGCGCCCGCGCTTTAGCCTCATCGCGCGAAAACTGTTCTAGCTTGCCCGTAAAGACAACAGTCTTGCCACTGACGGGACTATCTGACGTTGGAACTTCTGCATGCTCAATATTGAGATGGGCCGTGAGTTCATCGACAAGATCGAGATTTGCGCCCGTTCCGAAAAACCCGGCCAGTGCTGAAACGGCGGATTGGCCAAGACCGTCAACATTTAATAAGGCGATTGCACTCTCATGGGTATTATCGCCGAGATAGGGAATAGCCGCTCTAAATTTATCCCAGGACACAAAATGCCTAGAGATCAATCTGGAATTCCCTTGGCCGATATGTCGAATGCCCAAAGACCGTAAGACACGTTCAAAGGCGATATTACGTTTGGCATCAATGGCATCGAAAAGTTTAAACGCGCTGGTTTCACCAAAGCCTTCCCAGGTTTCGAGTTTTATGTCGTCATTGCGCGCGCGCAGCGTAAAGATATCAGCCGGCGTTTTGACCAATTCCTTTTCATAAAAGGCTTCGATTTGTTTTTCGCCCAGTCCGTCAATATCGAAACTTGGACGCGATACGAAATAGATCAAACCTTGCACAATTTGCGCCGAGCAAGACAGACCATTTGTACAGCGTCTGACAACGTCCTCTCGTCCCGTCTTTTCATCAATATCGGCTGAGACAGGAGAACTGCAAACAGGGCACTTTGTCGGGAAGACAAAGGCATCACCTTTACTTGGTTCAACCACTCGCAGAATTTGCGGAATAACATCGCCCGCGCGTTGGATCTCTACTGTGTCGCCGGCTTTCACCCCAAGACGTTCAATTTCATCCGCATTATGCAGGGTCGCATTTGACACAACCACACCGCCGACGGTGATCGGCGCAAGACGGGCAACGGGGGTTAGTGAGCCCGTGCGCCCGACTTGGACATCAATTGACGCCACAGTCGTAATCGCTTTTTCGGCTGGGAATTTATGCGCAATGGCCCAACGCGGCGCACGTGAAACAAAGCCAAGACGGTCCTGCAAGGCAAGTTCATCAACCTTATAAACCACGCCATCAATATCATAGCCTAGGCCCGCGCGTTCGGTCAGAATGTTCTGGTAATGCGAAATCATCGCAATAGGTCCGTCATGCTTTCGCATTTCGGGATTAATCGAAAACCCCCATGCACCAAATTTCTCAACAGCTTCGATCTGGCTTGACGCAAAAGCCTCACTCACCTCGCCCCATGTATAGGCAAAGAACTTCAACGGCCGCGTTGCTGTAACCGTCGGGTCGATCTGGCGCAGGCTTCCGGCTGCCGCATTGCGCGGATTTTTATATTCCGCTTTGCCCGCTTTGGCTTGTGCCGCATTCATTGTAGTAAAATCTTCATGCGAAATATAAACTTCGCCGCGCACTTCCAATATATCCGGCCATCCGCTCCCGGACAGCGTTTTTGGAACATCATCTAATGTCGCGAGATTGGCTGTTACATCTTCACCAATTTGCCCATCGCCTCGTGTCGCGCCGGAGACTAATTTGCCATTTTCATAACGAAGCGCAGCCGAGAGGCCGTCGATTTTAGGCTCTGCCGTAAAGGCCATTTCTGAATCTTCGGGCAGGTTTAAAAACCGTTTCACCCGCGCCACGAAATCAACAACATCGTCATCTGAAAAAGCATTGTCTAGGCTCAGCATAGGAACGCTATGGGTGATCTTGCCAAATTTGCCGGAGGGCTTAGCGCCAACCGATTTGGACGGGCTGTCTTTGCGGATCAGATGTGGAAACTCAGATTCAAGCTTGGCGTTTTCACGTCGCAACGCATCATATTCAGCATCCGTGAGGGCAGGATTGTCATCAAGATAATATAGCGCGTCGGCGGCTTTGATTTCGCGCGCCAAATAAGCCAGCCTCTTTTTCACGTCGTCTTCTGTCATGATCCGATTAATTGCCTTGCCGCCGCGCGCGCTTCTTGGGTTATCGTTTCACCGGCCAGCATGCGCGCAATTTCTTCTTCACGGTCCTGATCCCCTATCGACATAACGGATGTGGTCGTCGTCTCGCCTTTGGACGATTTCTCAATCCGGAATTGATGGTTGGCGCAAGCCGCAACTTGCGGACTATGTGTCACGGTGAAGACTTGCGCATGTTCAGAGAGCCTTGCAAGGCGCTTACCTACGGCCGCCGCAACGGCTCCACCCACCCCTTGGTCGACTTCATCAAAAACCATAACAGCATCATTCTTGCCTGCCAATGCGACTTTGATTGCCAGAGCAAAACGAGCCATCTCACCGCCCGACGCAATTTTTTGTAATGGGCCAATCGCCGTTCCAGGATTTGTCGAGACTAAAAAGCTGACCTGATCGACACCTCTCATCGTCGCAGTGACGGTCTGGATATCTGTCTTGAATTGCGCCCGTTCCATTTTTAAAGGCGGAAGCTCTTTCGCGACGGCACTATCGAGAGACTTTGCCGCCTTTTGCCGAGCTTTACTGAGCCGTTTGGCTGCCTTGTCATAGGCGGCCTGCGCCGCCCCGGCTTTTTGCCTGGCCGCTTCAATATTTACGACAACAGAGTCAACCGCATCTAGTTCTACCGCAAACTGCGCACGTTGGGTGATAAGTGCGTCGACCGACACATCATATTTTCGCGCGGCAGCCTTTAGGGCGAAAAGCCGTTTTTCTGTTTCCTCAAGCCGTCCGGGTTCAACGTCGAAAGCCTGCGCCGCGAGGTTTACCGCCTCACGTGCATCTTGTGTTTCCAACATGGCCCGCTCTAACGCTTGCGCAGCCGTTTCTAGAGCTTTCGCGGCGGCGCTTTCCGTGTTTTCAAATTTTGCACGAAGCCGATCAATACCGGATAAGGCGGTCGATAACCGGTCTTCAAATGCACCGTCTTCACCTAGGGCTTGTCGAGCCGCTGTTAGCTCTGTCAGCGCGCCTTCAGCCCCCTGTAAGAATTTTCTTTGTTGCGCGAGTTCAGCGTCTTCACCTTGGCGCGGGTCTAAGCGATCAAGTTCTGCAATAGCATGTGTGAGAAAATCACGATCATCGCCTGCCTTGGACTGTAAGGTCAAAAGCTCGTCGAGTGCATTTTGGCTATTTTGAAGATCGGAATAAGCCGCTTTAACCGCCTTCAATGTTGCATCATGCCCACCAAATTGATCAAGCAAAGTAATATGCGTTGTTGAATCGAGTAGGCCGCGACCATCATGTTGACCGTGAACCTCAAGCAGAAGCCCGCCAATCTGTGCAAGAAGTTTAACGCTGACAGCCTGATCATTTACATAAGCGCGGCTTCGCCCATCGCGATTAAGCGTTCGGCGCAAGGTTAGGTCTTCATTTGGATCAAAATCGATATCTTGATCATCCAAAACACGCCAGACCGTATGATGTGATGGGAGCTCGAAACTCGCGCTTGATTGGGCTTTATCTGTCCCTGTTCGGATCAATCCGCGATCCGACCGCGCCCCCGTCGCCATGCCAAGGGAATCGAGTAAGATAGATTTGCCCGCTCCGGTTTCACCCGTCAAAGCCGTTAGCCCTGACGAAAAATCCAAATCGAGACGTTCGATTAGGACGACATTTCGGACGGAGAGCCCGGTTAGCATGTCTAAAAGAGACGTTCTTTCAAGCGTGTCCAATAGCCTAATTTTCTAGGCTTTTTGAGTTCTTCATCGAGATTCACGCCGTAATTATCCAGAAGATCATAGCTATCGGCATACCATTCGCTATTCGGGTAGTTATGTCCAAGGACGGACCCAACCAATTTCGCTTCTTGAATAACGCCTATTGAAACATAGCTTTCGACAAGTCTGTGCATGGCCTCTTCAACTTGTGAGGTGGTTTCATATTCGCTCACAACATTTTTGAATCGTTTTATCGCGGCCAAATGTTGATTGTCTTTGAGATAATAGCGCCCAATTGACATTTCTTTACCGGCCAAATGATCATGGGTCAGCTCGAGCTTTAAGCGTGCATCTCGCGCATAATCACTCTCCGGATAACGTCTTACGATTTGCTGGAGTGAAGCTTCTGCTGCGACAGTTGTTGCTTGATCTCGACCCACATCATAGATCTGATCATAATAATTGATGGCAATCAAGTAATAGGCGTAAGGCGCAGAGTCAGACCCTGGATGCAGGCTGATAAAGCGTTGTGCAGTCGCAATGCTTTCATCGTGGTCTGCAGACCGATAGGACGCATATCCGCTCATCAGGAGTGACCTGCGGGCCCATTTTGAAAATGGATGTTGTCTTTCTACTTCTTGGAAAAGCAGTTTGGCATCGGCCCAATCCTGACGATCAAGCTCTTTAACGGCCTGATTATAAATAAGCTCAGCAGGCCGCTCTACATAGGCAAGCCGTTCTTTCTTTTTCCCCCCCAATGAACCACAGCCTGTCAAAGAGACAGCAAGTCCAAGAAACGCTAAGGTTTTCAGTGTGTTCCTAAAGGTCATGTAAGAGCCCAATATTGTTGATATACAGTCCTGGGAGTCAGGTATGTATCAGTCTTAAGCGCTCTCTTAACGCTTTCCAAGCGCGGGTGAAAGTGAGAAATCAGTTAGGCTGGCACGGATGTCAGAACAGGCGCATCCGATTCTATATTCGGTTGCTCCATAGAAATGGTCGTATATTTCCACGCGCTCGCTGTTCCGAATAATTTTAAGAGTAGATTATGATTAAGACCATGACCTGACTTAATCGTCGTTACCCGCCCGAGGATTGG
>CAYTLJ010000057.1:6306-16018 GCA_964438555.1 uncultured Algimonas sp.
GATTTCAGCGTCGATTGATGTCTGATTTGCATATTTTGCATATATGGCAATGTCACATATGTCTCCAATAAGCTGGCGGTAACCCTTTATACCCTTGCGATACGCATGCAAGCAGATTTCAACAAGAAACGCTAGGTAACGGATTGTTTCAAAAGATTAAAAAAAGGCCATGTCTTTGAAAGAGATAGCCTTTTTTACAATTTTTAACGCAGTTCTGCGCGTAATATGAGTTTAGCTTTAGCTTTATCGGTTTTGACGTCGCAAAAAGCTCGGGATTTCCAACTCATCTTCTTGATCATTCCCAAAAAGGTCGCCTGACGGTGCTGGCCGTGATTTTACCTGTGGTCTCGGCGCTGGAGCAGCCTTACGACGCCCAAAAAACCCGAAAGGACTTCGCAGCGGATTAGCCGGTGCTGGTTCAGGAATAGGCGCTGGCCGGGGGGCAGGCGCTGGCGCTGGCGCTGGCGCCGACACCGCAGCCTCTGCAGCTTGGATCTTTGGTGGGTAAGGTTTTGGGGCAACATATGGCGGCGGCGCATTTACCGCGGCTGATTGCTCTTCCTTGTCAAATTCATAGTCCTGATAAGCCTTGCGCGCCTCGGCCTCGGCTTCAGCCGCAGCTTGTGCACGCTCATGCACGCCAAGTTCTACAACTTTTTCAGGCTCAATAGCTGGTGCAACGGGTCGGGCTGTCGTTTTCACGGGCGCAACTGATTTTGAGGCCGCATCAACACCTGTGGCAACCACAGAAACACGGACAATGCCGTCCAAATCATCATCTAAGGCTGATCCAACAATAATATTGGCGTTTTCGTCCACTTGATTTCGAATAAGCTGAGCCGCTTCATCAACTTCATAAAGTGTCAGGTCGCGTCCACCCGTTATATTGATCAGGACACCTTTTGCGCCTTTTAAAGATACATCATCAAGGAGCGGGTTATTTATCGCACTCTCAGCGGCTTCAACGGCGCGACGTTCGCCCGTGGCTTCGCCTGTGCCCATCATGGCTTTGCCCATTTCGTCCATGACGGTCCGAACATCATTAAAGTCCAGATTTATAAGTCCTGGGACAACCATCAGATCCGTCACGCCGCGCACACCAGAATGCAGCACTTCATCCGCCATAGAGAAGGCATCTGACATAGTCGTCGATTCTGTCGCAACCCGGAAGAGATTCTGATTTGGGATCGTAATCATTGTGTCGACAGCGGCATAAAGGTTTTCAATGCCCTGCTCGGCTAAAGCCATACGACGAGAGCCTTCAAACATGAAAGGTTTCGTGACGATACCGACTGTTAAAATTCCGCGTTCGCGTGCCGCTCTTGCAATAACAGGTGCAGCGCCCGTACCTGTGCCGCCGCCCATACCAGCCGCAACAAAAAGCATATGTGCGCCGTCAAGATGCTCCAAAATTTCATCCAAGGCTTCTTCCGCCGATTGCTCGCCCACTTCAGGTCGCATACCTGCGCCGAGACCTTGTGTGATACCAGAGCCCATCTGAACCTTGCGGTCTGCAGCATTTAAAGCCAGCGCCTGAGCGTCCGTATTGGCAACAATAAAGTCTACGCCGTCCAGACCCGCTGCGATCATATTGTTGACAGCATTTCCGCCAGCGCCACCCACACCGATCACCACGATACGCGGTTTAAGCTCTACAGTTTCTGGGAGAGTAAAATTAATTGGCATAGGACCACACAAGTTTATGGTGAATAGTTCGTAAAATCGGTTGTCGCGTGAAAGGTTTAATACCTTATTAACCGCGTTAACTTTTTAGGCAGTTCATGCGGTTTTCGGGCAAAAGATCTGAGAATATGGCCAATTATACATATCCCAGACATATAAGAGACAATTGGCACAAAATAGCGAGGCTAGAAATTCTCGCGCAACCATTGCATAGAGCGCATAACCGCATTGCCGGAGTAACGCTGTGTCTTCATACGCCGACCTGACAGATCAGGTGGACCCTTAACAACCTCAGGTCGATCATCAAAGACTTTCTTCAATAGCCCCGTCGCAACGGCAAAATCGGGCTGGCCAAGTTCATCCGATAGACCAAATACGCCGTGCGGATGACCCACGCGAACGCGTTTTCCCAAGACATGTGTCGCAAGCTCTCTCACACCGTTCAAATGTGCTCCACCGCCTGTCAGCACAACCTGACGTCCGGAATAGGTTTCAAGGCCAGCTTTGTAGATCCGGTCTCGTAAAAGTTCGAGTGTTTCTTCGACGCGGGACCGGATAATATTTGTAATCAAAGATTGCGGTTCATGATGGAGTTCATCTTGCGCGGCAATGGGCGGGCACGGCACTTGGCGGTGATCATCATTGGCCCCATGGAGGCAAGATCCATAAATCATTTTAATGCGTTCGGCTGCTTCAATGGGTGTGGACAAACCACGGGCCAAATCAGAGGTAATATTTCGCCCACCAACGCCCAACGCATCAACATGAACAAGTGTATTATCTCTAAAAATAGAGGCGGAAGTAATCCCAGCCCCTAGATCGATCAAGGTTACGCCCAAATCACGCTCATCTTCGGTCAAGACAGAAATGGCCGCCGCATAGGGGCTGACAGTAACAGATCGAATATTGAGATGGCATCTCTCAATACAATGGGCGAGATTGCGCAAAGGCCCAATACCTGCCGTGACAAAATGCATATCGACGCCAAGCGTCTGACCATACATGCCTCGAGGATCACGGATACCGTCCTCGCCATCAACTTGCCAATTCAGCGGGATGGCATGTAAAATCGCATTCTCTGCCTGATCAACACCAGACATGGAAGAATTGAGCACGCGCTTAAGATCGCGGTCCGCGACAGCCCCGCTCGCAAATTCGGTTTGAACTGTCATATGTTTGGACCGCAAGGATCGAAGCGCGACATTCACACAGACATCTTGCACGGTTATCCCGGCGGCTCGTTCTGCTTTTTCGACGGCCGTTCGGATGCCAACTTCGGCGGCCTCAAGATCGACAACAGCACCGCCTTTCAATCCGGCAGAAACACCAAAGCCCGACCCAATCAAACGCACGCCCAAGCCAGATTCTTCGCGTCCAATAAGGCAAACGACTTTATTGGACCCAATATCGAGAACACAGACCGTTTCCGGCTGTCGTTTTACGCCTCCGCCTAACATGTCTAACTAGATTGCGCCTCTAGAGTTGGTTTTTCAATTAATCCGATCCGGTCTTCAAGACGTAGATCAATGACACCTATTTGACGAGAGAGTATAAATGTCTCTCGATCTAATTTCGATAACCGGCCCAGTGCAGCCTCTACATTTTCAACGGGTAGGCGCACTAAAATATCATGTTTCATATGAAGATCCCATCGGCCTGACGGAAATTGGACAAGGTTTTCGACCCGGCTCCAAATGTCCTCATGCGGTTTTAAAACCGATTCGATATCGACCAAAGAGGCTGGTGCCGCCGCACCGATATAGGTTTTCAAATTATTAGGCACTGATTTGGCTTGAGAAACGGGAACAATCATGTCTCCAACATCTGTTAGGAGAAACATCTCTCCCTCATTTTGCCAAAGTGCATAAGGCGTTGTTTCAACGACTTGAACGACAATTCGATTGGGCCAAAGTCGACGCACAATAGCTCGGTCAACCCAAGGCAGGCTCTCAACTCGGTTGCGCGTCGTCTCCAGATCTACGCCAAAAAAATAAGAGCCTTGATGAATTTGAACGGCAGCCCGAATATCACGCTCACTTAAACGTCCTTCTCCCATGACATCGACTTGTTCCACAACAAAGCCCATCGCCATAAGACGCTCAACTTTCCATGCGTTCATTTTATTGCTGATCGCAGGCAAAAAGCCACCTAACCAAAGCGCGATAAAAATGAGGACAAGGAATGTCGCAATCATACGGACCATGAAACGGACCATGGCACGGGGCGAGTGTTTGGCCGCACGAACCTTAGCGGCCATCCAATTTTGTGATCCGCGCAATCCGGGCTTGAGCGGGCTCACCCGCATCATACTGGCGAATTTAGAGTTACCTTTTTTTACCGCGGCCATGAAGCATCCTCAACCATCCAGCGACAGAGCTGGTTAAAATCCTCTCCAACATGGGCTGCCTGTTCAGGCACTAATGATGTCGGAGTCATTCCGGGTTGAGTATTCACTTCAAGCATTACCAATTTGTTTACCAAATTGTCTGGAGTGCATTTTTCATCATTAAATCTGAAATCTGCACGCGAAACACCCCTACATCCCAGCGCAATATGGGCTTTTGCCGCCCAATCCATACAAAGATCGGTCACATAATTCGGCAAATTGGCGGGACATTCATGTTTAGCCGCATCCTCACCATATTTCGCATCATAGTCATACCAGCCATTTTTTGACTGCGCGGCGACAATTTCAGTCACACAAATGGCCTGTCCGTCTTTGACGGCAACGGTCAATTCGCGGCCTGGAATATAGCTCTCGACAACAACGTGATCACCCATATCCTTATCAGAGGCGATGGCCTCGCGAAGATCAGAATTTTCATCCCGCACAATATAAACGGATTTAGACGAGCCTTGTCCATTTGGCTTGACGACATAAGGTGTCGCGATCGGGTGAGATGTTGCAACCTCAAGCCTATCAAATAGCCCGCCATCCGGGACCGTGATCCCCACAGAATTTAAAACATGTTTAGCCCGGTGTTTATCCATGGCAAGCGCAGACGCCATCACGCCGGAATGGGTATAGGGTTTGCCATACATATCGAGTACGCCTTGCACCCGACCATCTTCGCCCCAATCGCCGTGTAAGGCGTTAAAGATAACATCGGGATCCGCTTCGCCAAGCTGTTCCCATAAAGCATGGGTGACGTCGATCTCGACAACGTCAAATCCCTCTTCACGCAGAGCCTTGGCGCAAGCCGCGCCTGAGACAAGCGATACGTCACGTTCCGAGGACATACCTCCCAATAGGACCGCGACTTTGGTCATGCGCGTTCTCCAATACGTTTAACTTCCCAGTGAAGATCGATGCCTTGTGAGGCCAAGACTTTCTCGCGAACCGTTTCGCCCAAAGCTTCGAGGTCAGCAGCTGTGGCGTTACCTTTATTGATCATGAAATTACAATGCTGCTCGCTGATTTGCGCCCCGCCAATTTGCAGGCCTCGACAGCCCGCCGCTTCTATTAATTTCCAAGAGGACTGCCCTTCCGGGTTTTTAAAGGTAGAGCCACCCGTCTTTTCGCGAATAGGTTGGCTGGCTTCACGCCGCGCCGTAATTTCTAATATGCGGCCATGAATATTTTTGGGGTCATCGCGTGTGCCTTCAAAAACGGCCTGCGTGAAAATAAGATCAGAGGGTGCACCGCAATGACGGTAGCTATAATCCATTTCAGCAAGGCTCATCACTTGGCGGCGACCTGTTCGGTCAAGGGCGACGACGCTTTTGAGAATATCTTTGGTTTCACCGCCATAACAGCCCGCATTCATGCGAAGCGCGCCGCCAATTGTGCCCGGCACACCCGCATAAAATTCTAATCCCGCAATCCCCGCATCTGCTGCTTTTTTGGCAACTAATTTATCAAGCGCAGCGCTTCCGGCGGTTAAGCGAAGACCATCGGTCTGAATTTGGCCAAATGCGGGACCCAATCGAATAACAACACCTTTTACTCCGCCGTCCCGCACAAGCGTATTAGACGCGACACCCAATATATGGACCGGGATGTCATCAGGGGTTGAGCTTAGGAAATGGGCGAGATCAGCTTCATCTTTGGGAATAAACAAGACTTCGGCTTCGCCGCCAACGCGCAGCCAGGTAAATGGGGCGAGCCCAACATTTTCGCGTAAATTTCCGCGTATCTGAGGAAGATCGTTTATTAGGCTCACTGTTTATCCAAATTGTCTACGAGCTCAGCCGCCCAATAGGTAATGTCGCCAGCGCCAAGACAGACAACAAGATCGTCTTTTTCCAAATGTGGATGTAAATCTTTGGCTAATGTTGCCTTAGAGGTCAGGTTGACAAAGCGGTGGCCATGGCTGCGGATCGACTCAGCAAGCGCAGGTGAACTCACCCCTTCAATCGGCTCTTCACCCGCCGCATAAACGTCGGCGACATAGACACGGTCCGCATCATTGAAACAGGTTGAAAAATCTTCAAATAGATCGCGCAGGCGGGAATAGCGATGCGGTTGCATAACTGCGTGAACCTTGCCCTTTGTCACCTGTCTTGCGGCCTGTAAAACGGCGGCAATTTCTACGGGATGATGTCCGTAATCGTCAATTATGGTTACACCATTCCAATCACCAACATGGGTGAAACGACGTTTGACACCAGCGAAACTCTTCAGGCCTGCCCTGACTTTTTCAACATCGAGACCTAATTCTCGGGATACGGCAATCGCGGATAAAACATTTTGAGCGTTGTGGCGGCCAGCCATGGGCAAGAAAAGATCGGCCCAGCGATCTTCTTCCCCGTCTAAACCGCGAAACACAACATCGAAACGCGAGCCCCCTGTTTCAAGTTTCAAATTCTCTGCGCGCACATCCGCTTGCGGATTAAAACCATAGGTTATGACACGTCGATCACTAATGCGGCTCACAAGAGACTGGACTTCGGGATGATCAATACAGAGCACGGCGAAGCCGTAAAATGGGAGGTTTTCGACAAATTGATCGAAAGCTGAGCGAAGTGTATCAAACTCGCCATAATGTTCCATATGTTCCGGATCGATATTTGTGACCACGGCGACTGTGGGCAAGAGCTTTAAAAATGTGCCGTCACTCTCATCGGCTTCAACCACCATCCAATCCCCCATACCGAGCTTGGCATTAGAGGCATAGGCATTGATAATGCCGCCATTAATAACAGTGGGGTCCAGATCGCCGCCTTCAAGGAGTGCAGCTATCATTGTGGTTGTGGTCGTCTTGCCATGGGTGCCGCCCACAGCAATCGTCCATTTTAACCGCATAAGTTCGGCTAGCATTTCAGCCCGCCGCACAACGGGAATAGCGCGCGCACGCGCTTCCATCAGCTCTGGATTATCTGCCTTAATGGCTGAGGACATAACAATAGCGCCCGCCTCATGAACTTGCTCGGCCTTTTGTCCAATATAGATTTTTGCGCCTAATCGCTTGAGGCGTTCTGTATTAATACTTTCACGCGCATCAGAGCCCTGAACCTGATATCCAAGATTGAGCATCACTTCGGCAATACCGGACATGCCGATCCCGCCAATACCGACAAAGTGGATCGGGCCAAGATCAAAGGGAACCTTTGTCGCGAGCGCTTTTTGTTTTAATTTTGTCTCGGGCATATTGTCCTTATTGAGCTGTCTTGATGACCAGCTGTGCGAGATTGCGGGCCGCGTCCGGACGCCCAAGGGAACGGGCAGAAGCGGCGGCGGTGTTGAGCCAGTTCGAATCATTTAGTCTTGCCTCCAAAATATCTGCGACTGCCTCAGGGGTAAACTCTGATTCAGGCAAAATATCGGCAGCTCCAAGGCGTTCCAGTGACCGTGCATTGGCGGTTTGATGGTCATCCATGGCAATCGCCAATGGAATAAGAAGGGATGGCTTGCCCATTAAGGCAATTTCTGAAACCGAAGAGGCGCCTGCACGGGCAATAATATAATGGGCTTTTGCGAGATGTGTCTCAATATCGCCAAAGAAGGTTTCGCAATGGGCCGTAATGGACGCGCCCGCATAAATCTGTCTGGCTTGTTCTAGATGGTTTTCCGTGACTTGTTGAACAATATTCAACCGGCTTTTTAACCTATCCGGCAAATTGATTATCGCTTTGGGTAAAACTTCTGAAAGTATTCTCGCGCCAAGACTACCGCCAACAATCAATAGATTGATCCTATCATCGGGTGCTCCATAGCTTTGCGGAACAGCTTCGAGGATTTGATTGCGCAGAGGGTTCCCAAGAAACGTAACATTAGCGGTCTCACTTGCTCGCTCTAGATCTTTAAAGCCCGACACAACATGATTTGCTTTGTCCGCAAAGACGCGATTGACGCGACCTAAGACCGAATTTTGTTCATGTAATATAGTTGGGACACCCATTTTTTGGGCGGCGTAAAGGGCAGGAAATGCGGGATAGCCACCAAATCCAACCACGATATCGGGCCTCCAATCCGTCAAAAACCGTCTGGCTTGCGACACACCTTTGGCGAGTTTCATAACGCCACCTATCGCCTTGATCGGATGTCTTGGTGAAATAGAGGCAGCCTTAACCTCGATGATCGGATCAGCCGGAATACGGCCACTATGTTTGCGCCCGCGCGCATCCGTCATCATCGCAATATCCCAGCCATCATCTTTTAAGATTTCGGCCAAGGCTTGCGCCGGAAACATATGACCGCCCGTCCCGCCGGCTGCGAGAAGTAATCTTTTAGCGGCCATATTCATAGGCCCCGGGGCGGCGTCGGGTGAAAGCTAGAATTAGACCCGCCGTAAAACACAGCGCCAACATAGACGAGCCGCCATTCGAAATAAAAGGTAGGGTCATTCCTTTACTTGGCACCATATTTAAATTCACAAAGAGATTGATGATCGTTTGCATCCCAATCATGGTGGCTAGGCCCGCTGTCGCCAATTGGCAAAAATAATCATTCAACCTTAACGCATTTCGGAAGGATTGAATGACGAGCGATGCCAATAATAAGATCAAAATAACGGAAATTAAAAATCCGAATTCTTCGACCGTCAGCGCAAAAATAAAATCTGTATTTCCATCCGGCAATGAATATTTGACGACACCTTCGCCGGGTCCTTGTCCAAAAAACCCACCGCTTGAAATCGCCTCAATCGCTTTATCGGTTTGATAGCTATCGGCCGTATTGGGTGAGGTAAACGCCTGCACACGCGCCCGAACATGCGGCAAAGCCAGATAGGCCGCGACAGCACCGCAAACGGTTATGCCCAACATGATAAGCACCCAACCCAAGGATAGACCTGCAAAGAAAAACACGGCGGCAAAACCGAGGGTTAAAAGAAAGGATTGACCAAAATCTGGCTGCATAATCAACATGGCGATCAAAGCGATATAGGTCGCAAAGACAATAGCCACAGAAGGCACATTTGGATCACGCTCGCGAATTGAAAACATCCAGGCCGCAAAGACAATAAAAGCGGGTTTCACAAATTCTGAGGGCTGCAAACCAAGCGGCCCTAAGCGGATCCACCGCGTCGCGCCTTTCACCTCATACCCCAGAAAGGGTAAGGCCAACATTAGCAAAAATGAACCGATTAAAGTAAAGACTGCAATACGCCGCGCATTTACGGCGTCAAATAGCGACACAAGGAACATGCCGACAAACCCAAGGCCGACAAAAATCATATGTTTATAGAGGAAATAAAAACCGTTTGAATAATCCAACCGCGCAGATGCCGCCGGGCTAGACGCCATAGATAAGATTAAACCTGCCCCAAGCAAACAAATGATGATGGACAGTGTCACTTGATCAATACTGCGCCACCATTCGCCAATCAGTGTACGCCGGGAGCGCGAGGTGATGAATGATGGAAGCGCGGAGATCATGCCGCCTCATCCTCTTGAGTCCCTCCAGAGGGTGGATGATTTTCAATCCCCATTAGCTGTCTAGCCTGCGACCGAAACGCGTCGCCTCTAATTTCAAAATTCTTGAATTGATCAAAACTCGCACAGGCTGGCGATAATAGGACAATAGGGTTTTCAAGGCCGGATTCTAGCGCGTCTTTCGTCGCCTTTAAGAGCGCCATTTCCAACGTGC
>CAYTLJ010000058.1:0-15964 GCA_964438555.1 uncultured Algimonas sp.
AGTTTTAATTTTTAAAGTGCTTTAGACCTTAATCCATTTTCAAAATTTGTTTTCCGAAATTTTGCCCCGTGAAAAGACGGGTCAACGTCTTGGGGATATTATCAAAGCCGTGTTGAATATCTTCCTTATATTTGACGTCACCAGAGCGGATCCAATTTGATATTTTTTCTTTGGCCATTGGATATTCGGATTTATAATCTAGCACAATAAAGCCCTCCATCGTCCCACGCATAAAAATCAAATTAAAATAATTCTCGGGACCCGCAGGCATTTTGCCTTTGTCATATCGAGATATTCCGCCGCACAGGACAACCCGTCCGTTCATGGCGAGATGGGCAAGTGCTGAGTTCAGGATCGCGCCGCCGACATTATCGTAAAATATATTGACCGCGTTTTTACAAAGTTCATTCAATCTTTTATCTACGTCTTCATTTTTGTAATCAATCGCGGCGTCATAGCCAAGCTCATCAACAATCCAGCGACATTTTTTAGGCCCGCCTGCGATCCCGATCACCCGACATCCCGATAATTTTGCAATTTGACCCACCATGGAACCCGTCGCGCCGGCTGCGCCTGAGACAAGGACCGTATCCCCTGGTTTTGGGCGGCCATGTTTTAATAAGCCAAAATAGGCCGTCAGTCCTGGCGTGCCAAGTGCGCCTAAATTGGCCGTCAAAAGTTCATTGTCCTCGAGTTTAATAAGAGCCTCGCCAGATAAGGTTGCATAGTCCTGCCACCCCAAAAGGCCTGAAACTTTATCGCCTTTTTTAAAGCGGGGATGATTGGACTCAATGACATCGCCAATGCCGCTTCCCGTCATGACATCGCCAATATGGGTTGGCGCCATATAATTTGCATTATTTTCCATCCAGCCTTTTTGCGCCGGATCAAATCCAAGATAGCGTGTTTTGACAAGGACTTCGGATACATTTGGGCTCCGACTTTCTGTAACTGACGGCTTAAAGTCAGACATTTTGATCGGTCGACCCATGGGCCGATCATTTATGAGCCATTGCCTGTTTTTCATCCCCATTTTTGTCCTTAGTAAAAAAGTCAGTTGTTGTGGCTCAAATCTTACGACATCCTTGGCTTTGATAAAACTATAAGAAATGGGAAAGCGTGGAATGATCGATGTGGATGTTGTAATAATTGGTGCCGGAGCGGCGGGATTAACCGCAGCGATTTCAGCAAAATTACGCGGCGCGTCGGTCATGATCTTGGAGAAAAATAAGCGTTTGGGTGGCTCGGGGGCGATTTCAGGTGGTATTATTTGGGTGCCCAATAATCATCTCATGGCAGAAAAGGGAATTGATGATACGGCCGAAGACGCGCTTGCCTATTTTAAGTCCTTAGATAATGGCGATGTAAATTACGATTTGCTTGAGACCTTTGTGTCCAAGAGCCCGGATGTAATCAAGACGCTAATAGATATAGACGCGCTGGCTGTTTCTATTATGGATGGCTATCCCGATTATTATGTCGACCGGCCAGGCGCCAAAGTTAATGGCGGGCGCGCCATGGATAATGACTTATTCTCATTTCATGAATTGGGTGAGTGGGCGGATAAAATCTACACATCTCCCGATATTCCGCGCCTTATGTTGCGCGAGACACCGCTTGGCGGCGCGTCAGGATTAATTGACCCAGAAGAGCTTGCCCACCGCTTAGAAAATGATCAGCGCGGATGGGGGCAGGCCATGATCGCAAGGCTGCTCAAGACCTGTTTGGCACATGAGATAGAGCCGCGCTTAAACATTGAGGTAAAATCTATGACGCCCTTGGATAAGGGTTGGGGGATTAATGTCTTAAGTGAAGCGGGTCGTGAAGACATACGGGCGGGGTCTGTGATTATCGCAACAGGTGGATTTGAATGGAACGCATCTCTGCGCCAGAGTTTTTTACGCGGCCCATTGACAAAACCAGCCTCGCCGCCAACAAATCAGGGCGACGGTCTTAAGCTGATCATGTCAGCGGGCGCATCGCTCGGAAATATGACAAGCGCTTGGTGGGTCCCGACTTTATCGATCCCGGGCGATCACTGGGAGGACGGGTCACAAAGGTCATTGCCTGTTTTAATTGAACGCACGCTGCCGCACACGCTGATGGTGAATAAAAATGGCGAGCGTTTTTGTAATGAGGCAAATAATTACTCGGCGCTTGCAGGCGCATTTCAATTTTTTGACCCCAAAACCTATAGCTATCCGAACCTGCCTGCAATTTTGGTCTTTGATCACCAATATCGGTCTAAATATCCTATCGCCACGCTAATGCCGGGCATGGATACGCCGAATTGGCTGACACAAGCCTCTAGCCTGTCAGAGCTTGCTGAGAAGATGGGGGTGAAAGCGGACGTGTTTGAAGAAACGGTCAATACCTTCAATAAAAATGCGCGAGCCGGACAGGATCCAGAGTTTGGACGCGGAGATAGTTCTTATGATCGATTTTATGGTGATCGATCACGCGAGGGCGTTTTGGCAACCCTAGGCGAAATATCTCAGCCACCTTTTTATGCCGTGACATTAGAGATGGGAGCTTTGGGGACAAATGGCGGGGCGCAAACCAATGGTAAGGCCGAGGTCCTGGATGTGAATGGTGACGTCATTCCGGGTTTATTTGCGGCTGGGAATGTTATGGCCGGATCGACGGGTGGCATTTATGCGGGGGCAGGCGGCACATTGGGTCCAGCTCTGACATTTGGATTTATTGCGGGCGAAGCAGCGGCCAATAAGGTTTTATAGTCCAGAGAATTGGGGTCTTATGCTATAGATTCGATTTCGCGCCTTGCACTTTGAGCAAGAGCGCTCTAGACGCGACCTAACACGGCAACTGCTGGCGCATAGGGCGGACGGCTTGCCGGACTTTTCATTTTAGAAAGGCCCGCCCGTGACACTTTTCAGACCTGCAAATCTCGATGACATCAGCAAAATTTCTGCCTTTACCAATAAGGCGGCATTGGGGCTGACCACAGTTCCCAAATCAGAAGAAAATGTTGAAGCCTATATTGCAGAATCCATGAAATTTATTAGCGGTGACAATTCAGCCAATCGATTGCTCTTTGTTGCCGATGATGACGGTGAAATATTAGGAATTTCAGGCATTATTCCGCGCCTGGGTGTTGAGCGTCCATTTTATTCATTCAAAAAATCCCGCCATGCCCGTAAAGCCTCTCGGGCCGATCTATCTGTTAAATATGACACCTTGCAACTAACGTCCGATTTCGATGATTATACGGAATTGGCGACGATGTTTGTATCGCCAGACCATAGAGGGAAGGGTGTCGCGAGATTGCTCTCATTTGGTCGACTAGGGTTTATCCATTCGCATAGAGACCGTTTTAATGACCGATTAATGGCTGAAATCCGAGGCTGGTTTGATAAAGACGAAAATTCACCCTTTTGGGACCATATTGCGTCTAAATTTATCCAAACCGATTTTAATACCGCCGATGCCCTAAGTGCAGCTTCGGGTGAGTTTATGATTGAGTTAATGCCAGCTTTGCCGATCCTAATGAATTTGGTGCCAGTCGAAGCACAGGAATGTGCCGGTAAGCCGCATGAACTTTCAATTGGAGCCATGAAGCTCCTTATGGAAGCCGGGTTTGAAGATACGGATATTTGCGATATTTTTGATGGTGGCCCCTCAATTCAATGTCGGACAGATAAAACAATAATTGCGCAATCGGCTTACCGCGCGACGGGCGGGGGCGTGGATCAATCAGACCTTAAATATTTGCATTTTACGGGTGAGGGCGAGGCGTTTCGCGCCGCCCTTGGTCCGGCCTATCCGAGATCAGAAAAAGCCGGAGCAGAGCCGTGTCGGCTGCTCGAGACAGACACTCCTATGGTCGCCTTAGCCAAAGAGCGACGGATATAATCCATGTTTATGGAAATGAATTTTGATGGTCTTGTTGGACCGTCCCATAATTATGCGGGCTTAAGCCAAGGCAATTTGGCGTCAGCGCATAATAAGGGTCATATATCTAATCCCAAAAAGGCGGCATTGCAGGGCCTCGCAAAAATGCGCCACCTGCTGGAGCTAGGCGTGCCCCAAGCTTTATTGCCGCCCCAAGACCGTCCCTATATTTCGGGGCTTCGGCGTCTTGGATTTAAAGGATCTGATCCGCAAGTCATAGCGTCTGCCTATAAAAATAGTCCCGCACTTCTCGCAAATTATGCGTCTGCATCCTCCATGTGGACGGCAAATGCGGCAACAGTGTCGCCGAGCTCAGATACGCAAGATGGCCGTGTCCATTTCACACCCGCAAACCTTTCGGCAATGCCGCACCGCGCCATAGAAGGCCCTCAGACTTATGAGGCGCTGTCTAGAATTTTTGCTGATCGAACCCAATTTGAAGTCCATGCGCCGCTCTCTTTCACATCGCTTATGGGCGATGAAGGCGCGGCCAATCACAACCGCCTTTGTGAGACCCACGGCAAGCCAGGTTTGGAATTATTTATCTATGGGCGCGACGGGTTAGATAAGACCCAAGACCTAAAATTTCCAGCTCGACAGACGCTTCAAGCCAGCCAGTCTGTCGCGCGCCTTCATGGATTATCTGACGTGCGGACATTATTTCATAAACAATCCAAGACTGCGATTAATGCCGGTGCCTTTCACAATGACGTTGTCTGTGTCGCCAATGAAAATGTCCTATTTTACCATGAACGTGCTTTTGCAAATCCATCTGCCTTGGAAGCGGAGATTGCGCACAGCGCCGAAAGTATCGGCTTTAGCCCAAAATTTATTATGGCGCCTGAGAAAGAGGTCCCATTAGAAGACGCAATTTCCAGCTATCTTTTTAATTCTCAGATCGTGACGTTGTCGCCTGGGAATATGGCTTTGATATTGCCAAGCCAAGTGCAGGAAACGCGGTCGACACGAGTTTTTGTCGACTCTGTCTTAGACGGTAAAAATCCGATTTCAGAGGCCCATTATCTTGATCTTCGTCAATCCATGGCGAATGGGGGCGGGCCAGCTTGTTTGCGCTTAAGAGTTGTCTTAAATGAAAAACAGCTTGCAGCCATACACCCCAATATTGTCATGAGCGATGCAAAACTCGATGTGATAGAAGATTGGGTCAGAACATATTACCGAGATCAATTATCTGGAGAAGATTTATCCGATCCAGGTTTTTTAAATGAAATGCGCGAAGCGCTTGATGCCTTGACGCAAATACTCGATTTACCGGGTCTCTATGATTTTCAAAGGAGCGGCACGTGAAAGCCGATGACATCCCCCTTGGCGAATTAAGCCCTATCGACAAAGCGGCGCTTGAGTGGCTTGCAAAGCGTCAACCCGCCATGTTGGCGCGCACCATAGCGTGGTCCAAAATCAATACGGGAAGTTGGAATACGGATGGCTTAAAGCAATTTGCGCCTAAATTAGTCGAAGCTTTCTCAGAGACAGAGGCGGCAGTCGAGCTTGTTGATCTGGCGCCTATTGAAAAAGTGAATGCAAAGGGTGAGGTCACAGCGTTTTCAACGGGCCCCGTTTTTCGCGCGGTCGCACGCCCGGATGCACCGTCTCAGATCATTTTTACCGGCCATTATGACACCGTATTTCCCAAGGGTACATTTACTGACGTTACAGACCTTGGTGATGGGCGGTTAAATGGTCCGGGCCTCACCGATATGAAAGGCGGGATTTGCGTGATGCTTGAGGCGATAAAAGCCTTTGAAGCTGGCCCGCTGAAAGAAAAATTGGGCTATAGCGTTATCCTCTCACCGGATGAAGAAATTGGCAATCACGCCTCAAACGCCGCCATTATGGAGGCGGCGCGTCAGGCCCATATTGGATTGACCTTTGAACCCTGTATGGAAGATGGGTCTTTTTCTGGAGCCCGAAAAGGCAGTGCGGTTTGGGATGTTATTTTTCAAGGCCGCTCGGCCCATGCGGGACGTGAACCGGAAAAGGGGCGATCAGCGCTTATGGCGGCGAGTGAATTTGCTTTGAAAATTGAAGCCCTGACGGATCAGCGCGAGGGCACAACATTTAATATCGGATCAATTGATGGGGGCGATGCGGTGAATGTCGTGCCAGCCCTTTGCGTTGTGCGTCTGGGTGCACGTGCACCAGATGGCCCCAGTGCTGACTGGGCACAAGGTGAGGTCGACCGTATTTTGGCCGAGGTGACCGCGCGCGACGGCATTTCTGCGCATACACATGGCGGGTTTTATAGACCACCTAAACCGCGCAATGCGGCTCAAGAAAAACTCTTTGGTGTTGTCAGAGAAACCGCCAAGGCGCTGGGTCTGACTTTAAATTTTAAAGATACGGGCGGGGTATGCGAAGGTAATAATGTCTTTGCAGCCGGGACGCCAAATATTGATACGCTGGGCGTGCGCGGTGGACGTATTCATTCCAGTGATGAGTTTTTAATTACAGAAAGCCTGTCGGAGCGCGCAGGTCTTGCCAGTTTAATCTTGCACCGGATTGCAGATGGACGGATTGATGCCAAAGCGATTAAGGCTTTGATGTCGCAATGAACCAAACCTTTTCTTCCATATGTCCTGCAACAGGTGAAACTGTATGGCAGGGCGAGGCCGCCAGTGAGGCACAAGTCATGGCGGCTGTCGAGGCGGCAAGACAGGCTTTTCAAGACTGGTCTATGCGCTCATTTGAAACCCGCGTTCAAATCGCGGAAACTTATGCGGGTAAGATCAGAGAAAAAGTCGAAGATATTGCACTGGCAATTTCGCGCGATATGGGAAAAGCCCTTTGGGAGTCCCGAATTGAAGCCGGCGCAATGGCCAATAAGGTCGCGATTTCTATTGAGAGCTATCAGACCCGCACGCCCACGCACCAGACTGAGACATCCGCGCTTACCCATCGCCCACATGGCGTGATGGCGGTATTTGGCCCGTTTAATTTTCCGGGCCACCTCCCCAATGGTCATATAATTCCGGCGCTTCTGGCGGGGAATGTGATTGTCTTTAAACCTTCAGAGCTTACACCTCAGGTCGCGCAGATTATGAAGACATGTTGGTCTGAGGCGGGTCTTCCTGACGGCGTGCTTAATCTTGTGCAAGGTGGACGTGAAACCGGCTCTGCGCTTTTAAAGGCTGAAATAGACGGGTTATTATTTACAGGAAGTGCGAAAACCGGAACATTTTTCCATCGTCATTTTGCGGGCCGACCCGATATTATATTAGCGCTTGAAATGGGCGGAAATAATCCGCTCATTATTCAAGAGCCTGTCGATATTGAGGCCGCAGCAGACCTTGCCTTTATGAGCGGATTTATCACATCAGGCCAGCGTTGCACCTGTGCACGGCGTCTAATTTTACCCGAAGGGCGTTTTGGGGATGCAGTGATTGAGGCGATTTTAGCTCGGATTGAAACTGTAAAAATCGGTCAGTGGGATGACAATAATATATTTATGGGACCTGTGGTCTCAAAAGCTGCCGCCAAAGCGGCGATCGATTTTGAAGCACATTTACAAGCCGTCGGCGGGCACACATTGCGGGCGCTTGAAAGAGAGGGCGCATTTTTACGACCAGCTCTTATGGATGTGACACAAGCCGAGAGCCCAGACGAGGAATTATTTGCACCCTTCTTACAAGTCATCCGCGTCCCAGACCTAGATAGGGCTATAGAGCGCGCCAATGCGACGCGGTTTGGTTTGGCCTCCGGATTGCTATGTGATGATCCGGATATTTGGGCATATACGCAGCCCCGTCTCAAAGCTGGTATTGTAAATTGGAATAAGCCGACGACGGGTGCGCTGTCTTCTATGCCCTTTGGCGGTCCTGGTCTTTCTGGTAATCATCGTCCAGCCGCTTTTTATGCAGCGGATTATTGTGCGTGGCCCCAAGCCAGTCAAAAGAGCGATGTGGCAAACGGACCGCAAATGAAGGGCTTTTAAACACAATCACAGTTTAGGCGATTTCCCGACTTGCTCTGATCATGTGCTCTGCATAGGGTTTTAAAAAAACCCATGGGGACACAGTCTATGTCACGCATTCACGATATACCGCTCTTACTCTTAGTGGTGATTGCCGCCGTTCTGGCTTTTCTATGTTGGTGGCTTGGCTTTTCTTGGTTGGCACAAGACATTGCGCCTGGTGGGACCTATCTTGTGAAATCTATAGCGGGTCTTGCTAAAGATGCGCTTTTCGTGCCGCTTAAACCCCTTATGTATGCGTTGATTATTCTATCAATTGGATCCTCAATCGCGATCTCAAAAGGCGGGTTGGGCGCGAAATTTATCCGAGTCCTGTCTTTCTTTGTCATGTTCTCCTTGTCAGGTTTGATACTCGGTATAATTGGCTATTTGCTCTTTCAAAACCTGACGATCTTACCTGATCCATCCACAATTGGTGCTGGCGGTGGCATGGTTAAGCAAACCCCATTTCTAGCCAAAATTTATGGCGTTTTGACATCGGCCTTGATGATTTCGATTTATGCGGGTGTGTTATTAGGAAAAGCGCTATCGCGTCTTAATCTGGGTGTCGAAGCCGATAAGATTTCCGATATGTTTATCGCGGGCTTTCGTAAATTCTTACAATATACAATTCCGCTGGCGGTTTTTGGATCTATTACCTTGGCTCTAAATCGTCCCGGGGGCGTCTCAACCCTCGCAGATTTGGCCGGATTATTGCTGCCCTATGCCTTTGCGATGATCTTGACGTGGTGCTTAATTGTTGGCGTCACGGCGGCTATGCAAAAGCGCGGTATTGGCTTTGTCTTACGCGCCGTTCTGCCACAAGCTCTGGTTGCTTTTTCTACAAGTTCATCGATTGCGACCTTGCCCGCCACACGAATGGCCTGTGATCAATTAGGCGCGAATGCAGATGAAGCGACGCCTTTTTATACAATTGGCGCAACCATTAATATGGTAGGAACTTTGATAGGACTGCTTTTATTATCTCTATATGCAATCAAGGCTTACGGAATTGATCTTTCAATCGCCGAAATGGGTGTTGTGGGACTGCAATCCATGATCTTTGCAACAGCGGCAGCGGGCACGCCGTCAGCCTCAGTTGTCTTGTTGCAAGATATTTTGATCAGCCAAGGCGTTTCAGCCGAATATGCCAGCTATGTGACAGGATTGATTATCACGATTGATACGCTGATCTTGGACCGTGTCCGGACAGTGTTAAATACGCAGTCTGATTCCATGAGTACGGCAAATGGACTTAAACTTTATTATAAGACACCTAAGACACTCGCATAAAAAAAAGGCCGCTCATGGGATGAGCGGCCAGATATAGCTGATTTTTAATTATATGAGAGACGCGTGTTTTAACCCGGGTCGGGGAGCTCAATCGTATCTGATAGATTTTCTATGACTTCACGTGCATCGAAACTATTTGCGGTATCCGGCGCGGGGCCGCGTCCGAATTTAACCTCTGCCGTTGCCCGGTATTTTGTAATTTCACGCACATTGGCGTCATTGAAGAACGGGTCGTTGAAACTGGAGCCGAAAAATCCACTGTTTCCAAAACCTCTGCGACCAAAACTGCTGCGTCCAAAACCTCTGCGTCCGAAACCATTAAATCGATTAAATCCGCTAAAGCGCGAAAAGGCAAAAGACCGTGACCACCCGAAATTTGGTCGGAAGAAACTATAGCCAAAATAAGGATCATATCCAAGGCCAGGTGAAACGCGAACGCGCTTATTGGATTCGAGGTCACGCTCTTGAAGCGTGAAATTATCATAGCCACGCTCAACGGTCATTTCTGCCGCGCGGTAAAGAAGGTAATTTTCAACCGTGTCGCGTTTGGTTAAGGAATTGCCGCCAAAGGTGACACGCGCCCGGTCATCTTCAATCAGTTGCTGGGAAAATCCATCAAATCCACCAGGTTCTGACGCAGCCTGGTAAGGTGTTGCTGTTGCACAGGCCATAAGCAGCAGGGCTGATCCTGCCAAAAGAACATGACGGAAGAGATGTTTTGGGGATTTTGATAAGATCATAGGGGGATCTCCTTAATTTACCCGATATATTTAAAGGTGGATTTCTGAATGGGGGGTGAAATCTCAAATTAAATATATGTCAGATACTGTCTTCTGTCACTTCAATCCTATCTAACGTCTGTGTGACGTCTTTGTTTTTTAAGACAAAATCAAGGATAATTGAGGTCAACGCCCATAGGGCCAGCAAAATTGATAAGAGAACCGCTAGGCCTCCCACCCAAAATGGTAGCGGCGTAAAGACGAGGGATAAAAAACCGAGACCTAACCAAGGTAGGGTTAAAAAGATGGTCCAAAGATAAAATGCGAGTTTTCCACCCATTTTATAGGTGATGAAAGCAAGGCGGGAGATAGTCGCGAAAGGCACGATTGCGAGACCAAATATTCCGAGCGTAAAGATTAGGACTGAGAACAAATGTTCGGGCCGTGTGTCATTCTCCGCAAAGCCGAAAAAAAACCAAAGCGCGATTATTAGAGCTGTAACCGCGCCTAAAGCCGCCAAAATACACGCCAATAAATCTGCGCGTCGACCTTTGGGGGTGGGCGCATCAGGGCTGAGAAGCGATTGAATAGGATCGTCAGACATGAGGTCTGATTAAACCGAGTTTGGCGTGTCTGTCACCAAAGAAGTTTTTTATTTGAACAGTAAAAATCCCAATAAAAAACCCGCTCTGATTCCGGAATCAGAGCGGGCCTGTCCTCCCCGACAGTAGGTTTATCTATTAATGCGCTAAGACTGCCAAGAGCAAGAGCGCGATGATATTTGTGATCTTAATCATCGGGTTCACGGCTGGACCAGCTGTATCCTTGTAAGGATCGCCAACTGTATCGCCTGTTACGGAGGCTTTATGGGCTTCGGAGCCCTTACCACCGTGATGACCGTCTTCGATATATTTCTTGGCATTGTCCCAAGCTCCACCACCAGCTGTCATAGACAGAGCGAGGAAGAGACCTGTAACGATCACACCCATAAGCATAGCGCCTAATGATGCGAGCGCTTGCGAGGTGCCAGCAATAAAGTAGATTGCGAAATAAAGCACAATCGGAGCCAGAATTGGTAGCAAAGATGGTTTGATCATTTCCTTGATCGCAGCACCAGTTAAAAGATCAACCGCTTTGGCGTAATCAGGACGTGATGTACCTTTCATAATACCAGGGTCAGCTTTGAACTGACGACGGACTTCTTCAACGATTGAGCTGGCTGCGCGTCCAACAGACTGCATGGCCCAAGCGCCAAAGAGGTAAGGGAGCAAACCACCGATAAAGAGACCGACAATCACATATGGATTTGTCAGGCTGAAATCGACATTCACGCCAGATAGTGGATTACCCTCTTTTGCTGAGAAATAGAGGATGTCCTGATAATAGGCCGCAAATAGAACCAGCGCGCCCAGACCAGCAGAGCCAATGGCATAGCCTTTGGTCACAGCCTTAGTTGTATTACCAACCGCATCGAGCGTATCTGTTGTATTGCGGACTTCAGGGTCCAATTCGGCCATTTCGGCAATACCGCCAGCATTATCTGTGACAGGGCCAAAGGCGTCTAGGGCGACAATCATACCTGCAACACCCAACATGGCTGTCACAGCAATGGCGATCCCGTAAAGACCGGCAAGGCTAAAGGTGATGATGATACCAAAAACAATGATCAAAGCCGGGATCGCTGTGGCTTCCATGGAAACCGCAAGACCCGCAATCACATTTGTACCGTGACCAGATTCAGAGGCTTCCGCCACAGATTTAACCGGGCGGTATTTCGTGCCTGTATAATATTCCGTGATCATCACAATCAGACCTGTAATCACAAGGCCAACAACCCCGCAGAGGAAAAGATCCATACCAGAAAATTTGGTGCCCTTGATCTCTCCAAATCCAAGCATTTGTTGCGTGAGCACGCCAATCGCGACAACAGATAAGACACCTGTTACAATAAGACCCTTATAAAGCGCGCCCATCACATTGGTTGACCCTTTGCTAAGTTTAACAAAATAGGTTCCGATGATTGAGGTTACGATACAAACCGCGCCAATTGCCATTGGATATAGAGCAAGCTCTCCAACCGTTCCAAAGAGAATAGAGCCAAGAACCATCGTAGCCGCGATTGTCACGACATAAGTCTCAAAAAGGTCAGCTGCCATACCCGCACAATCACCAACATTATCGCCAACATTATCAGCAATCGTGGCTGGGTTACGCGGATCATCTTCGGGAATACCTGCTTCGACTTTACCAACCAGGTCACCCCCAACATCAGCACCTTTGGTGAAGATACCGCCGCCAAGACGCGCAAAGACGGAAATGAGTGACGCGCCAAGTGAGAGCGAAACCAAGCCGTCAATAACGCCGCGTTCATCGGCGCCCATTGGACCTGTTAAGAGCATATAATAAACCGCTAGGCCTAATAGGGCGAGACCAGCAACAAGCATGCCTGTAATCGCGCCAGCTTTAAAAGCGATATTTAGACCCGCTCCCAAAGATTGGCGTGAAGCTTCGGTTGTTCGTACATTGGCTTGGACCGACACTAACATGCCGACATAGCCAGCAATGCCTGATAGAACCGCACCAATGATAAAGCCCGCAGGCGCAATCATATTTCTGAATAAAATAAACAGAATAATGGTGACAGCGACCCCGACGATCGCGATCGTTTTATATTGTTTATTGAGATAGGCTTTCGCGCCTTCTTGAATCGCACCTGCGATTTCATTCATGCGTTCATTCCCGGTCGAGGCTTTCATGAGCCCCGCTCGGGTCACAAACCCGTAAAGCACAGCGAGAAACCCCGCCGCAATGATAAGATATAGAGCCATAACACGCTCCCCCTGGAAAAGGTGCTATTCCACTCTCAAATAGGCTAGCACCGACAATGTCATGAAGTTGGCCGTGCCGGGATCGCCATTTAAGCGACTGCACGCTTCCCCTCGCGAGTTTGAAGTTGGCCGCGCCCGGAATTCCGGTCTCGCGCTTCCCTTCGCGTATGAAATCACATGTGACAAAGCTGTAAGGTCACGTCAAGGCTCAATGATTGTTTGAAATTTAGCCTGTGCCAATTCAGCAACAGTTGGGATTGAATCCCAAAAAAAACAGGTTTTTTAATAGACTCCATCAAAGAGATGAGGCGTATCTACCATAAAGCATGTCAAAAGAACGTCCAAAATACAAATCCTATAACTGGGGAATTTTATGAAAAACCTAACATCTATCTCAGTGAGCGCGCTGACAATTATGACCGTTCTAGGCTTTGGCTCGCATGCCTTTGCGCAAGATGATTCGACAATTATACAAGATGAAGATGTCGTTATTGCAGTTGGAACCCTTATTCGTCGACCCGCTCAGGCAGACCGGGCCTCTCCGGTTGTCTCTATATCGGATGAATTGCTCGCGAGTACGGGTGCCAAAAACATTGCCGACCTAACACAGACCCTCACAATTAATACTGGGGCAGAAAATAACCCAGACGCTTTTACCCAAAATGCAACGACAGGGACATCGAATATAAATTTACGGGGACTTGGGGTTCAATCGACGCTTGTTTTACTGGATGGACGTCGTCAGGTTCTCTCGGCCGCCACCAATAATGGTGGGTTCAACTTTGTTGATACGGCGTCACTTGTGCCGCTGATCGCTATCGACAATGTCGAGATATTGAAAGACGGTGCGTCGGCAACTTACGGGTCTGATGCCGTCGCAGGCGTGGTCAATTTCTCGACCTTTGATAATTTTGACGGCATTAAATTGAATGCACAATATCAATTGGTAGATGGGTCAGGCAGTGCGGACGAAGTCATCCTCCAAGGCTTGGTTGGTAAAAATTTCGAGCGCGGAAATATTATGGCGGCGCTAAGTTATACAGACCGCTCTCCACTTACCACGGGAGAACGCCGCTTATCACGTCCGCAAGATGATACATCGGCTCTAGGAAATCCTGGGGCCTTTGTGCCACTTGGTGGACCATTACCAGCAGGCTTGCCGTTAATTGATCCAGGATGTGCTGCTGCTGGCGGCATTCCAAATGTATTGGCGCCAGGTGCGGCCTTGGGCGGCATTCCGTTTGACGGCGGCACATGCGGGTTTGATTTTGGTGATTTCTTTAACCTGATTGCTGACGAAGAAAGACTATTGGGTCTAATCAGTGCTGATTTTGATGTCACAGATTCAATTGGGTGGGACGTTCAATTTTCTTATGCTGACAATGAGGCTATTCGCGGCAATTCCCCGTCTTTTCCATTCCTCGTCGGGGGCGTGGTTCCCGCTGATCATCCGGATTCTATCTTTGTTGGACCTCTAGCCGGGTTAGCGCCGGGTGGAAGTGTGTTTCTGGGCCGCGCTTTCGGTAATGGAGGCGAGGTGTCTCCAAACCTAACCGAGTCGGAAACTTGGCGAATTTCAACGGGTCTTGAAGGTGATTTTGGGGATGGGTATAATTGGAGGGTGTCTTATACTCAGGCTGAAAACAATCATGTTGTAAATACTGAAGACACATTGGTAAATGAGTTTAGATGCGCTCTGGATGGGTTCCGTTCTGATGCGTGTAGCGGATTTGGAATTGCTGCCGGAACCTTTTTCAACCCATTTTCAACATCCTTTACAACGTCGCCAAATAGTCCGCAAATTGAAGAGTTTATAATCGGAACGGCAACCCGAGATTTAACCTCGGAATTACAAGTTATTGACGGCGTCGTGTCTGGACCAATCCTTGAAAGTGGATTGGCGGGCGCGATAGGTGTCCAATACCGGAAAGAGGATTACACGGGCGAATTTGATGAAAACTCACAAAATGACAATTTTGGATTTTTAATCGGTGAGCAAGATTTTGATGGCACGCAAGATGTGTTTTCAGTGTTCGGAGAGTTGAATTGGCCACTTTTGGACGACAAGGTCGAGTTGCAAGTCGCTCTTCGATATGAAGATTATGGCGGAAGCGTTGGGTCAACTGTAGATCCAAAATTTGCGGTTTTAGTGCGGCCAACAGATAGCTTATCTTTAAGAGGTTCCTTCTCGACGTCATTCCGGTCGCCGACAGTCTATCAACAAAATGGGCAGCAAACGGCTTTGAACCAAGTCGTCGACCCCTTAACAGGCGGGACATCTTTTGCCGGGGTTCGAACATTTGGTAATCCTGATCTTACGCCAGAACAGTCTGAGGCATTTAATATTGGTGCGTCTTGGGAGCCTATTGAAAATTTGAAAGTTGATTTAGATTTTTACGATTTTGATTTCTCAGATGTGATTATTGCCGAAAACTTCCAGGCCGTTACGAATGAAGATCCGAACGATCCAACGCGAGTTGTGCGAAATGCAGGTGGGACAATCGTTCAAGTAAATACAGATTTTGTAAACGCGTCATCTGTTGAAACGAACGGGATAGATTATGGAATTAGTTATGAAGCAGAGCTTGGTTTTGGAACGCTGGTTCCGTTTTTCCGAGGCACGGCCGTTCTAACCTATGATATTGAAGACCCTCAAGCTGGATCTGTAGACGGTTTAGGCAATCGAAATTTCACAAATTTCGGAACATCCGTTCCCGAGCATAGATTTAATACGGGCTTTAATTTTATAAGTGGGGCTCACCGTCTTGATATATTTGGTCGTTATATTGATTCTTATGACGATGATCAAAATCCCGGAGAAACCGTTGACTCGCACTTCACGGTAGATGGTCGTTATGATTTGAATATTGGGCAATATTTTGAAGCCCTAGGAGAAAACACCTCCTTGAATGTGGGGGTTATCAATGCCTTTGATGAGGATCCACCTCAGGTCTTTACCAATGGTGGTTTTGACTCCAAAGTTCACGACCCGCGTGGACGATTGCTCTATGCAGGTATCGATATTGAGTTTTAGCGCTTTTGTCGAAAATACTATTTTTCTAACCTCGCTTTTAGCGAGGTTTTTTGATTGATTTGATCACAACTTGTTTTGATGCGTGTTTATTCCGTTGTAGGCTAAAAAATCGAACTTATAATAGACGATAGACCGATCTTATCAAAATTGAGCTTTGGAGATTTCCATGCGTGCAGTTCTACTCTCGACGCTAGCCTTATCACTTTCA
>CAYTLJ010000059.1:0-15720 GCA_964438555.1 uncultured Algimonas sp.
CTTCAGAAATTGTCACAGAGACACCTTGTAGGTCCGGGTCGCGTAAATGCTCGCGTGCCAAAATATCAGCGAGCGCCCGACGGATGAGTTCTCCGGCTCTGAGTTGTCTTTGCGATGGAGGTCTATTTTTGGGCATGACTCAATAATCTCAATTACGCAAAATTCTTTGCAATCGCGCTGGTTTCCGCGGCTTTTTGCCAATTCGACCAGAGCTCTATCATTTGTTTCTGTGTCTCTTTATCGCCAATTAAATATTTAGGAACATAATAATTTAATCCTCGACAATAAAAAGCAACCAGATCTTTGGTTTCAAACACACCTGAAATTGCGGACCAACCAATTTTCATAGTGCGATCAGCTTGTTCAATTCTAATTCCTGACATATCAATATGGTAATGCGTTAAAGTCTCAAGGTCTGTGTCAAATCGCGCAAACCGGATAAAGTATTTGTTGATTTGTGGCATGATAAAATAATGGGACAGATACAAACCAATTATTATGGCAATAATAACCTGAGTTGGTCTTGAAGTATAGGCGGACAAATCAATTGGTAATACGCGCATTAGAAATATGACAAAAACCGTCGAAATAAAAACACTTATACCCGATAAAATAGTTATTATCCACGGAACCCATTTGGGATAGGCGTGTCGAGAAAGTTGAATTGACGCTTTTAAAAACTCTTCAACTGTCGATTGATGGGACGTATTGAATTCCATTTTCACCTCAAAACAAAAAAGGCTCCCCACTGGAGAGCCTTATGATTTATTAGCTCTGGTAAAAGCCTAAGCGCTTTCGAGTTTACGTTCCAGCATCTCAACCGTGAAACACTCGATTTGGTCGCCTTTGTGAAGGTCATGATAGCCTTCAAAGCCCATACCACATTCCATGCCGGCTTGAACTTTCGGGACTTCATCTTTGAAACGTTTCAGTGTTGAAAGCTCACCCTCATGAATGACGACATCATCTCTGAGGAGGCGCACACCTGCGCCGCGCTCAACGCGGCCCTCTGTCACCTTACAACCCGCCACGCGGCCGAGTTTCGAGATATTAAAGGTCTCAAGAATTTCGGCATATCCGATAAAGGTCTCACGACGCTCGGGTTTGAGCATGCCTTCAAGCGCACCTTTGATTTCCTCAAGGAGCTCATAGATAATCGAATAATACCGAATTTCGACACCTTCGCGCTCGGCCAAATCCTTGGCTTGACGATTGGCGCGCACATTAAAGGCAATGATTGGCGCACCGGCCGTCTTGGCCTGCATGACGTCGCTTTCAGAAATGCCGCCAGCGGCCGAGTAAACGACACGGGCGCGAACCTCGTCATTGCCAAGGCCTTCAATTGAACTTTTGATCGCTTGTGCCGAGCCTTCGACATCCGCTTTGACCAAAAGGGTCATTTCATTGACCTCTTTGTTTTGCAATTTCGCCATCATTTGTTCCATGGAGGCCATGGCGGATGGAGCTGTCAGTTCAGATTTCTTGCGTTTCTCAACCCGGTATTCCGTGATTTCCCGCGCTTTTTGCTCGTCCGAGACAACCGCAAAGGGTTCGCCTGGCATAGGCGCGCCGTCCAGGCCCATCATTTCAATGGCAGTGGACGGACCAGCTTCTTTGAGCTGCTTGCCTTTTTCGTCCATCATGGCTTTGACTTTGCCCCAATGCTCACCCGCAACGACAACAGCGCCGCGTTTTAGGGTTCCACGTTTGACAAGGAATGTCGCAACAGCGCCTCTACCTTTTTCGATTTTTGATTCAATGACCAATCCATCGGAATTGCGGGTTGGGTTGGCTTTTAGCTCCATCAATTCAGCTTGGTTGACAATCGCTTCGGCGAGGTCTTGTAAGCCGGTCTTTTCTTTCGCTGAAACCTTAATGGCTTGGGTTTCGCCTGACATGCTTTCCGTGATGACATTATGCTGCAAAAGGTCTGTCTCAACTTTTTGTGGATTAGCCTCATAGGCATCCATCTTATTGATCGCGACGATAATGGGTTTGCCAGCGGCATGCGCATATTTAATCGACTCGATTGTTTGCGGCATAACACCATCATCGGCAGCGACGACCAAGACAACAATGTCAACGGCTTCGGCACCGCGTGTCCGCATTTCAGAGAAAGCCGCGTGACCCGGTGTGTCTAAGACCGTAATTTTGTCTCCAGATTTAAGTGTAATCTGATAGGCGCCAATATGTTGCGTGATCCCGCCAGCTTCTCCGCCAGCGACATCTGTTGTGCGCAAGGCATCTAACAGAGATGTTTTACCATGATCGACGTGACCCATAACGGCAATAACGGGCGCGCGTGGCTTACGATCTTTTTCATCTGATGGTGTGTCATCAATGATGAAGTCGTCTTCGACGTCAGCATCTGAGACACGTTTGACGATATGGCCAAAATCTTCGACGATTAATTGCGCTGTATCCGCATCAATCACATCATTAACTGTGTGCATCATGCCTTGTTGCATGAGGTATTTCACAACGGCGGCGCCACGTTCTGACATACGGTTGGCCAGGTCAGCAATTGTAATGGCTTCTGGGACAATGACTTCGCGCTGGACTTTATCCGAACTGCGCCCGCCGCCACGTTGGCGTTGCTTTTCTTTTTCGCGCGCACGCTTCATCGAGGCGAGCGAGCGTTGACGCTCATCATCGCCGGATAAGGCAGATACAATTGTCAATTTACCGCGGCGGCGTTTCGTTTCACCTTTTGATCGCGTTGGAGGCGGGGTATTGCGTTTCTTTTTGACGCGACCACCGGCCTTTTCGAGCTCAGTGCGGGCATCAAGATTTTCGCCCTCTTTTTTGCGGTTTAGCGGAGATCCAACGGCTTTCTTCTGGAGTTTTTCCGCGTCTTCCGCTTCCTTTTTCTTCCGCTCAGCCTCTTCGGCCTCAAGGCGTTTCATTTCGACGGCTTCGGCCTCGCGACGTTTTTCTTCGAGGAGTTTGCGTTCTTCTTCGACGCGCGCGAGACGAGCGGCTTCTTCAGCTTTGCGTTGCGCAGCTCTTTCTTCTTGTTGTTTCTGCGCAGAATTTAGGGCTTTCTGGCGTTTTAAATATTCATCCTTAGATAGGCCAAGTTTGCGCGCGGCTTCAGTTACTTGTTGATCTTTTGTCAGAACCTTTTCGGGCTTCTTAATCGGCGAGGCGATAGGTGCAGCCGTTGAGGCAGATGGTGTTTTGGGCGGTGAGACCGGCGCAGCTGTTTTCGCCGCTCCTGGCGCTTTCGTGCCAGGCCGCATTATTACTTTTTTCTTTTTCTCAACCACGACAGCCGAAGTTTGGCCTGAGCGTCGTGTCGGTGTTCTAGCTCCGCCACCAAGCGTCAAGGGGCGGCGACCACCGGGTTTCTTATCATTATTGTCAGTCATATCGTTTCTCTGGTGATATGGGAGTGGGTCATAACGCCACTAGACCGTATCACGTCTTCTGTTCCTTGCTTGCGCGGAAAGTTGGCACAATTTAAGGGAATTAGCGCATTTGGCAACCTAGAATTTCCGTGCGCGTTTAAAATCTGTCGGCCGGGCTAACCGCCCCGGTAACGGGTCCTATAGGCGCATTAGAAAGCTTCATGCTGAGCATCTGCCCAGCCCTCCGGAAATAGCGGGACAAAACCCGCCAAACGGTTCACATTCTGTCCCATTGACCTGGCGAATTTACCTGGTGGAAGGGCACAATGAATGATGCTGTCTCGGCCCATTATGTGGCCAATTTCGCGACTGTCGTAACACCCTATAACACGCGGTAAGGGCATTTCTAATTCATGAGCTATGGCTTTAGAAAGGGTTCGAATTTTGCCTCTGGATCCTTCGGCCCCGTCTGAGGCTTCAATACGCCAAGCCAACCCCTCTGACCGCGCAGCCGCCATGACCTGATCAAAGCCAATGTAAAGCTTACCTGATTTTTTTGCCATGGCCAGGAGTGCTAATATATGTCGCTTTAGGGCTGTCTCGACTTGCTCGATAAGGTTATCTGGCACTGTGACCTTAGATTTAAATCCACGCGAAAATGCGTTTTTATCAAGCGCTGATTGGAGATCTTTACGGGTTGCACTTACCCAGACCCCGCGTCCCGGTAACTTAGCTTTTATATCGGGATAGATAAGGTTTTCTGGTCCTATAACAAAACGGACCATGTCTGACGGATCACGACTTTCTTGGCGCGACACGCATTTGCGCTCGCGCGGTTTATGGCCGCGCTTATCTGCTATAGGTGCATTTATGTCTAAAATTTCAGTCAAGGCGCGCCATATGGGGAGTTACAAGCCGTTTGGCAAGGAGAATAGGTGCTCTGACGACATAATAATGCCGCCTCAAATCGGGCGGCATTACCAGTAAATAATAGGGTAGGCTGGTCTTAATTGAAGAGCGTTTCCGCCGTTGGTTCAGCGTCAGTCTCAGCTTCAGCCTCGAGGTCTTCCTCTGTTTCTTGGATAAGTGCAGATTCTTCAATCCATCCTGCGGCGACACGGGCGCGCATGATCATATGGCTAGCCTCATCATCACTCAGCTTCATATCTTCAATAATGCCCGGCTCATGAATGCGTTCGCCGTCTTTATATTCTGAATAGCCATTTAGATCATCTGGGACGAGCCCGGCAACGTCTTCTACGGTTTTAATTTCGTTCTCGCCAAAGCGAACAGCCATAGGGAGTGTCACGCCTTCAATATCAAGCACGGCATCTTCAACACCGAATTCAATACGTTTATTATTCATTTCTGTCGCGATTTGCTCGAGATATTCGCGGGCACGGGCTTGCAATTCTTGGGCTGTTTCGTCGTCAAACCCGTCAATTGATGTTAGGTCTTCTAAGGCGACATAGCCAACTTCTTCCATCGTCTCAAAACCTTCTGAGACTAGTAATTGCGCGACCATTTCATCAACATCCAAGCCTGTCATGAAGAGTTCTGAGCGCTCTTGGAATTCTTTCTGACGACGCTCTGATTCTTGCGCTTCCGTTAAAATATCAAGCGCCCAACCCGAGAGTTGGCTGGCGAGGCGAACATTTTGCCCGCGTCGTCCAATCGCAAGTGAGAGCTGATCTTCGGGAACAACAACTTCGATTTTACCGTTGGCTTCATCGATAACGACCTTGGTGACGTTGGCGGGTTGCAATGTATTGACGATAAATGATCCCATATCTTCAGTATATGGAATAATATCGATACGTTCGCCTTGGAGTTCATTGACGACAGCCTGTACGCGAGATCCGCGCATACCCACACATGCCCCAACCGGGTCGATCGAGCTATCATTAGAATAAACAGCGATTTTGGCACGTGACCCTGGATCACGGGCAACACCGACAATTTGGATGACACCTTCATAAACTTCAGGAACTTCTTGGGCGAATAATTGCGCCATAAATTGTGGATGGGCACGTGAGAGGAAAATTTGTGAGCCTCTCGGTTCTTCACGTACATCCATAATATAGGCTCTGATCCGGTCACCGCCTTTTACATTTTCACGCGGCAAAGCTTGGTCTCTGCGGATAACACCTTCGGCACGTCCCAGATCGACAATGATATGACCATATTCAACGCGTTTAACGATTCCATTAATGATTTCGCCGACACGGTCTTTAAACTCGGCAAATTGCCGCGCTCTTTCTGCGTCTCTGACTTTGCTCATAATGACTTGTTTTGCCATCTGGGCTTGGACACGACCAAATTCCAAAGGCGGCAAAGGTGTTGCAAGCTCATCGCCAACTTCAATCAACTTATTGTCCATTTTGGCGGTTGAAATACCGACCTCAGTCGTTTCATTTTCGAGCGCGTCATCTTCAACCACTGTGATGACACGTTTAAGGCTTTGCTCACCGGTCATCGGGTTAATTTTGGCGCGGATATCTTGTTCCGCACCGTAACGAAGACGGGCGGCTTTTTGGATGGCCTCTTCAATGGCCTCGAGGACAATCCCTTCGTCAATAGATTTCTCCGTCGCAACCGCTCTTGCAATTTGGAGGAGTTCAAGTTTATTGGCGGCAATTCCTGCAGTCGACATAGCTAGTCTTCCTTTTCAGTACTATTAGAATTCGTTTTTTCTTCGGCGGCTTTTTTGGCTTTTTGCCCTGCCTCAATCAGTTCATCAGTAATCAGTAATTTGGCTTCTGAAATCCAATCAAAGGGTATCGAGGCTGTGCTCTCAGTTTCCCCGTCCAGATTTATATCAACATGTCCGTCTTCAATACCTGCTAGGACACCGCGAAACCGTTTTCGACCTTCTACCATACGGTCAAGATCAAGACGCGCAAGATATCCTTCATATGTCGTAAAATCTTCGAGCGAGGTTAGCGGTCGATCCAGACCTGGAGAAGACACTTCTAACATATAGGCCTCAGGGATTGGGTCTTCGACTTCCATAATGGCTGAGAGCTCTCTGGATAAATCGGCGCAATTATCGACAGATACAAAACCGTCGCTTAGGCGTTCAGCCATAATCTGTACGGTTCTGCGTTTACCTGATTGAACGCGAACACGCACGATCCGTAAACCCAGATCAGCAGCGATGGGTTCCGCTAATGCGAGGACCCGTTCATCCATATTTGTTTTTGTCTTCATCAAGACACTTTCGATTTAACCCGTTTTCAGGCAATAAAAAAGACGACCCGCGGGCCGCCCGTTTCGCATCCTGTGCGACTGGGTTTTTATAATTGAAGCTTACTTAAGGAAGAAAAAAGTAAATAGCAAGAGGCGTTCACGCATTCTTATTTGCAACCCCGTAAAGACCTCTTGCGTAATTGGCGTTATTTTATCAAGCGCTCTGCCTATCTTCATCCCCGCGCCATTGCGCAATTTTCGTTTTTAGCGAGGCAAAAGAGACTGGCTTTGAGAGATAGTCATCCATACCGGCCTCAATGCAACGCGCTTCATCTTCTTCCAAAGTGTGCGCAGTAACCGCGATGATTGGCGTGCGGTGCTTACCATAGCGCGCCTCTTCCGCACGAATAGCTTGGGTAGCTTGATAACCGTTCATCTCTGGCATTGAGACATCCATTAATATCAAAGATGGGTTTTCGCTTCTCCAATATTCAAGCGCTGCCTGACCGTTTGGAACGATTTTGTAAGACACACCAAGCTGTTCCATAATATATTTAATATAGATCTGGTTGGTTTCATTGTCTTCGGCGATTAAAATATCCAAATTAGAATTGGACGTGTTTTGAGTACGTGGTTTTAGGCGGCGTTCCACGCCTCGTGCTGTAACGCGTCGATCAGCTTGTACGGGGCCTCGCGGTTTTATGCCGACCCCATCACCCGAGACTTGACCATCTGAAACCTTGTCAAAGCGTGTGCGCGTATGGATCGTTTCTACAATTTTATCGAGAAGTTGTGATGCGCGGGCTGGTTTGGTCAAGACGGCACTAATACCGCTTGCCAAGACACGTGCCTCCATCGATTCTTGATTGGCCGAGGAGAGCATAATCACTGGGATTGAGTTAAAGCCAGCATCTGCGGATAAGCGGTCAAAGAATTGTTCGCCGTTCATACCGGGCATATGATAATCTGTTATGATAAGATCAATTTTAATATTTTTGGCCTGCGCATTTTGTAAAACCTTTAGACCCTTGGGGCCGCTTTCCACGGCGATGCCACGGCATTTCCAATGTTTGATTTGTTCCTGTAGAATGTTTCGGTTTACCTCATTGTCATCCACGATCAGAATATTGGACCCAATAATGTCTTTTGGCGGACCTTTTAGAGGTTCAAGGTCGGTTGTGCTTTGAAGTGGCAAGTGAATTGTGAACTTTGTACCTTCGCCCATCCGGCTCGTTACAGAAATTGTGCCCCCCATCATTTCAACCAAATTAGCTGAAATAGAGAGACCGAGACCCGTGCCTTCATATTCGCGGGTTGCAGATCCATCGACTTGGCGGAATTTTTCAAAGATATTTTCTATTTGATCAGTTGGAATACCAATCCCGGTATCTTCGACATCTATAACTAAGTCGACAAGATCATTTTCCCGCATTTGACCTGTTACATTTATAAGAACATGGCCTTGATGGGTGAATTTCAATCCATTGCCAACGAGGTTGGTTAGAACTTGTCTGATACGTCCCACATCGCCCACAAATGTCGTCGGGAGGTCAGGTTGGATTCGCACAAGCAGATCAACATCTTTGTCAACAGCAGCGCTAGAAAGCAAGGCTGTCACATCTTCAATGGATTTGCGGATCAAGAAAGGAATTGGATTTATCTTAAGCTGTCCAGCCTCCATTTTTGAGAAATCTAAAATATCATTGATGATTGTAATCAGCGCATGACCGGAACTCGTAATCGTGTCTGCAAAATGCTTTTGACGATCATCCAGTTTTGTCATGGATAGCAATTCTGTCATGCCAATAATGCCGTTCATTGGCGTTCTAATTTCATGGCTCATATTCGCCAAGAATTCCGATTTCGCTTTCTCTGCAATTTTGGCCTTTTCAATCGCGGCGTTCATTTCAGACACATTGGTAATTGATACGACTTGACCGCCCGAGGGAATTGGACGATTACGCCGGATAAAATGCGCATTTTTTAAGCTAAAGGACTCATCTTGCGATTGGGTGAGATCATTTTGCGCCAAATAATTCTCTAGCCAGATTTTTGGGTCTTCGCCTTCCGTAGATAAAGCATCTACCTCAACCAAAGCTTTGACGAGATCGCGTCTGGTCATGCCTTTTTCGCACGGAACACCCAATTTGGCAAAGATACTTTTATAAGCAGAATTTACTTCAGCGACCACGCCTGTTTTGTCATAAATCAATAGCCCATCAGTGAGACTTTCAATCGCATGCGAAAAGACTTCTGATCGATATCTGTTTTGCTCTTCCAGGCGTGAATTTTCTTCAGTCATCGCTGAAAGCGCGAGACCAATTTCGCCGCCACTTGTCATGCCGCCACCGCTCACATGGGCAGTTGCCACTGCGTTTGATGGGTTTTTGGCCAAGACGCGTTGAGAGGCTTTATAGCCAGCCTCAAGATGTTCTTCCCGAATATTTGGGTCATGCTCGCCTATATTTAGTCCAAGAAATTCTTGTGCGGCCGTTACGCGTAAAACGCCAAGTCTTTTTAAGACGCCAATCAGAATAAACCCGTTTGCCATGGCCCAGGCGACACAGGCAAATGTTCCGAACATTTGCACGGCAAATTGAGTCCAGACATTCCCAGTCGGCAGCTCAGTAATTGCTAGAAACGGAAACAACACCCCACCAAAAACGCCCGCTATGCCGTGAACACCGACAACGCCAACTGGGTCATCAATTTTGGCTTTGTGAAGTAGAATATGATTTCCGACTATGGCGACGCCCCCGCCAATAAATCCGATTATGGCGGCGCCAATGGGCCCAAGGAAGGTTACGCCAGCTGTCACAGCGACAAGCCCGCCCAATAGTCCATTAAAACTGGACTCGGGCGCCAGTGTTTTATTGTGTAAAAAATAACCAATTATCTTACCCGCAAGTCCGCCGGCTGCCCCTGCGATAATCGTTCCCAAGGCTACATCTGAGAAGAGGGTAGAGCCGGGAATAAGTGAACCCGTATTAAAGGGAACCCAGGTCACAAATAAAATCAAAGCCCCGCTAAGCGCCAAAACAGGGCTATAGCCTGAAATGGGTTGAACCGCTCCGGTTTTAGAAAACCGACCATTGCGAGGCCCTAAAACAAGGATGGCAGCGAGAGCATAAGCCGCACCTAGCGCATGAATGGCAATACCTCCCGCATGATCAACAAAGCCCAAATTTGCAAGGAAGGCCAAATTTGAAGTTATGATTGTGTTTCCCCAAACCCAATGACCAAAGACGGGATATACGAGGATTGCAATGGCGGCCGTGCTAATGAGATAGGCCCCAATTCGCATACGTTCAGCGACAGCACCCGATACAATGGTTGCAACCACAGAGCAAAAGGCCAGATTAAAAATCAAGAGTTGTGGCCAGTTCCCTGAGGCTTCAAGTGCATCCCGAACACCGCCCCAACCAATATAGCCACCTAGGGATAAGCCATACATGACGCTAAAACCGATTAGGGAATAGCAAAGCACGCAGATGATCATGTCGGAGACATTTTTCTGGGCCACATTGACAGCATTTTTAGCTCTGACGGAGCCAGCTTCAATCAAAAGAAAGCCTGCTTGCATTAAAAATACCAAAAAGGCTGCGACGATTAACCAGCTATCAGTCATATAGTTCTGTCTTTTGTTGTTTCCATGATCGTGGGAGGAATCATGGATATAAAAACGCCCGCACTTACGCGAATTTATTTAGACTTAAGGACAATAAATGGTTAATTCCCCCGACTAAGTCTGTGATTTTACGTGTAAAATCTGAATATAAGTGGTGGATTGGCGGATTTTCGCTTCTGAACCTGATTTTTGGCTTTTTTGGCCTCGAATTAAGACCCGAGGCGTTTATCAATCGCATCCCAGCAGGCTTGAGTCGCATCTATGCCTGTGAAACGCTTTAATTCCTGAACACCTGTGGGGCTGGTGATATTGATCTCCGTCATTTTGTCGCCAATCACATCAATACCGACCAATATCTGACCCCTCTCTTTCAACATTGGGCCGATCGCCTTACAAATGCGCAAATCATCTTGATTTAAATCCGTTGGAACGGCTTTTCCGCCGACATGCATATTGCTGCGGGTTTCGCCTTTTTGCGGTACGCGGTTAATCGCTCCAATGGCTTCGCCGTCAATAATGAGGATGCGTTTATCACCTTTGCTAACATCTGGCAGGAAAGCCTGTGCAATTATCGGCTCACGGCTCGATTCCATAAACATCTCAAAAATGGAGCTATAATTTGGATCTGTTTCTTTTACGCGGAAAATTCCGGCCCCGCCATTTCCATAAAGTGGCTTTAAGATAATATCTTTATAGCGCTCCCGAAAGGCATCAATTGCCCCCCGGTCCCGACTGATTAAGGTTGCGGGCATGAGATCGGGATAATCAAGCGGCAGAATTTTTTCTGGGCAATTACGAACCCATTTCGGATTATTGACGACAAGTGTTTCACCCTCTAGCCGTTCAAGCAAATGGGTAGCTGTGATATAAGACATGTCAAAAGGTGGGTCTTGTCGCATCCAGACCACATCCATGTCTTTGCCAAGGTCAATAAGCTCTCTTTTTCCAAACACGCCAGGTTCATTTTGGTTGCGTTGCACGGTCATAGGGCGTGCAAAGGCTAGGATTTTGCCTTCATCATAAATCAGATGTTCTGGACCATATTCCCACATCGTCCAGCCACGCGCTTGAGCGGTTTCAGCCAAGGCGAATGTCGTATCTCCCTTAATGTCGACGGACTCCATAGGGTCCATTTGAAAGGCGACATGTTTTCTCATTCTGAAGCTCCAGACTTTTTTATTTGAAGTGGGCTTAATCGTTATGGAATTCAATCAAAAGCCCGAAATTCATTTGTGATCTGCTTTTCCTTTTGCCTCGCCTGATCGTTTCATGCCAGAGTAAGGCATAATCAGATAAGGGTCGTCTCATGATATTATCAAATCTCGAAACTGTGCCGGGGCGAAATATTCTCGAATTTAAAGGCCTCGTCCAAGGCAATACGGTTCGGGCCAAACATGTTGGTCGCGATATTATGGCTGGCTTAAAGAATATCGTCGGCGGTGAATTGCAAGGTTACACGGAATTACTCGACGAAGCTCGGTCTGAAGCAACGACGCGCATGATTAATGAAGCGCAGGCCCTTGGTGCCAATGCCGTTGTCAATGTCCGGTTTTCAACAAGTGCTGTTACTCAAGGTGCGTCTGAGCTTTACGTTTATGGTACAGCTGTGGTGACGGATTAATGTTTGAAATTCTAATAACGCTAATACTCCTTGGCGTAGGCGCTTTTTTTGGAACACAGGCTCAGAAAAAACATATCGAGACCTTAAATCAAAAAGAAGCGGATTTATCTCATATCTTGGTCACGAATATAAAAACATTGCCAGCTGAATTTCACAGTCCCGAACTCGTAACCGGGTCAACTGTGATCGCCTTTGATTATTTCAGACGATTTATTGCGGGATTTGTGATGTTGATTGGCGGCAGGATTACCATGTATGAAACCATGTTAGACCGGGCAAGGCGGCAAGCCTTGGTTAGGCTTTTGGAAGAGGCTGAACAATGTGGGGCTAGAGCCGTTTACAATATACGGTTTGAATTTTCGCGTATTGGTTCATCTGGTGGCAAGGCACAAATTGGCGGCGGTGCTGAATTACTTGCCTATGGTACAGCTGTAAAATGAGCGAGATTAAATCAGCAAATGGATTGGTTTTAAACACCCATCATTGGCCTGTTGAGACTCCAGTCTCTGTCATGATGCTTGTCCATGGCCTGGGCGAACATGGCGGACGATACGCGCCTATGGCACGCTTTCTAAATGAACATAATATTGCTGTTGTCGGCGTCGACCTGCACGGTCACGGAAAAACTGACGGCAAAAGAGGTGTGATCGCATCCTATGATGATTTTCGCGCTGATCTGTCTAGCCTGATAGATTTTACGAAACATCTTTACCCTGATACACATCTTACGCTTTATGGTCATTCCATGGGCGGCGGGATCGTATTAGATTACGGCATAAATGTGCCAAGTGGCTTGCCTATAATTGCCAGCGCGCCTTTAATTGCTTTACCTAATCCTGTCCCTGCGCCCTTACGTTTTATTATAAAAGCCTTAGCCCGAATAAAACCAGACTTATCACTCAGCCAGCCTTTAGTCGGTGAGAAAATTTCGACATTGGCGGACGAACAAGAGCTCTATGATGCTGATCCGCTAAATCATAATACGCTGGGCTTTAAGACGGCCGTAGAGATTGTAGAAAATGGTGAACGTTTATCAGAGCTAGCGCATCGCTGGGATCGGCCCTTGCTTTTACTGCATTCCAAAGATGATCAATTAACCGCTTTTGACGGGTCTGAGACATTTGCGTCTGAGGCGTCTCAAGTTGAGTTTCATGCATTTGAAAATTGCGCGCATGAAATGCATAATGACGTGACGCGTGAGGCTGTCCATCACTTAATGCGCGATTTTATTCTTAAACATGCGAAAGCAAAACCCTCATGAAAATCTATCATTTAAAAGCGTGCGACACCTGTCGCAAGGCAATCAAAACCTTAGAGCAGCAAGGTCATGAGCTAAAGAAACAGGATGTGCGAGCCGACGGATTAAGCCGCTCTGATATTGAATCGCTGGAGCAGGCTTTGGGATATGAAGCCTTGGTCAATAAACGCAGCACGACTTGGCGTGGATTGAGTGAGTCCCAAAAATCAAGCCTTAACCGCGAAACCGCAATTTTATTATTAGTTGAAAACCCAACATTGATGAAACGCCCAGTCATTGAAAAAGACGGGGCATATACAATTGGTTGGACGAAAGATGTTCAGAGCCAATATGGGGTTTAAAACAGAAAAACCTCCCATGATAGGGAGGTTTCAATGTGAAACCGGCGATCAATTTTGATCACCCCAACCGAGACCCGTAGACCCTTCAGGATCAAAATAGTAAAGTTTATTTGATTTTTTACCATTTAATATCTGGGAAATAGAGAGATAGCCTGAAATTTTCCATTGCCCATTTTCAGCTGTGACAGTGAGTGTTTCATGCGATACCGCCTCAATTGTCGTTGTTCCATTATCTTTATTTTTCACGGGCTCGGATAGGTTCCATTCCGAGACGTCCGTGATTGCATTTTTCGGATTAAACATTGAAATGTCTTCAACTCCAATTTCAGGAATTGAGACCAAGCTGCAATTGTTTATCCGCATGTTATATTCGGGGGGGACCAGTTGATTTGGATTGCCACCGGCACATGCCATCACTTTAATCGTGATTTTATCACCACCTTGAAAATTAAACGTACTGGCGAGCGGGCCGTCAGCGACTTGCTCACACGGGACTCCGCTATCTTCATAAAAGTAAAATTGTAGAGATTCTGTGACTTGTTCTGCAGCAAAGCAGAGTTTTAGAACAAAGTTCTGTGGTTTTCGGTTATTTAATGCTGTCATTATTTGTGCCCTCCTTACTCAATATTAAATGATAAACCTTATCTTGCCGTAAATTTTTTAATTCAGGGTCATTTTTAATTTCAATTAGAGGATATCCAGTGCTCAAAGCTTTTTTGAGCATGAGGAGCGCGTTCTCGCGTTCCGAAAGTAATTCATATGTTACGAGGGCTCGATAATACATACTACTTGGCTGGTTTGAAGAAAGGTCAATTTGCTCAATAATTCGACGTGCCTCATCTAGATTTCCGCGCTTTACTAAGTAAAGCGCTAGACGACTATTTAGCCTTGGATTGTCCAGGTTATTTTCGAGTTCAGCCCTCAGTAAATTTATCGCTTGATCATAGGCCTCAATAGACTCTTTGCGTCGATTTGGTACAAAGCGATAGGCATCAGCGAGATTAGCCCAATAAAGATAGTCGTGTGTATCTCCACCGAACTCCAGAGTTTTTTCAAAGGCGTTCGCCGACATCTCATACTGTCCTTGAAAAAACAAATAGGTACCCAAATTATTATAAAGCAGGGCTGACTTATCGATTGCTAACCCATCTTGTAAGACTTGAATGGCCTCTGAGGTTCGATCTTGCAAATGCATAGCGTGTGCAAGTGCAGCATAGCCGTCGGGACTATTCTTTGAAACAGCTATCACCTGCCTAAACATAGTTTCCGCTTGTTCATATTTATTTCGAAATATAAGACTGTCGCCTGAATATTGGAAAAATATCGGAGCATCAGGATAGAGAAGCATCCCTTTATTAAGCGTTTCTATCGCTTGTTCTGAATGGCCCAGTTTGTTCTGAGCTCGAGCCAATCCCTCTAGTAAAAATATATTATCAGGATCAAGCACACCCGCCCGATCATAAGCATTCATTGCGCCGTCCAGATCACCCGAATGTTCTTTCGCCCAACCTAAGGCGATATTAGCCAGTCCCAAATGGTCATCATTTCGCAATGCCGCTTCAGCCGAAGATTTAGCACGCCGTAAAAGGGCAGGGTCTTTGTCATTAACTGCATATCGTCTGATTAATGCGAGTGACAGCCCAGACCTCGCGGCCGCATTGTCGGGATTGTCTGCTAAAATTTCAGTAAAAATGCGTTCAGATTCTAAAATTACGGAATCTTGAGAAAAATAATTCAAATTCTCAAAGGCCTGTTTCATTTGCGCGCTGGGCGAATTTTGAGTTAAACTTGAATTGAAACGTGGAAATAAAAGCGTGGCGAAAGCTAAAATTAGAATGCAGGACGCCAAGACCACTAAAGGTTTTTTGCGTTTAGGGCTGGCGTGTGCTTCAACTTGGGGTGTTGTATTTTTGGCTCTGATATCTGGATCAGCGGCTGTTTCCGAAGCTTCATTTATTGTCTGGGATGATACCACTATCTCAGGTGGTTCAACCACGGCAGTCGTCCCAACTTCTGCAATAAACCGATAGCCACGCCTTGGTATAGTTTCAATATATTCGGCTTTGCCCCGACTATCCCCCAGGGCTTTGCGAAGAAGTGAGATGGCCCGAGATAAGCGTTCATCGCCGCCATATTCGACGCCCCATACGGCTTCGATCAGGTCTGACCTAGTAAGAACTTGACCCGCATTTTCGACCAAAACTTCAAGCACGCGCATGACCTTTGATTCCATGCTAAATTGTCCCTCGAGACTATGGATCGTAAGGGCATCAAAATCGATATTAGCTTGACCAATGCGCATGACTTTATTCGAACCGAATCCTTTCAGCGAC
>CAYTLJ010000060.1:0-11095 GCA_964438555.1 uncultured Algimonas sp.
CTTACACAGACGTAAGCAAGTGGTTAGCCTATTTTAACGCTGTCTTAACTATGATGTATAAGATGGATATTATGATGAAAACGACTGTTACAAAGCTGAACCTAAATTGGACGAGCGTTGCGCTTATGTTGCTCTGTGGGGCGGCCTTGGCTTTATCGGGCTGTGCTTCGACGTCGTCGAATAATCCAAATGGCCTTCCGCAAGGACAGACAGCTAAGACCCAAAAGCAAAGCTATAATGACACTGAGCTTGTGGCTGCGATCTCTGATCATTTGGGCGTGACAGCTGAAAGCGCTGCCTCAGCCATTGAAGATCTGTTTAAAAAACAGGGACGCCCTGTTGGCTATATTACAGGCGAAGAGGGCGGTGGTGCTCTGATCTTTGGTGCGAAATATGGTAAGGGCACGCTTTGGATGAAAGATGGCCGGACCCAAAAAGTTTATTGGCAAGGCCCGTCTGTTGGCTTTGATGCGGGTGCCGAAATCAGTCGCGTTTTCACCCTTGTTTATGATCTTGATGATCCAAGTGAAATTTATCGCCGTTTCCCAGGTGTGGACGGCTCGGCCTACCTCATTGCGGGCATGGCCGTGCATTATCAACGTGCCAATGGCATAACTTTGGCACCTGTCCGCGCGGGTGCAGGTGTAAGACTTGGGGCGAATATCGGCTATACTAGCTTTACGAAAAAGCGCGGTATCATTCCGATTTAGACCCGACTTTATCGACAGGTTCAAAATAACCGATATAGCGACACATACGTCCGATTAAGGGCGCTTGTAGATCCACGTAAAATTTAAACCGTCCATTGTCTTCGCTTTCATAGACATCCCCGCCCGGACAAAGCATTTTGGGGAGTGGTAGCCCCAGAAACGACCAGCCGCGTGTTTGGATGCGCATATTCCCATTTTCATTTAAAATAGCCATATGAATAGAGATGGGTCCGAACCGTTCTGTGACATGTCTCGACCATCGACCCCGACCCATGGAATGATGGCTCGTCATAGCTTTGCCGTTAAAACGCCTTTCCCAAAGCTCACCTTTTTCATCCGGTGTGATTTTTATCTCGACGGGGATATCTGAACCTGATTTGGGAAATCCGAAAACGAAGGCGATCATATGTGCAAGTGGATTTCGCCCTCTCTCTATATCGCAATGCCCCTTAAAGTGACGTCCATTTCCCGTGCGGTGTAAGTCCTGAATGGAGGCATGAAGTTTATCATAACTATCCCCCATCACCTTCACATATGTGGCAAGTCCCGCACTGTCATATTGCAGGCCATAGGTGATCTTGAAGCGCGCAAATTCGGGTTTCAGATCTTGCAAATCAATCAGGGCTTCGCCGCTATAAGCGCCCGGCGCGATGGATCTGCCAGCGCGTAATTTTCGAATGAGAGCAATGGCCGGAAGGGTTGGGATATAGGGTCCGTCATCGCCTTCTGCAATCAGGTGCCAACTCGCACGCGCCTTTTCGTTTTTTCCCAAAACAAACATACCGCCGCGGTGATCCCCCCGCCGGAAAAAACCTTTTCCTCGGTGAAATAAATCTGAAAACGGCGCAAGTGAGCCTTTCCCTAAACTGTGCCTTAATCGCGCTAATCCAATAAGACATTGATGTAGAAAAACGGGCTGCGTGCCCGCGCCTGTCCAGATGTTTTGCAAAGCCTGAAACTCGGTCGGTAGGCTATGGGCATCTGGGGCGTCAGCCAGAGCAAAAGGCAATTGTTTCAAAGGTAGTTGCCCTGGTACGCAAATGGTTTCGCGGCGAACCTCCGTTAATCCGGCGGCGAGCTCTGCCTTGCCGTTTCTTAAAACTGAGACGCGTGTCTGCCCCGCATAATTGGCGACGGCCGCGACAACATTGCGCCCAAGATCTGCCTTAGGCGACGGTCCGATGCCAATTGTGACGTCTTGAACGGGTCCGATCCTCTCTTCGATCAGCCTGAGGCCAATGGCTGAAAGCACTGAGCAGGTAGACAGGCCAGAGACTAACATCACCCCAGCTTGGTGCGCGTCATCCTGGCGCGCGCGAACAGAGCTCACAAAGGCGCCGTCATCAGACAGATCGGCATAATGGATTTTATGCGCTAAGGCGTAATCAATAACGGGTTGATCTTTATAGATTTGGAAGGGCCCAGACGCGTCAATGATAAGATCAGGTTTAAAGGTGAGCGCTATTTCATTTCGATCAAGTTTTAAGGGAAGGTAGTGCGCCAGACCGCCATTTAAGTGGTTACAAAGTTCAGTCGCTTTTTCAAAGGACCGCCCTGCAATTGTAATCTCTAGACCTGTTTCACCCTTTAATTGCCCCGCTATGCGACGCCCAAATGTGCCATACCCCCCAATGATCAAGATTTTCACAGGAAGCGTGCCTTTTCTTCGGCCGTGGGGAGGCGACATGTGGTCCGCGCTCCAAACCATTTAATGCGGTTGCGCGCGACCAAATTATAAAAAATATTGCCTATTGCTCTAGGCAAAATCCGTAGAATTTTTATGGCTTTCCATGGCCAACCCAAATCAGAAATCATGCGAATTCCGGCGTCCAGTTTCGTATAAAGATGGCCGTCTTGGATCAAAAGCATGGTGTCATAATCATCATCACCACGTTTCAAGCCATAATGATTAAATAGGATTTCACCCAATTCACTTTGGGCCGGTAGAAACCGCAATTCCCCTTGCGGGTCGTGACGTAAAGCGAAATCAATAAAGCCTGAACACAGACCGCAAAAGCCGTCAAACACCATAATAGGGTGTTGATCGTCAAAGTCCGGGACCAAAGGGTCTGAGCGATAGCTATAACGCGTCATAGCTTTTCTATAGGGCAATTGATGGTTGGGCGCGAGCCTAGTTTTTGCAAAGCCGCTATGAAAATAAGGTCACCGGGCGGTACGGGTTTTATCCGCGTAACCGCCCACCCGCTTTCATGACCTTGTCGATAATCTTGGCGCTGACCGCTTCAATCTCTGCATCTGTTAGCGTTTCTGTCTTGGGGGACAGGGTCACGTCGATGGCGAGACTTTTATGTCCGTCTTCAACGCCTTTGCCGCGGTAAATATCAAAGAGTGTAACATCAGAGATGAGCTGTTTATCTGCACCCTTCGCGGCGCGGATAATATCGCCAGCTTTCGTATCTTCCGTGACAATAAAAGCGAAATCACGGTGTACCGGCATGAAATCTGAGAGGGCAAGAGCGGGTTTGGCTTTGCTAGTTGATTTCTTTTTCGGCTTTGGCAGATTTTCTGGCGTGATTTCAAATGCGACCACACGACCCTCTATGCCCATGGCTTTGAGGATACGGGGGTGGAGCTCACCAAAACTAGCCAGCACATTTTTCGGACCCAGTCTGAAAGAGGCTGAGCGTCCAGGATGCCAATAGCTACCAACCGCCTCCATGATTTGAAGATTTGCCGTTTGAGACCCCATGGCCGCAAGCGCTGCGATTGCGTCTTCCTTGGCCGTTAGGGCTGTGATGTCAGTTTCTCCTGCCCAATCCCGCACCGTTTCAACACGGCGCATACCGGCCAATGAGAGCGATTGCTGATCGGGTTCTGTCCCCTGAAAGATTGGACCGAGTTCAAAGAGAGCCGCACCGGGATAGCCACGATCCGCATTTCTTTGCCCGGCTAATAAAAGGTGGATCAAAGCTGTTGGTCGCATCCAATTCAACTCTGCAGAGATCGGATTGTCTAGCGCCAACGCATCTGCGCCGCCGTCAAAAAGCTCGGCGTGATCTTTAAGCACAAAAGACCAGGTCACCGCTTCATCAATACCGCGAGCCGCCAAAGCGCGACGGGCAAGACGCGTCCGGTTCTGGGTCAGTGTCGCTGTCGGTTCACGTCGACCGGGCAGGGGTGGCAGGCTAATGGCCTCGAGATTGTGGAAGCCATGAATACGCGCAATCTCTTCAACCAGATCAGCGCCCTCAGTAATATCACGCCGGGCCCCTGGAACTGTGATGGTCCATTTACTGCCTTGTGTGACACCTAGTCCTAAATCCGTGAGGATCTTTTCCATCTCAGCCGCAGCTAAGTCTAGACCTGTCAATCGTGTGACGAGGGCTGGATCAAAGGTCACGTCTTTGGGCAGGGCAGGGAGTGCGCCCGCAATTTTTATGTCGCTGGCTTCGCCGCCGCAAATATCGAGAACCATTTGCGTGGCTAATTCCGCGCCTTTGATTAAACCATCTGTGTCGACGCCGCGCTCAAAGCGGTATTTAGCATCTGAATTTACACCCAGACGTTTGGCAGATCGACGAATGGTGAGCGGATCGAAATAGGCGCTCTCAATTAGGATATTGGTTGTATTTTCATCCACACCGGTACTGACACCGCCAACAATTCCGCCGAGGCCTAAAATCCCGCTCTCATCGGTAATGGCGACGTCTGACGCGCTGGCCGTATAGGATTTATCATCCAGCGCATCGAAGGCTTCATCTTTGGCACGTCTTACCGTGATCGCGCCTTGGACCTTATTCAGATCATAGAAATGCAAAGGCCGCGCGCGGTCATAGGTGATATAATTTGTGATATCGACCAGAGCGGAAATAGGTCTTAGGCCAATCGACTTTAACTGATCTTGTAGCCATTGCGGTGATGGGCCGTTTTTTACGCCTTTGACAACGCGTCCAACAAAGGCAGCACAGCCTTCATTATCTTCAATGATGATTTCTTGATCACAGGGAAATGTCCCTTTGACCTGCTCTATCTCTGGCGAGATTAACTCTCCTAGGCCGACAGCTGCAAGATCGCGTGCGATCGAATTGACACCTAACCAATCTGGACGATTAGGTGTGACTTCGAAATCGATAACAGGGTCATTCATTTCTAACGCGTCAACGACTGACGTGCCGACAGAATGGGTGGACGGATCCAGTTCTAAAATGCCGTCATGATCTTCGCCCAGTTCCAACTCTTTGGTGGAACACATCATGCCAGAACTCTCAACGCCGCGAATTTTGCGTGGCTTTTTATCCAAGCTGAAATCCAGTCCCGGGATATAGGCTCCAAGCGGGGCATAGGCGACTGCTATGCCGGCTCTGGCATTTGGTGCACCGCAAACAATTTGCTTGAGGCCGTCAACTGTCTCAACCTCGCAAACGCGTAGCTTATCGGCATCAGGATGTTTTTCCGAAGATTTCACATGGGCGATTGTAAAGGCAGACAGACTTTTGGCCGGATCAATAATTTCTTCGACCTCTAGGCCGGCCAAGGTCATCGCCTCTGCGACCTCGTAAATATCGGCATCTGTTTTCAGGTGGCGTTTGAGCCATGAGAGCGTGAATTTCATCAGCTTAACCCCGTTGCCAGATTGGCCTGTAAGAGCGGATCAAAACCGTAATGACTGAGCCATCTCGTATCAGCGGCAAACATATCTCTGAGGTCCGGCATGCCGTATTTTAACATGGCAAGGCGGTCGACGCCCATGCCGAAGGCAAAGCCCTGATATTCGTCGGGGTCCACATTGCAGGCGCGCAGGACATTTGGATGGACCATGCCGCAACCGAGAATTTCCATCCAACTTTCGCCTGTTCCAATTTTAATCGAAGCGCCATCGCGTTCGTAACGCACATCCATTTCAGCGCTGGGTTCCGTGAAGGGGAAATGATGGGGACGGAATTGTACATCCACGTCCGTTTCAAAAAAAGCGCTGACAAAATCCATCAACACACCTTTGAGATGTCCCATATGGATATTTTTATCGATGACTAGGCCTTCGACCTGATGAAACATTGGCGTATGAGTTTGATCACTATCACACCGATAGGTCCGACCTGGTGCAATAATGCGAATAGGCGGTTTCTCTGAGATCATGGTTCTGATCTGAACCGGTGAGGTATGGGTCCGCAGGACTTTTTTTTCGCCCGCCTCATCTGGCACCATAAAAAATGTATCATGCATATCGCGCGCCGGGTGACCGGGCGGAAAGTTTAGCGCCGTGAAATTATGGAAATCATCTTCAATGTCTGGACCTTCGGCGACGGAAAAGCCCATATCTGAAAAGATTACGGCCATTTCTTCCATAACGTGTTGGACAGGGTGAAGTTTGCCAGCGCTTGATCCAACGGGTAGCGACATGTCGAGGGTTTCACGTGCGAGTGCCGCATTGAGGGCTTCATTTTCAAGCGCAGTTTTTCGCGCTTCAACGGCCGCATTCAGGGCATTTTTCAAACCATTTAGAGCGGGCCCCATAACCTTTTTTTCATCCGGGCTCATTTTGCCAAGCTCGCGCATTTTCAGGCTTACTTCGCCTTTCTTCCCAAGGGCTGCGACTCGTATATCATCAAGAGAAGATAGGTCAGAAGCCGAGCTGATTTCGGAGAGAATACGTGTTTTAATGGCGTCTAGGTCAGACATGAGATAGCTTTCAAAAGGCCAAATAAAGATTGGCGTCTTTTACGCTCCAAATCTCGCCCGTCAACAGCGGCTATCAACAGTGCCTAGTTAAATAACTCTGCCTTATATTCAATAGGGATAAAGGGCTCAGAATCGTCTATTTCTTCTTCTTCAAGGATGACTTCACGTTTTCTATAAAGCCCCGGTTCTTCCAAGACACGATCAAAGCCGAAATTCATTTGTGCTAGGTTTTCACCCGTTCCCAAAATCAGATATCCATGCGCTTTTACAAGTCCAGATAGGCCGCGCAGGACCCGAATGCGCGCAGGCGCGGAATAATGCGGGAGGCTTCCGCAAAACATGACGGCGTGAAATTCGTCCAGTTTCTCCAATTTTGACAAGAGATGGACATCTTGGAATTTCACCATGTTTTGAATTTCATCTTTGACAATCCAGTTTTCACCGTCAGGTTCAAAAAACTCTACGAAGTCCGTTATGGGAAGACCGCGTTGAACTTCAAAATGGGTATAGCGGCCCGTACGCGCCCGCTCTAAGGCCTGACTGGGATAATCCACACCAAGGATATCAATTTTTACGCCGTCTAATTGATCACGCATCTTCGCGACTGTCATCGCCATGCCATAGGCTTCCTGACCACTCGCACAGCCAAAAGAGAGGAGGCGTAACCGCCCACCACCGCGTTTATGATAGAGATCAGGCAAAACATGTTCGCGCAAACGATCAAAGGCTTGCTGGTCTTTAAAAAAATGAGTGTCGCGCTCTGTTAATGCCGAGACAATTTGAACGGCAAGGCGAGTTTTACCTGTATTGAATAACTCATCGATCATAGCTTCTAAGGAGGCATAGCCTTCCTCACGCGCCAGGCGAGCTAATCTCGTTTCGACCAAAAAGGCATGATTAGCCCCTAGGTTCACGCCCGCCAATTCTAGCGTCAAGCGTTTCAGGGCCTCATAATATGAGGCTTTTAATGTGAGAGCTCCTCTCACCGGTCTAGACAAGACCAGCTAACGTAAATTTGGATTCAATAATATCTGAATCAAAAGGTTTCATAATATATTCGTCAGCACCGACTGACAGGGCTTCGACAATATGGTCAATTTTTCTCTCAGAGGTACAAAAAACGACGGTTGGATCCGTTCCATCTGGTAAATCGCGTAATTTTTTCAAGAAGGAGAGCCCATCCATAACAGGCATATTCCAATCCAGTAATATCGCATCCGGGAGTTCAATGCGGCATTTATCCAGAGCGTCTTGACCATTGACGGCTTCGTCAGTTTCAAATCCAAGATCTTTGATAATCCGGCCAGCCACACGACGGATCATGCGATTATCATCAACAATCAAACAGGTCTTCATGACGCTGCTCCGATCGTGTCTTGCGAATCCAAGAGGGCGGCCAATTGTGTGCGCAGGCCCTGCTCAACCTCGACTGAAATACGCGGCTTTGATGGGCTCTGAGCTTGCTCAGGATCAATTGCGACGCGCATGGCCGTTAGACCCGCCATGATATGAATTTGATTTCCAGCCACATTGATATCAATATGTCCGGCGCGATCATCTTGAAGGGCTTGATGGATAATCTGTGATAGGGCGCCGCCGAGACGCGTTCTTACAGAATCGCTTTTGTTTTCATCGATCTGCACCTCGCCCATATCGTAGGACAGGCTAATTGTACGACCGATAGAGCGTGCGACAGATAATGCATCTGCGACGACATCTCGCATCAAACTTTCAAGAGGAATCTGAATATCATCGCTTGCAGTGCGGTCTGTTATTTGAACGGTCGGATTTTTGGTTGGTAAAACGGCTTGCTCTTCCTGATGTTCAAATGCGTCTATTGGATCAGAAAGTTTTGCGTTTAAAACTATGATATCAGCTTCAACCGGATCGATATTGGAGTCTGGGTGAACCGTTTCAATCGTTACAGGTGCGCGCATAAGTCGAGACAGCATATCCGCTTCAGCGGGCGTGGATTTTGTTAACAGATTGTCCAATGTCTCTCGCGCCGCTTCCCATTTATCTGGGATTGTTTTAGGCGCACTCTCTTTCTCAATAAGTACATCCAATTCGCCGAGGCCTTTTGCATATCCGGTCACAAGATTTCCAAGCGTGTGTATGCGTTGATTAAGCACATCGTCTGTGTCTCGATGCAGGGCCGTCAGGACATCTTGAGCTGCCATATAAACATGGCGTGCGCGCAGGCGTTTCGCCCCGCGTTGGATTGTCGTCATCATAGTCATGACAACAGGTTCCGCATGCTTTGCACGCGGATTATCCATATTGACCAGCAGCTCTAATCCTTCGGCTGCCGTGCGCGTGAAATTTCGCGCAAATGCGAGGTCATCGCCCATAGTGCTCATCTCAAATTTTTACGCCAGTTCATCTGACAAGGAACATGTTTGAACAAAAAGAGTTAAGACAGCGTTCAATCCAGCGTAAAAATTGCCGTTTCTCTTCACATTTGCAGTCATTTTTGACGCGAATAAGGTGGAGAATGAGGTTTGGAGAGAGACGACGGAGTTTGGCTGCAACGCAATGCGATGTTTAATGACGCGTGCTCATTATATTACCTGTCATTTTCTTGGGTTTTTGATAGCCTCGCTGAGTGGTGTGGGAGGTCACTTAGGGTCGGTTTTATGGCGCTTTAAACTGTGAGATGCCCATAAGCTAACGACGATCATTTCAAAGCCCGCACCTGCAAGTGCGGCCCAACCCGCCGCAAATAGACCTAAAATTTTAAATGTGCTGAAAAATATGACGAGATAGGCAATTATAGCAAAGCCTTGAATCCAAGCTGCGCGGCCCGGTTTTAACAAGACATAAAATACGGTGTAAAACGGAACAGCTGCGCCTGTCAGCGCAGCGGCGCTCAATAAAAGAACAGCAAGTATTGAGGCGCCATCAAATCCCTCTCCAAGGCCAGCTTCTACAAGTTGATCGCCAAAGGCCCAGACAATTGCCGTTAGAACAAGACTAATGGTTCCGATTGCTAAGGCAGATTTCACCGCGATCCCATGTAAGGCTCGAAGACGCCCATCAGCGACAAGGCGGCTAAGTTCGGGATAGAGAACTTGGTCAAATAACTTCGTGCCGCGACTTAGGAAACGTGCGATTTCTTCGGCGATACGGAATATAGCCAATAGCGCTGGCCCGAAGACGCCCATAATCAGAAGGCTTGGAAAATGAACTCGAAACGCGCCCAATGTAGAATCAAGATTGGTTTTTAAGACGAATGGCCAAAGACCCGGCTCAGTTTGACTTAAACTTTTTTTTGCGTGCCATACATTTGTAAGAAGTCTGCGTTTTGAGAGTTCCAAAACCGCCAGCAATGGGAGAGCGAGATAGCTAATAGCAGAGGCGAAAAACCAAACACAAAGAAAACCTGTTATGCCCCAACCCATAAAATAGGCGAGACATGCCCCTAAGAACCGCAAGGTTGGCATAATCAAGGCACGTAAAGCGAGAACGCCAAATTTATCAAACAGCCGGAAAATACCTGTTCCCGTACTGGTTTGTCGTACCAATAGTACAAGACAATAAAGTCCGATATAATTCCCGATTGTAGAAAGAGACATATCGTTTAAATCGGGGATCAGCTTAGGGTTGCTGTCCGCAAAAGCGACAAAGACGCTAAATAGTGCAATTGCAAGACAATAGGCTGCAATAGCGGCGATAAAGTCCAGCATAAAGCCAAACCGAAACAGCCGACCTAAACTGCCCGCGTCTTTGCGTTTCAGGTGTTCTGACCCAAAGCGAATAATGGCTTGCCAACTTTTAAATTTCGCAAGTCCCGCAAAAAATAACATATAGGCGTGAATAAATAGAACAGTCCCAAATGCGACAGGGTCGTCAAGCGCACGCGCCGTAATAATAAGGGTAGCAAGGCCTAATATTGAAGTCACGGCCCGCGCACCGCCCATAAGGCTCGAATTTGCAATAATGCGTCCCGTAATCCCGTCCGGTGGTGCGGTCGAGAAATCTGCGCTCACGTCAAGTCAGCCAATCTTAATTGGATTGTGGAAACCGTGCATTAAAAACCACGATACCCTCATCCGCATGTGCGCTTACTGTGCCGCCAGCCTCACGCGTTAGCATAGTTGTATAAAAAGGTTGGATGGAGCGGCCATCAAATCCGTCTTCAGGTGATTTGCCCGACAAAGCTCGTTCAATAGCGACATCAAGTCTGACTTTTGGACCTTCACTTTCAAATTTAAATTCAACGCTGTCATCCAGCGTTTCGCGCCTAATTGTGACCGTGCCGCCCCGGGGCGCGGCTTGGACGGCTAACATGATCAGGTTTAGCATAATTCTTGCCCGGTCTTTATCAATACCGTCCGTATCCAAATCCCAAACCAGATCGGGTTTCGCATCCGCAAACATGGCATTAGACAGGTCTGTAATTTCACGTGATGGGATGACGCCAGGCGCTGAACCGGCCGCGCCAAAGGCGAGGCGTAAGAATTTTAGCTTTGCGGAGGCTTGCCGGGATGACGTTCGAACGAGATCCATTGCATCTCCATGCATATCCGCATTGTCAGGATCATTTAAGATTTCGATGGCTGTTCCGAGTGCGCCAACAGGTGAAATCAAATCATGACAGATACGCGCACAAAGCAAGGCCGAGAGGGATGTCGGTGTCAGTTTCGTGATCGTTGCGGACATTGTGGCCTCCTGCGGCGCGGGCGAATCGAATCAGACAGACTTTGAATCAATCCACGCGCTTGTGCAATGGGCCGGCGCAATCG
>CAYTLJ010000060.1:11195-15564 GCA_964438555.1 uncultured Algimonas sp.
AATCAGACAGACTTTGAATCAATCCACGCGCTTGTGCAATGGGCCGGCGCAATCGGAGGCGCAATCGTCACAACCGTAGAATCAAAAAACCCCGCCTTTTAAAGACGGGGTTTATAAAATATCTTTCAGTGCAATCTATCGCTGCTTCCAGGTCCCAAAACTATCGCGGTACCACTGACCGCTGGGTAGATTATTGACGAGTTTTTCGCCTGTTAGATTTGCAACGTCTTGAACAGATGCGCCCGCGTCTTTCTGAGCAATTTTTGTATAAACAGCTTTCCGCGCGATATTTATGTCACGAACAGCCGCTTGAACGTCAGCAGACGCGCTTTGACCATCCACGACGGCAAGATATCCATCGATTTGCTCGCCAACGACACCTTCGGCTTTGGCCGAATCAACAATTGCTTTCGAGCTTGATTGTGCATGGGCGACATTCAAACCGAGCTGTGTCGAGACAGCGCTTGTTGTCGCGATAACACCAAGAGCTGCGATTGCGCCGAGCATGAGTTTTAATTTGGCCATAACAGCCTCCTCATTTGTTTGGACCTAGAAGAGGTCCGGATTATCAGAAATCAGGTCTTCGACATCTTTATCCAGTCGAACCCGGATTTCTTGATTAATGTTTACATTCAACTCAATGATAATAGGTTTATCACTGGGTACGATTTGAACTTTTGGCTGACAAGCTGCCAAAAGCGTCATCGCTGCGATCAAATGCAACATTTTGTTCATTTTCATGTGTCGTCCTATCAAACTTGCCCTGAATGTCGCATTAATAAGGCGCTCAGACAATGCTCATCTCTTCGTGATGTGTGTTTTTTGACTTTATACGTATATAGGCTGTAAATTCACAAAAAAGAGAGGTTTATTATGATCCGTTCCCTTAAAATAATCACTTTGTCCGCCGCGCTTGCGGCTACAGCATTGATCCCCGCAGCTTGTGCGCAATCTTCCGATACGGGTGAAACACTCGCTAAAAAAGTCGAGAAAGTCGCTATCCCGGAGGCGACTGTGACATCTGGCCAGTATAAAAATGACCCTGGTCATACGAGTATGTCCGTGTCGCTTATTCACCTTGGATTTGCGCCCTATGCTGTCCAATTGTCAGATATTGATGCGACATTGGATTTGAACCTCGAAAATCCATCAGCTTCCTCCGTAAGCTTTGATTTGAACGCCAATAGCGTGTTTTCAAGCTATCGCGGGGATTACAAAGCCACACATAAGAATAGTAAACATGCGACGTGGGAAGATGCGATTGCGGTCGACTTTCTCGGCGCAGAGGTTCAGCCAACCATCACCTTCCGCAGCACGCGCTTTGACTATGCTGGCGGAAAAACGGGTACGCTTTATGGAGATCTCTCTATGAACGGCAAAACCGCTCCGGCTGAATTTGCAGTTGAAATTACCGGTGAGGGACTACATCCCTTTAACCAGCGCGAAGGCGTTGGCGTGGTTGCAAAAGGCACGGTAAGTCGCGCTGATTTTGAGTTGGCTCAGCGTATGAATAAATTCCTCAGCGACGAGGTTGAGGTCACATTTTCCGCTGATTTCTTGAAACCTAAAGGGTAAAACCCGCAAAAATTGCTTTTTTTGGCGGTGTTTTAGGCACCGCCAGCTCAATCTCGGCCTTTCCACGACTCATTTCTTTGTCTATCGACGCAGAAATATGTCTTTTGGAGGGACCTAACCTTGGCCGAACTTTTAACCGTACAAGCCCTATTTACCCTTTTCATGCTGATCCTTTTACAGGCCGTATTGGGGTTTGATAATCTGCTTTATATTGCGATTGAATCTAACAAGGTTGGCGATGAAGGTGATGCCAAGAAAGTACGTCGCTGGGGGATCGCGATCGCGGTTATTTTGCGAATTGTTCTGCTCTTTGTGATCGTCAATCTCTTTAGCTTACTCGCCAAACCGCTTTTTGGAATCCCGTTCAAAGGTATTCTCGAAGGCGAATTTACCTTCCAAGCTCTTGTGACCCTCTTAGGGGGCGCCTTCATTATATGGACGGCGATCAAGGAAATTCACCATCTCTTGCAGGTTGACCATATTGAACATTCCGAGGGCGGCGGTACGCGCTCTGTCATGGGGGCTGTGGCTTTGATCGTTGCGATGAACCTTGTATTCTCAGTTGACTCTATTCTGTCGGCTATGGCGATTGCGTCTGTTGATGCGGCAAATGTTGTCAATTCTGCCGGTGAAACGCTCTCTGCTTTCGCAGGCTCTGTCACCGAGTGTAAAGAAAATCTGATTGCTAATCCTGTATCGGGCGCAATTGGATGTGAACCGACAAAGTCTTATCAAGTACCATTAATGGTCATTGCGATCCTTTTATCAGGCCTCGCCATGATCTTGCTCGCGGACCGGGTCACAGAGTTTCTTAAAAAGAACCGTATGTATCAGGTGCTCGGTCTCTTTATACTTTTCCTCGTGGGTGTACTACTCGTCACAGAAGGCGCGCATTTGGCGCATTTGAAAATCTTCGGATTTGAGCTTAACGCCATGACCAAGTCGAGTTTCTATCTCGTCGTCGGGGTTCTGGTTGTCACAGACATTATCTCAAACCGCTATCAAAAACGCCTCTGGGCGCAAAAACAAGCCGAGATTATAGGCGATAGTGAGACCTCTGGGCGTGACGCTGTCGATGCCTATAAAAGCGGATCAAAAGGCCATGCGCATTAAAAATTTTGGATGGCAAAGCTATCAACGCGATAGCTTTGCCACAACATTATCATGAAAAGACCTTAAAATTGTCATCCGGGAATGACAAAGAATGCCCATGCGCATTTTAATTGTTAATCCACCCCACCCAGCAATTGGGTCCAGAATTCCAGACGATCATCTTCCACCATTGGGCCTATTATGCATTGGGGGTCCACTTATTGATGACGGGTATGATGTTGCCTTGCTTGATTGCGAGTTTGGTCCAATGCCAATCCGGGAGGTAATTGACCATGTTAAAACTTTCGCACCGGATTTAATGCTATTAGGGCATTCCGGCTCAACATCAGCGCATCCTATTGCAAGCGAAATTGCCCGTTTGTCAAAACAGGTTTTGCCCGATTTAAAAACAATATATGGCGGCGTATTCCCTACCTATCATTGGCGTGATATTCTAAGCCAACAAGATGAATTTGATATATGTGTGCGGGGCGAGGGTGAAGAGACTTGTCGCCAGCTTGTAGCGGCATTGGCGCGGGGCGAGCCTTTAGGGGCTGTGAATGGGATCGCTTATAAGAAGGATGGGCAAGTAAAAGCGACGTCGCCACAGAAAATGATGTCAGATTGGGACTCATACCGGATAGGTTGGGATCTCATAGATTTTGACGATTATTCTTATTGGGGTAGAAAAAAAGCGGTTGTTGTTCAATTTTCCAGAGGATGCCCACACCCGTGTAATTATTGCGGGCAAAGAGGGTTTTGGACAAAATGGCGACATCGTGACCCTGTAAAATTTGCCAGGGAAATTGCCGATTTACATCGCGATCACGGGGTCGAGGTTTTCAATTTTGCGGATGAAAACCCCACATCATCAAAACGTCTTTGGAAAGCCTTTTTGGAAGCTTTAATCGCTGAAAAGGTCGATGTTACACTGGTCGGATCAACGCGTGCAGATGATATTGTGCGTGATAAAGACCATCTACATCTTTATAAACAAGCTGGCGTTGAAAGATTTCTGTTTGGCATGGAAAATTATGATGAGACCGTCTTAAAGAATATTCGCAAAGGAGGTTCTCCATCCAAAGACCGTGAAGCCATTCAACTCATGCGTTCCCATAAAATGTTATCTATGGCGACGTGGGTTGTCGGTTTTGAGGAGGAAAGCGATCGTGACTATTTGCGGACTTTAAAACAACTTATCACTTATGACCCTGATCAAATTCAATCTGTCTATGTTACACCGCATCGTTGGACACCATTTTTCAAAGAGGCCGAGAGGCGGAAAGTGATACAGGAAGATCAGACAAAATGGGATTATAAACATCAGGTTTTAGATTCAAAACTGCCGCCATGGAGAGTGTTTCTTTGGGTAAAATTCATCGAATTTGTCGTTCAATCCAGACCAAAGGCGATTTGGCGATTGCTCACCTATCCTGATGCAAAAATCCGACATGCCCAACGATGGTATTATCAAATGGGAAGACGGGTCTGGATTCATGAAATAATGGCATTTTTATTCCGAGACGCCCGAAAAAAACGAAACCTAAAAACCGTCAGGGCGTTTTGGGGTGAGGCTCAAACGCATGAAGAAGAAGCTCTTATCAGAGCGCCATCAAAAGCTAAACCAAGGTCTATAATATTAGAAATCTAAACACGTCCCATTAACTTGGCGAAAAGTCGTTGCTCCATATAGCCATCCGCA
>CAYTLJ010000061.1:0-5138 GCA_964438555.1 uncultured Algimonas sp.
GAGGATTGATTAAAGAGGTCGGTGCCAGCTTTTGCGACATAAAATCCACAAAATGCGTTAGCCGATGAGGCCGTCGCCATTACTGCAATGGCGATAGAACTACTCAGCAGGTGAGAGAGTTTCATGAGAGACTCCTTTCAAGGATAATTGGGTCGGCCAATGATAGCGGCCTGCAGGTAAAAAACGGTCGATGAGTGGAACCATCGGCGCGCAAAGAATAAGGGCGAAAATAATCCCGGCTGAATTGAAAAGCTCGAACTGGATCAAATATCCGACCAAAGCTACAATTGCGGCAAATAGGATGCGCCCTCGCCTCGAATCCGGTGTCGTTTTAGGGTCCGAGATCATAAAAAAGGCAAAGATCAATAAGGCCCCAGATTGCATTTGATGGATGGGAATGCTCATTGGATCGCCTAACCAAAGGGCGCGGCCAAAGATCAGTGCCGCATAAAACCCTAAAAGTGAGAGCGAGACATCCCAGCGTTTGGCTTTGCCCGTTACAACGCCGCCTAGAGCAAGTAAGAGCAAGGCAAAGAGTGTCGCCTGCCCCCATTGACCCGGAGATATCCAGGCGCTTCCAAATATAACCGATATGAGAACAAGACCAAAATTGGCCGGATTGAATATATGTTTGCCTCGCCAGCGGATCAAATATTTGGACAGGATCGCAATCACGCCTGCCCCGATTGAAAGGGTCAGCGACCCGGTACGCAGCAAAAGCGTAAGAGAAAAAGCAGAAATCAACGGACTACGTGGATCAAAGGGACGCCCAACGACACGGTCTGCTATGGCCTGTGTCACAAGCGTCGCCCCGACACATCCCACCGCATGCCACCAGGGTAAATGAAATCCGAAATGAGACGCGCCCAATAGAATAAGGCATCCCAAGACGCCAATTTGGTAATGGCGCGGATCCGCCCACAAAAATTTTAGTCTTTCCCTAGCCGTCACAACCACCCTTATAGATTATAAAGCTGCTTTTGGGCAGCCTTATGTGACGATATTAGGGCAATTCAGGCCAGATAGGGTTACAAATCGGACAGAAATTAGATGTTCAAGCCCGGTGAATTTGGAGACCTCAACAAAAAACCTAAAACGGAATTTCGTCATCCAGATCAAAATCGCCTTTGGGGCCACCCTGATCCGCAGCACTCCGGCTACCACCGCCTTGATCGGAATTTCCGTAACCGCCACGATCTTGATTATAGCCGCCTCCGCCGCCGGAGCCGCCACCATATCCACCGCCGCCTTCGCCGCCGCGTGAATCCAGCATTGTCATAACCGCGCCAGGACCCTGCAAGACAACTTCGGTCGTGTATTTGTCATTCCCGTCCCGGTCTTGCCATTTTCGCGTCTGAAGCTTGCCTTCAACATAAAGCTTGGAGCCTTTTTTGACATAGCGCTCGATCACACCCACGAGCCCTTCACCAAATACGGCAACCCGGTGCCATTCCGTCTTTTCACGACGCTCACCTGATTGGCGATCCCGCCAGTTTTCAGATGTTGCTAGGCTGAAATTGGCGACCTTGCCGCCATTGCCAAATGTACGCACTTCCGGATCATTTCCGAGATTGCCGACAAGTATTACCTTATTGACGGACCCTGCCATGGTTTCACCTCTTGTATTTTTGTTCTCTATATGTTCTATACGGCTTGTGGACTTATTGCAAGCCTTTTACCGAGTCTGACTTGTATTGCGGATTTGCCAGACCTAAGTCCACGCCCACACACCACTAAACTGTGTAAAGACTGGGAACACTTCGCATGGCTATGCTCAAAAATATCGAAGTCAGAGGCGCCAGAGAGCATAATCTCAAAGGCGTGGATGTCGACCTACCCAGAGACAAGCTAATCGTCATCACAGGACTTTCTGGGTCTGGTAAATCCTCTCTCGCTTTTGATACGATTTATGCGGAAGGCCAGCGCCGTTATGTGGAAAGCTTATCGGCCTATGCCCGTCAATTTTTGGAACTTCAAAACAAACCAGATGTCGATTCCATTGAAGGTCTCTCCCCTGCTATCTCCATTGAACAAAAGACGACCTCTAAAAATCCGCGTTCAACGGTCGGCACCGTCACAGAAATTTATGACTATATGCGCCTGTTATGGGCTCGGGTCGGTATTCCCTATTCCCCGGCGACCGGCCTGCCAATTGAGAGCCAAACCGTTAGCCAAATGGTGGACCGCACTATGGCTTTGGCTGAAGGCACAAAACTCTATATTTTGGCGCCTGTTGTGCGCAACCGAAAAGGCGAATTTAAAAAAGACCTAGCCGAATATATGCGCCTTGGCTTCCAGCGCGCCAAAATCAATGGCGAGATTGTGCGTATTGAAGACGCGCCAGACCTAGATAAAAAATTCAAACATGACATAGATGTTGTCGTTGACCGGGTTGTCGTCAGAGACGGATTAGAAACGCGACTAGCAGATTCCATCGAACAAGCGCTTAACCTCGCTGATGGGCTTGCAGTTGCCGAAGACGCGACAACGGGCGAGCGAATTTTATTTTCTGCGAAATTTGCCTGTCCTGTCTCAGGATTTACCTTAGCTGAAATAGAACCCCGATTATTTTCATTTAACAACCCGCAAGGCGCCTGTTCGGCTTGTGATGGTCTGGGCAAAGAACTCAAATTTGATGAGCAATTGATCATTCAAGACACATCTCGCAGTCTTGAAGCCGGCGCGATTGTACCGTGGTCAAAAACGCCGAGCAGCCTATATATGCAAACCCTGCAAGCCTTGGCAAAACATTATAAGTTCAAGGTCAGCACACCTTGGGCAAAGCTTACGGATGATGCGAAATTTATCGTGCTCTACGGGACGGGTGGCACATCCGTACAGTTTGAATATAAGGACGGTAGTCGAAGCTATAAAACTAAAAAACCCTTTGAAGGGGTGATCCCAAATCTCGACCGCCGTTACCGCGAAACGGATTCGACCTGGGTACGCGAAGAACTCTCGAAATATATGTCAGATGCAACCTGTGAAAGTTGTGGGGGTAAACGGCTTCGGGCCGAGGCCTTATCGGTTCGCGTCGCTGATATGGATATTTCCGTTCCCGGCGATCTGTCAATTCGTGAAGCCTATGATCGGTTTAATCGCCTCCGCACGTCTCTATCGCCCAAACAAATGGAAATTGCGGAACGCATCCTCAAAGAAATTTTGGACCGGCTAAAATTCTTGAATTCTGTCGGGCTGGATTACCTGACATTGGGCCGTGGATCTGGTTCATTATCGGGCGGTGAAAGCCAGCGTATTCGCCTCGCCTCCCAAATTGGGTCGGGCCTGACGGGCGTTTTATATGTCTTAGACGAGCCTTCAATCGGCCTGCACCAAAGAGATAATGCGCGCCTCCTTGAGACCTTACAAGATCTTCGCGATCTCGGAAATACCGTGATCGTCGTAGAACATGATGAAGAAGCCATTCTGACGGCTGATTATGTCGTCGATATGGGGCCCAAGGCCGGCGTTCATGGCGGAGAAATTGTCGCGGCCGGGACGCCGACAAAAATCAAGAAAACCAAGGGTTCGATTACCGGGCAATATTTGATTGGCAAAAAAGAAATCGCTATCCCTGAAAAACGCCGAACCTTTAACAAAGACCGCACAATCACGATTAAAGGCGCGCGCGGCAATAATCTCAAAGACGTTACAGCCGAATTTCCGCTCGGGCTTATGACCTGTGTGACAGGCGTTTCTGGTGGCGGAAAATCCACACTAACAATTGAAACGCTTTATAAGGCCGCCGCTCGGACTTTAAATAAATCCTCAGTCACCCCCATGGCACACGACTCTATTGAGGGCCTCGATCAGCTCGATAAAATCATCGATATTGATCAATCGCCAATTGGACGAACACCGCGGTCTAATCCAGCGACCTATACGGGCGCTTTCACGCCGATCCGCGACTGGTTTGCGGGCCTACCTGAAGCCAAAACACGCGGCTATAAGCCGGGGCGGTTCTCCTTCAACGTCAAAGGCGGACGGTGTGAAGCCTGTCAAGGCGGCGGTGTGATTAAGATCGAAATGCACTTCCTGCCCGATATTTATGTTGAATGCGATGTCTGTAAAGGCGCGCGCTATAACCGTGAAACGCTTGAGATAAAATTCAAAGGCAAATCAATCGCGGATATTCTCGCCATGACGATTGATGAAGCGGCAGATTTTTTCAAAGCTGTTCCAACTATTCGCGATAAGATGGTCACGCTGCAACGCGTTGGGCTGGGCTATCTCAAGGTCGGCCAACAAGCCACCACCCTATCGGGCGGGGAAGCCCAACGCGTTAAACTTGCCAAAGAACTCGCAAAACGCGCGACAGGAAAAACACTTTATATTCTAGATGAACCGACAACGGGCCTACATTTTGAAGACGTCAATAAGCTTTTGACCGTCCTGAATGAACTTGTCGGCACGGGGAATACCATGATCATTATCGAGCATAATCTGGATGTTGTTAAAACGGCAGATCATATTATCGACATCGGGCCGGAAGGCGGCGATGGCGGCGGCCAAATAGTGGCAACGGGAACGCCCGAGGACATCGCAAAGGTCAGTGAAAGTTGGACAGGACGATTTTTAAAACCCATGCTTGAGAAGCATGGGAAATAGATCAACCAGTCACATTAATAGACCGGCTGTCCAAATTCATCTCTAATATTATACCGTAATGTCGTTATAATATTTGATCGATCCTCATCAGTCTCACCCGCCTTACGCGTCGAATATTGCCACGAATTCAACGCCTTTAATGAAGACTTTTCGTATAAATCAACAGGCCATGATACAAGTATTTCAGGGTCTTTGACTTTGCCGTCATCGGTTAAATCAAACCGAACAATGGTATAACCAGACACGCCCGACCTTAAAGCTTTTGCGGTGAATTTCGGTGCGATACGCTTAATTGGCTTAACACTCTCATTTCGTTTTACGTTATAGGGAAAACAATTGCACAAACCCTTTTCTCGTGCCTCATCAAATTCCCCAGTTTTTTTCAACCTCGCACGCATATGTGTCCACCTGCCCAAAGCTCTTCCAACAACAGGATGTGCTGAATAATCGACACCTTCCGTATACTCCATTACCTTTTGATAACGCATGGCTGCTTCAAAAATGTCTCCATTCACTTCATGCCCAAACCC
>CAYTLJ010000061.1:5238-15541 GCA_964438555.1 uncultured Algimonas sp.
GTTTCGTGATCCCCCAATGAAGCTTCAGCTGCCTTCCAAGCTTGCAAGGCATATTTGTAAGCCGCGTCTTTATCATCTTTTTTCAATGCAGCATTATACTTCTTGTAAGGCTCAAGAACTTCCGGCGGCGTTTTCGCAAAACTCGGCATTGGAACAAATGAGAATGATAAGCCTGCTGAAACGAAAAGCGCTGTTAGAAAATATCTCATATAAAAACCTCTAAGCTTTAGAAAATAATAGATAGATCGTGAAATTTTGCAAGTTTTAAGCGAATTGAAAAGGACGACTCACTCCTATTTTTCAAATTAGAAAACGTCTTATTGATCGAAAAACCCTATTTTGCTATGAGTAATCACGAGAAAATAAAGTCATCTATATTTTTTTCCTATCCTAATCCCTTGCCACCACCCATCCTTCCATCTATCCGCGCCGACATGTCTAAAGCCCTTGAAATTGAACCCAAGCGACGTCGCGTCTTTGCTATCATCTCTCACCCCGATGCGGGTAAGACAACATTGACGGAGAATATGCTTCTCTCTGCTGGTGCGATCCATGCGGCGGGACGCGTTGCTGCGCGCGGCGAAGCACGCCGAACACAATCGGATTGGATGAAAATCGAGCAAGAGCGCGGAATTTCTGTGTCCTCCTCTGTAATGACCTTTGAACATAAGGATCTGATATTCAATCTCTTGGATACGCCGGGACATGAGGATTTCTCGGAAGATACCTACCGCACCCTGACGGCTGCGGATTGCGCGGTCATGGTGCTCGACGTTGCTAAAGGTATTGAACCGCAAACCCTAAAACTCTTCGAGGTCTGCCGATTGCGTGACATACCAATCGTGACATTTGTCAATAAACTCGACCGTGAAGGCCAAGATCCCTTTGATATTATCGCAGAAATTGAAGACAAGCTCGCGCTAGACGTCGTGCCTATGCAATGGCCTGCCGCATCAGGTCGCCGCTTTAGAGGTGTCGCAAACTTGCGCACAAATGAATTTCTACATTTCGTAAAACCAGAGGATGGCGGCGAACATCAACTCACGCAATTAGATAGCAACTCCATCGGCGCTATGTTTGGCGATGACAATCTTCTGGAAGAATTTCGCGAAGAACAGGAACTCGCTAAGGAATACCCCGATTTCAATGAACAATCCTTCCGCGAAGGCCATATGACGCCGGTATATTTTGGAAGCGCCCTTAGAAAATTTGGCGTGCTAGAACTGATTGACGCCCTTGCTGAATTTTGCCCGGCTCCTCAATCCGAACCCGCTAAAAAAGCCGGACAAGACGTAATAATGGAGCCAACAGGCAAAGAAGTCGCCGGGTTTGTATTCAAAGTTCAAGCCAATATGGATTTAAACCATCGTGACCGAGTTGCTTTTTTGCGGATGTGCTCGGGTGAATTTAAGCGCGGCATGAAATTAAAGACGGCCGAAAATAAAACTATATCTGTCCACAACCCGATCCTGTTTTTCGCCCAAGACCGTGAACTCGCGGAAAATGCATATGCAGGTGATGTGATCGGTATACCTAATCATGGCGCATTACGTGTTGGCGATAGCTTATCTGAGAGTGGCAAAGTTATTTTTGCGGGTATTCCGAACTTCGCACCCGAAATTCTACGACGGGCACAACTTAAAGACCCGCTCAAAGCCAAACATTTGCGCAAGGCCTTAGAAAGCCTGGCCGAAGAAGGCGTGACACAACTCTTCAGACCAAACTTCGGATCAGATATGATCGTAGGCGCGGTTGGCTCCCTACAAATCGATGTTATGCGAGAGCGGATCAAAACTGAATATGGCCTCGATGTTACATTTGAAGCCCCGCCTTACCAAACTGCGCGGTGGCTAGCGTCAGACGACCCTGAAATCATAAAGGTCTTTGTCGATAAAAATATGATGACGACAGGCACAGATATTGATGACGCGCCCGTATTTCTGGCTAAATCCGCTTGGGATGTAGGGTATGCTCAGGAAAAAAATCCAGAGCTAAGATTTCTTACAACTAAAGAACGGAGCTAATTCAACTTAAACGGCATGCGCTTTGAAACGAGAGGGTCTGAGAGAAACTTTTTGATCTGAAGGTGCGCCAGAATGATACAATTCCTACCCCCGCTGATAATGTTTGCCGTTACGGTAGGGTTTGTAACGCTCTTATTTGTACCTGCGACCGCGTTTAAGTTCAAAAATGAACTCATACATTTTTATTGGGCGGGCATTTGGGTGTTTCTAGCCCTTATCGCCGCCTTTTCCTTCAGCGCAGAAACATTATTTATGTTAGACTTTGATAGCCGGACGATGTCTGAAGCTATTTTAACGGCTATGATTGTTTGTTTTCCGCTATTTGTGATGTTTGGTTGGTTTAGATTGTCACTTCTCGCGCTCTCCAAAGGCATAAAGTTTAAAAATCTGAAATAGCTATATCCTCAGATTTAAAGCCCGCCAGCCAAAACCTCTAATGGCTCAGATTCAACGGGAGTCGTAGGCGCAGCACCTGCTGGGGGTGTCTTTTGTCCTCTTAAAGCACTTGGCGCCTGGCTAGATCGAGCCGCTCTAACATCATCATGTAACCGACCATATAGGCTTTTTCCCGCTTGCTCAGGTGAAAGAGCCACTGGGTCTGATGTTTGAATGACCGGTTCAATTGAAGCCTCAGCCACAGACCGTTTAGCCATGGATTGCGGCGCAGGAATTGGAGCGCCTTTAGCCGGACGACTATCAAATTGTTGCGGCGTGACCGCACCAAATTGCTGTGGGACTGGCCCGTTTTGAGATGGATAAGAACTCCGAGGGCCAGTTTGACGGCGTGCGCGTTGATTTTGCGAAATTTGTTGACCCGGCGCAATTGGTCGACCTGTCACTTGCAACGGGACTTGCGGTTGTTGCGGAACAGGTCTTTGCTGTTGCAGAGGCTGTTGTTGGCCTCGTGGATTCTGCGGAAATCTTTGCTGAGCGGGCGCGCCGCCGTCTAAAATATGAGGAAAATTGCGCGCCCCAAATTGCCTGGGGTTGATTTGTCGTTGGGTATTTTGTCTGGGATCGATTTGTTGTTGACCAATTTGTCTTGGAGCAGATTGTCTTGGAGCAGATTGTCGTGTGACGGTTTGTTGTGGGTGCGATCTTGGTTGTAAGCCTTGTGGTGCCTGTCGGAAACGGTTTTGCTGGGTTGTCAAACTTTGATTTTCGATTTTTTGAGTAGAGGCAGATTGCGTCGCCAGACGTTGTGGAACGGCCTGCCTAACGATACGCCTCGAACCTTGAGTTGCACGCTGAGGTGGCGCTACCTTGCTTATGGTTGGCTTCGGCGTGGCAGGTTGAACCGGGGTTCCAACACGTACTGTATTCGTTCCACCAGCCGTTAAGCTTGGCGAGACGCCTCTTGAGCTAAACCCTTCCCCTGAAATCGAAATCTGCGAAGCTATGGGCGTTGACACTGATGACAAGAATTCACAAACACCAGGCGCCCTTGGATTCGGCTTTACATAGTTCCAACCGCGGCACTGGGCATCGCCCGAGCATTGATGATCACAAATCTCCGCGCTACTGGCGACAGTACTATTATAAGGAGTTCCGGGACGATATACGCCTAGATCTGCCGCAAAAGCAGGTGATGCGATTAAAACACTCGCAGATAGCAATGACAGAATACGCATGGGACCTCAGTCAAGAAAGAATGATTCGATAGATCAATCCTGCCCTCAAAGCCGTTAGAGATTCGTTAACTACAAATATTAATATTTTAGTCGCGCTTATTTGGGCTTAGGCGACAATTTTGCGATTTCTGACAAACTGAGCATATTTAGGCCAGCTCCACCGATCAGCGCTCCATTTACATTTTTAAGGGCGAGAATGGCTTTTGCATTGGCGGGCTTGACCGACCCACCATATAAAATGCGTATAGACTCGCCAACATGCCCTCTTATGGCGTCATGAACTTCGTTGATATCGCCTACAGACGGCACTTTTCCCGTGCCGATCGCCCAAACAGGTTCATAGGCCACAACATAGTCCTTAAGTTTTGGCACCGATCCCTTGAGTTGTGCGAGCACAACTTTGATTGCGTCCCCTTTTTCGCGTTGGGACTCAGTTTCTCCGACACAAATGATTGGGACGAGACCTGCTTGTTTTGCAGCCTGTGCTTTTGCTTTAACCAGCTTATTGGACTCTCCAGCTGCTCGCCGCTCACTATGACCCAAAATCACATAGCTTGCGCCAGCACGTTCAAGCATATCCGCAGAGATTGATCCGGTATAAGCTCCCTTTTTTTCCTGATGACAGTCTTGCGCGCCTAGAAACACACCTGTTTGTCGAGCGAGATTATGCATAGACTCTAGGTAAATCGCTGGTGGGCAGATTAGCACATCAAGATATTCACGATCAGATTGAGGCAATGCTCTGTCAAATTGCACGGGTTTATCGAACCACGTGGCATCTCCATTCATCTTCCAATTCGCAGCAATTAAAGTTCTAAGCGAGTCTGTCATATTACCCCCAAAATACGATACAGGTCCATGTGCGTGGATTCGACTTGAATAGCAAGAGAAACCGCCTCTTGTAAGCGCTAATAAGCAAGGTTAAAGGGTCTCATATTAAAGCTAAGGTGAGACTTAATAATGGCTGAGAGCATTGGTGCAAAAATCAAGAATTACTCTGTTCTTATCCTGATCGGACTATTGGTGGTCGCCTTTGCCATTTGGGGTGTAGAAGACGCCTTTAAGCCGGGTGTAAGGAATGCGGTTATTAGTATCGCTGATGAAAGCATATCAACGCGAGAATTTGATCGAGACCTTCGAAGACGCTTGAGAGATATTGCCGTTCAAAGAGGTGAAGGCCTCACTAATGAACAGGCTTATCGTCAAGGCATTCACAGCGAACTTCTTGGACAATATGAGATTACACTTGCTATGGAGAAAGACGCCGATGATCTTGGGATCGGGGTGAACCACCGGGACGCCAAAAACTTTATAGAGTCTTTCCCTGTGTTTCAGTCCAGCATCACGGGTAAATTCGATGAAAATATTTACCTTCCAGCCCTTTCGCGAAACAATCTGACAGAGGAAGATTTTGAGAAAGGCGTTTTGCGGGATATGAAGCGCGAACAAATTTCAGAAGCCGTGGTTGGAGGGATTCAAGCGCCCGCTGGCTATGCGGAGAGATATTTTGACTATGTGTTAGAACAGCGCAAAGCGACAGTTTTGACAATAAATAAAGATGCTGTTCCAGCCCCCGAAACGCCAGATGACGACACACTACAAGCCTATATCGAAACAAATGGCGCGAGGTATACGGCGCCTGAATATAGGAAAGTCACAATGATAAGGCTTGAACCTCAATATTTTGTCCCTGATCTAGAGGTGACAGAAGAAGAAGTTCGAGGTGAATTTGATCGGCGTGTTGAGGCGGGCATACTTGGCTCCCCATCTACACGTGACGTTGTAATCATTAGTGCAAGCGATGAGGCAACAGCCCAAAAAGCCGCGGACCGACTAAGCACAGAAGAAGAGCCAGAGCTAATCGCCGCGTCACTGGGACTTTTGGCGCCCGAGACATATGACGATATTGTTCCAGAAACAATTATTAGTTTGCCAACAGACGAATTGGCGTTTTCGCTTGAGGCAGGTGAAGCAAAAATCGTCGGAAATGGTTTAGGAAGCTGGGACGCAGTCTTTATTCCAGAAATTACACCTGGAACCACGCCGAGTTTTTCAACGATTGAATCCGAGATTAAAAATGAGATCGGGCAGGATAAAGCCTTGGACGAAATCTTTAGCCTCCAAGATTCGATCGATGATCTTTTACTTGAAAATAAGACAATCGAAGAGATTGCGGCCGAGTTAAATCTTGCTATGGAAAGTTATGATTTTATTGATCGAACTGGGACAACGCAGGACGGGTTAGATTTAACTGGTAGCGCGTTAATACCTGGCATTGCTTCTGATGATAATTTGTTGCGGGACATTTTCACGGCAAATATCGGCCTTGATTCAGATATCTATGAGACCGTTCACAAAGGTGCCGTTATATTTCGGGTAACTGATGTTATTGATAGTCAACTCAAACCCTTAGACGATATTCGCGAGCAAGTGACAGAAGCTTGGACAGCTGAAGAAATCCAAAAGTCACTTAATGAACGGGGCGTTGCCTTAGCTACCGAAATCAATTCAGGCCGTACGCTGGAAGACCTCGCCGAGGAATTGGGTGACGCGGCAAGTCTTCGCGAAAGAGGTATTTCCAGAGCCAACCCACCACGTGATATTTCAGGGGCTGTCGTCGTCGATTTGCTGGCATCTTCTGAAGGCGATATTGCCCGCGGAACGGGAGCCCAATCGGGAACATATGAAATTGCCCGTTTAGATAAAATACTACCCAATAGTGATGGCATCGCAGGCGAAATCTTAGAGAGCAGACAAAGAAATATTTCGGCTGAAATCAGTCTAGATATCCAAAACGCCTATCGTTTAGATATTTTGAAAGAACATAAGAAACTCGTCTATGAAACTGAAATAAATCGAATAATGGGCGTCGATAACGTCCAATAACGCTGTGTCGCTAACGTTTTTTCCAAACCGCCAAGATTATGACGGCTCATATGCTCAATTGGTATATACGCGCGTTGTAAATGACGTCGACACACCTGTTTCTGCTTTCCTAAAGGCGGCTCACGGTAAGCCATATGCGTTTCTCTTTGAGAGTGTCACGGGAGGCGAACAAAGAGGTCGATATAGTTTCTTCGGATTTGATCCAGACATAATTTGGAGAAGCCTCGGACAAACAAGTGAAATCTCACGCAATGGCGGGGGATTTGAAGACTGCAACGGACGCCCTCTTGATGCACTCCGTCGATTGCAGACTGAAACGAGCTTTGACCTTCCAGTTGATATTCCGCCAATGGCAGCAGGCCTATTCGGGTATCTTGGATATGATATGGTCAGACAAGTCGAAACGCTCTCAAATACGATGTATGACCCGATCGGAACGCCTGATGCCATTATGGTGCGCCCTCGAATTGTTTGTATTTTCGATCAAGTCGCACAAGAAATCATTATTGGATCACCCTTGGACAAAGACGGTAATTATGACGCAGCTTGCAAACGTATAGAACGCGTTGCCCAAGACCTATCATTGCCCTTATCTGCAAATATCAATCGAGACGTAAATACACCAACCCTATCGCCACGACTTGGAACAGATGTGTCGTCATTTAGCGCGCGCGTAAAAAAGGCGAAAGACTATATTTTAGCAGGCGATGTTTTTCAGGTCGTTATTGGTCAGCGTTTATCTGCGCCCTTACCGTCATCGCCTTTTGCACTTTATAGATCTTTAAGACGGATGAACCCCTCTCCTTTTCTTTATTTTCTGGATTTCCAAGATCATCAAATCATAGGATCTAGCCCAGAAATTTTGGTGCGCTTACGAGACGGTGTCGTCACGATAAGACCAATTGCCGGAACCCGCCCGCGCGGAAAAACACAAGCCGAAGATATTGCAATGGAAACGGACCTCTTGGCTGATCCAAAAGAATGCGCAGAACACCTTATGCTTCTTGATCTCGGTCGGAATGATGTCGGGCGCGTCTCTAAGGCCGGATCTGTGCGCGTGACTGAGCGTTTCACCATAGAACGTTATAGCCATGTCATGCATATTGTCTCAAATGTCGAAGGCGATAAGCGCGATGAGCTCGACACGCTAGACGCCCTCTTTGCAGGTTTTCCAGCAGGCACGGTCAGCGGTGCGCCCAAAGTAAGAGCCATGGAAATTATCGATGAATTAGAAGATGAAAAACGCGGAATTTATGGCGGCGCTGTTGGTTATATTAGCGTGACGGGAGAAATGGATACGGCCATCGCACTAAGGACGGGTATCGTTAAGGACGGGACCCTACATGTAAGAGCTGGCGCAGGCATAGTCTTAGACAGTGTTCCGCAATTGGAATTTGAAGAGACATTACATAAAGCTGCCGCACTTTTTCGAGCTGCAGAACAGTCCGTTCGGTTTGGAGGCAATAGCTAATGCTCCTTGTCATCGATAATTACGACAGCTTCACCTATAACCTTGTCCATTATGCTCAGGAATTGGGCGCTAAAACCCACATTGTTAGAAATGACGACATCAGTGTCGGCGAGGCATTAGAACTAGGCGCCAAAGCCGTCCTGCTTTCGCCTGGGCCTTGCACACCAAATGACGCTGGGATTTGTCTTGATTTGATTAAAACGGCGCCTGCTAATCTTCCGATTTTGGGGATATGTCTGGGCCAACAAAGTATTGGGCAAGCCTTTGGCGGCAAGGTCATTCGCGCCAAAGAAATCATGCATGGTAAAATCTCACCGATCCATCATGACGGGACAGGTTTATTTGAAGGTATCGCGAACCCGTTTAATGCAACCCGCTATCACTCACTCGCCGTCGAGCGTGAAACCTTACCCGACGATCTTCATGTCGATGCGTGGACCGAAGATGGTGAAATTATGGGGCTACGTCATAAAGAGCGACCCATTTTCGGATTACAATTTCACCCCGAATCTATTGCTTCAGAAAATGGCCATGCTTTGATCGACCGGTTTTTAAAAATTGCAGGCATAAAGTGAGCTTGGAAAAAACCATTTTTGAAACGCTTGGGCGCGGTGAACGTCCCACCCCAGATGCTTTGCGGTCCGCTTTAACGACCATCTTAAAGGGTGAGGCGCAATCAGAGCAGATAAGCGCCCTTTTGCTTGGCCTTGAGATGATTGGCCTAACCGCACAGGAATTACGCGTTGGCACCGAAGTTATGCGGCAAAATATGATCCCCGTTGATCTCAATTTTGACGTGATAGATATCGTTGGCACAGGTGGGACAGGCCTGCATACATTGTCTATTTCCACAGCCACTGCCCTCGTCTGCGCTGGTGCAGGCATTAAAGTCGCCAAACATGGTAATCGCGCCGCGAGCAGCCTGACAGGAACAGCCGATACATTTGCAAAATTGGGCGTTAATCTTGGCATGAGCCCAGCAACGGCAAAACTTTGTATAGAAGATGCGGGCATTGGATTTTTATTTGCGCCCAATCACCATCCCGCCATGCGCCATGTCGGCCCGGCCCGCAAAGCCATCGGCATAAGAACACTTTTCAATATGCTTGGCCCGATGAGTAATCCGGCCCGGGCGTCCCATATGTTACTTGGCGTATGTGATGATAGCTGGCGTGACCCAATGGCAAATGCGCTCGCAGAACTCGGCACGAAACGCGCCTGGGTGGTTCACGGCGAAGACGGGTTGGACGAAATTACAATCACGGGTAAAACATTTGTCTCAGATGTTCAGAATGGACAGGTCAAGACATTTGAAATTACACCGCAAGATTTTGGCATTTCACCTTCAACATTAGACGCCTTAAAAGGCGGCGAGCCAGAAACAAATGCGAAGGCCCTGCAAGACCTACTCGACGGAAAACCGGGACCTTACCGCGATATCGTCTTGTTGAACGCTGGGGCGGCTCTGATGATCAGCGGACAGGTTGAAAATATCGGCCTAGGCATTGTCAAAGCCACCCAATCCATTGATAGCGGCTTCGCAAAATTAGCCCTCAAGCGCTTATGCGACTTATCTGGTGTGAGTTTATGACAAACACATTAATGGATGCACCGGACGTTTTAAAACGTATTGCCGGTTATAAAGCTGATGAAGTCAAAGCCTTAAAACAACGCACATCGCTAAACGCTCTACGCAAGCAAGCCGCAACGCTTAAAGCACCACGCGGGTTTGAAAAGGCTATTCGGACCGCAAATGGTCCAGCTCTAATTTGTGAAGTGAAAAAGGCCAGCCCGTCAAAAGGCGTAATCAGAGAAGACTTTGATCCAGTCGAAATTGCAAAATCATATAAGGCTGGCGGCGCGACATGTTTATCTGTCTTGACCGACGGACCCGGCTTTCAAGGCAGCACCCAAATCTTTGCACAAGTCAGGGAGACAACACAGCTTCCTATACTTCGTAAGGACTTCATGCTTGAGCCCATCCAAATTGCCGAGAGTGCAGCTTTGGGCGCCGATTGTGTTTTGATTATACTTGCCATGATAGATGATAAAACTGCGGCCGCCCTTATCAAAGAAGCCAATAATTTGGGACTAGACGCCCTTATCGAAACCCATACAGCGACTGAGTTAAAACGCGCTATCGAATTGGGCTCAAATTTGATCGGGATTAACAATCGCGATTTAAGAAATTTTGAAACCTCATTAGACACATTTGAGACATTGGCAGAGATGGCTCCAAAAACATCTACCCTCATTGCAGAATCTGGAATTTTTACGCGTGATGATATTTT
>CAYTLJ010000062.1:0-9664 GCA_964438555.1 uncultured Algimonas sp.
CTTATGTCTGATCCGCAATTCCAGACGATCGCAAGTCGTCTGGTCAAGGAAATCGCCCGGCTTGGCGGAGACGTGTCGCAATTTGTGACACCCGAAGTTGAAGCCAGACTAAAGGACAAATTTACATGACGTCACGTATTCTATTCGCGGCAATTGCGACTTTCGCTCTTTTTGGAAATGCTTGTGCGGCCGAAGAGGGCTCAGCAGCTCAGCATGCAACAGCTGTTGCAGGTGCAGCAGTGACAGGATTTGTCGCGCCAGAAGAGGCGTGGCGTACAGTGGATCCTGAAAACCTCATTATTATCGATACGAAATATGGTGATATAGGTATAGAACTCTTCCCGGAAATAGCGCCAAAACACGTTGCTCAAGTCAAGGCTTTGGCCCGTTCGGGGTTTTACAATAATGTACCGTTCCATCGTGTCATTGATGACTTCATGAACCAGACTGGGGACGGCGCCAATGGGGACGGCACGGGCGATTCAGACTTACCAGATCTCGAAGCGGAATTCACCTTTCGCCGTGGATCAGACTTGCCGTTTACCCTCGTAACCGCTCAACAAGTTGGCCAAGGCGAAATTGGTGTTGGATTTTACAAATCACTGCCCATTGCGAGCCAACCCACAGCGCAAGCTCTTTTCACCAAGGATAATAAAGTCGAAGCTTTTGGTTTGCATTGCAAAGGCGTGACATCAATGGCGCGAACAAGTGATCCAAATAGCGCCAATAGCCAGTTCTTCTTGATGCGCGGCAAGGCAGATCACCTAGATACGCAATATTCTATATGGGGAACAACGGTCATGGGCTATGATCTGCTTGAAAAGCCACTTGTTGGGACAATTGGTGAAATCCCTGATTGGATGCCAGACCGTATGAATGAGGTTGAAGTCGCAGCGGACATGTCAGAAGACGAAAGACCAACAATTCAGGTTCTAAAAACCGATAGTCCAGCATTCAATAATTGGTTGAAAACGCAAAAAAATGAAGATGGATCCTTTCCCGATATTTGCGAAATCTCTGTCCCAACGCGGACACTCTAAAATCTTACATTAGTTCTAAAGCCCGGGCGTTTTCAGGTGGCCGGCTCCATTCATGACAGGATAAGAAAATGGCTGAAAAACTCATTATGACAGTTGATAGCAACAAGGGAGATGTGGGGGATGTGACTATCTTACTACGTCCTGATCTGGCGCCATTACATGTTGAGCAAATTACAAGATTGGCGAAAGAGGGCTTTTATGATGGCCTAACCTTCCATCGTGTCATTGATGGGTTTATGGCTCAAGGCGGTTGTCCGAATGGAACTGGTATGGGCGGTGCGGATAAGCAAATTAAAGCTGAGTTTAATCGCCATCCGCATATTGAAGGCGTCTGTTCTATGGCCCGGTCACAAAACCCAAATTCTGCGTCTAGCCAGTTTTTCATATGTCTAGACGATGCGTCTTTCTTGGACGGTCAATATACGGTTTGGGGTGAAGTCGAAAGTGGTATGGAACTTGTACATGCCTTGCCAAAAGGTGAGCCGCCTAGAATGCCTGGGAAAATTGTAAAGGTGACCGTCGCTTAGACGGTATATATCCGTCCGATATGGACGTTTCTCGTTTTGATTTTGAATTGCCGGAGAGCGCGATAGCCCTCCGGCCAGCAAATCCGCGCGACAGCGCGAAGCTTTTGCATGTCGGACCGTCCGGCAAATTTAGTGATAAAATTGTCAGCGATCTTCCAACTGTCTTGAAAGCCGGAGACCTATTGGTTTTTAATGAGACCAAGGTCTTTCCTGCAGCTTTAAAAGCCGTCCGGCCCGCGCGAGCACACGGAGGTGGAGGCGATGTCTCTATTACCGTTAATTTGCATAAGGACCTTAATGCGGGGCGGTGGGCCGCATTTGTACGACCAGCAAAGCGTCTGCGTGTTGGTGATTTATTGATCTTTGAACCTATTCTATCTGCCAGGGTGGAAAATAAACGTGACGGCGGAGACGTAGATTTAGAATTCAATTTGAAAAATGATACATTGCGGGCAGCCTTTGAAAGGTGTGGTTCGCCGCCATTGCCGCCCTATATTGCGCGCAAGCGCTCTCCAGACGCTCAAGACATATCGGATTACCAGACTATCTATGCAAAACACTCTGGCTCAGTTGCCGCGCCGACCGCTGGATTGCACTTCACGCCAAGCTTGCTTAAAGCGCTAAGTGAAAAGGGCGTACATGTCGAGAAACTCACCTTACATGTTGGGGCTGGGACGTTTCTTCCGGTAAAATCTGAGGATACGGATGACCATAATATGCATAGTGAGTGGTTTGACATTGACGATGCAACCGTCAAACGGTTGAACCAAGCCAAAGCAAACGGACAGCGTATTATTGCGGTTGGAACAACGTCGCTAAGAGCGCTCGAATCGGCAGCAAGTCATGGATCATTGACCGTTCAATCTGGTGAGACCGATATTTTTATTACGCCCGGATATAAATTCCGTTTTATTGACGGATTGATGACGAATTTTCATTTGCCCAGATCGACATTATTTATGCTTGTGAGTGCGCTCGCTGGCCTTGATAGAATGCAAGCGGCCTATCATCACGCTCTAAAATCGGGATATAGGTTTTATTCTTATGGTGACTCATCTCTGATTTGGAAGGCTGAGTAATGGCGGTTTTCCCTTTTGATATTCACGCGCGTGAAGGCGCCGCGCGGTCGGGTGTTTTGAAGACGCCTCGTGGTGACATAGCTACGCCAGCCTTTATGCCTGTTGGCACGGCTGGTACCGTCAAAGGTCTTTATATGGATCAAGTCCAACAAGCCGGATCCGATATTATTTTAGGAAATACCTATCATTTGATGCTTCGCCCAGGCGCTGAGCGTGTAAAACGATTGGGCGGTCTTCACAAATTTGGAGGGTGGGACGGTCCGATTTTGACCGATTCCGGCGGGTTTCAGGTTTGGTCTTTGTCCAAATTACGGAAGATGACTGAAGAGGGCGTTACCTTTCAAAGCCATTTGGACGGATCGAAACATATGCTTTCTCCCGAGCGAAGTATTGAAATTCAAGCTGACTTGCTTGGGGCCGATATTTCAATGCAACTTGATGAATGTACTGATTTTCCTGTCAGCCACGATGTTGCGAAGAGATCTATGGAGCTTTCATTGCGGTGGGGCAGGCGGTCTCTAGAGGCCTTTGGTCTGCGTGAAAATCAGACGCTTTTCGCGATTGTCCAAGGGTCAAATTATCCGGACCTAAGACAGCAATCGGCAGAAGCCTCCATTGCGGAAAAAACAGCTGGTGGGTTTGGCGGGTTCGCAATTGGCGGGCTTGCAGTTGGCGAAGGGCATGAGGCCATGTGTGAAACCCTATCCTTTACGACGCCTCATTTGCCAGAAGAGCGCCCACGTTACCTAATGGGAGTTGGGAAACCGATTGATATTGTCGAAGCGGTTTACCGCGGCGTTGATATGTTCGATTGTGTCATTCCAACGCGTTCTGGGCGCCATGGCCAAGTTTGGACGGATAAGGGGCCCTATAATATTAAAAGGGCTGAATTCGCGGAAGATCAGTCCCCACTAGATGAGACTATTTCATGTCCTGCATCTCAAAATTATTCGAAAGCCTATATTCATCATTTAATACGCTCAAAAGAGCTTTTGGGGGCCATGATATTGTCTTGGCATAATATTGCCTATTTTCAGGATTTGATGCGACGCATTCGTTTCGCCATCACGAATGAAGCCTATGAAAAATTTGTTGAAGATTTCCGGGCTGGATGGCTGGCTGACAATGGATGAAATGGAGCGCGTTTTGTGGGTTGACGAAGTCAGGGCGTCCCACTAGATAGCGCCGCACTTGGTTAGCGCCCTTAGCTCAGTTGGTTAGAGCGCCTCACTTTTAATGAGGATGTCCGCGGTTCGAATCCGCGAGGGCGTACCATTTCCAAAATTTGACTAAAATTTAAGACGTTAGACGTGCTTTTGTCACAAAAATGACTAATTTGTTCTAACATTTGGGCGTGAGCGGGAGTGCTTTGGGTAAAGTGATGCAAAATAGCAACTTTTTAGAAAATTCCTTTCCATTATGGGGTGAAAACTAAAAGTAGCAATGGCATCAGGTGGCGCATCCGTTTAAGACTAGAGAAATTACGGGGCCATGAATGCTCCTACATAAATTTTAATTGAATGGCATGACCATTATTGGAGGAATTCAAATGAAGCATAAGCTTCTTATCGCGACGGCAGCGGCGGCCTTATTGGCGGCACCATCTATCGCATCAGCTCAAAATGACGCAGGCTGGTACCTCAAAGGCGCAGTAGGTTATGGAACGCATACGGACATTGACATTACCGGTGACGTAACAGGTGATGTTGAATCAGAGGGCAATATCCCTCTAAACCTAGGCGTTGGATATGAATTCGGTAATAATTGGCGCCTAGAACTTGATGGCACGACACTTTTCACCGATTTGGGTGATGTTGGCCAACAACCTAGCTCCTTTGCAAAGCTTCGCACCAATGCTCTAATGCTTAATGCAATTTACGAGTTTGACGATTTTAACAGTTGGGAGCCTTATGTAGGTGCCGGTATTGGTCTTGTTCAAGGTCAAGCGTCCGTTGCTGCTCATGATTTCCTTCAAGGTACAACGACGTTACAACGTAATCCTGCTTGTTCCGGCTCACGTGCATTTGGCCCCACGCCTCAAATTGCTGCGTTCTCTTGTGAAACCGATGAAGATGATACATCTCTGGGGTTCCAACTATTAGCAGGACTTGGGTATAAACTCTCAGACAATCTTACGTGGGATACAAATTACCGTTACCTACAGGCTGGCAATCAGGATTTTGATGGACTCGTTTTTAACACGCTAGATGGTTCAAATCAGCTTGGAACAAGTGAGTTTGACGGTATTGGCGCACATATGCTTCTAACGGGTTTCCGTTATAAGTTTGGTGGCGCGCCCGCACCAAAAAAGATTGAACGGGTTGAACCACCACAGCCTACGGTTAAGTGTTGGGATGGCGCTTCGGTCTTTAACGCTGGCCAATGTCCGCCAGAACCTAGACCCGATCCTGTCGTAACCTGTTGGGACGGTTCAACAGCTGCGACCCAAGCAGCGTGTCCAGTACAACCGCAACCAGAGACTGTTACGTGTTGGGACGGTACACTTCGCTATAGTCAAAGCGAATGCCCTGTTCAGGTTACGCAAGCCCCTTCTGGTTGTGCTGAGCAATATCGCCAAGAAATCATCTATTACGAATTTGACAAAGGTCAGTCTGCTGAGACACGTAATGCGATCAACCGCGTTCTAGACATTGGTCAATTCTGTAATGTTCAAGGCATCCGCGTTGTAGGTCATACAGATACATCTGGCTCTGCTGCTTACAACCTCGGACTGTCTAAGCGTCGTGCAAATGACGCCCTTGAAGAGTTGGTTCGTCAAGGTGTTAGCCGCAATCTGATCTCATCAGAAGGTCAGGGCGAGACGAACCCATTCATCGATTCAGGTGACGGCGTTCGTGAACAGCTAAACCGTCGTACGGAAGTGCTCCTTACACTTGGTAACATTGACGCTCTGATTTCTAACTAAGATATCAGTTTATATGCGTATAAAAACCCGGTTTTAAACCGGGTTTTTTTGTTATTCAGGCGATAGTCATCTAATAATTGTCACTAAAAACTCAGTTGAGGCTAAGAATCAGGCAAATATTACGCATATTTGTATTGCAAATGGGCATTAAATGCGTGTTTAATTGGGTCAAGCCTACAAATATACGTCCATAGAGACCCTGTGGTCGTTCAGTAACGTGAAACATGGAGTTTTTTATGTGTAACCATCCCCAACATGATCACTGTGGTGAAGAAGCGCCTCACGTAAAATATTTGCCGCGTCGAAAAATGTTGAAGGCCCTTGCAGCTGGTGGTGCATTGGCATCAACCGGCGCATCTTTGTCGTCATGTTCGACCAATCCAGAAACAGGTCGCTCACAATTCACGGCATTCTCAGGTGACCTATCAAATGCAGCCGCAGCGAGTTGGGCGGAAATCAAGCAAAAGGTCCCAACATCTAATGATCCAAGATATACGTCTCGTTTAGCAAATATTGGCGGGCGTATTGCGAAAGGCGCTGGTCGTGGCGATCAGAAATGGGATTATGCCGTTTTTGACACGGATACGAGAAATGCGTTTGTCATGCCTGGAAACCGCGTTGGTTTTTACAAGGGTATGATGGATTTTGCCGAAACAGATGACGCGATTGCGGGTATTATGGGCCACGAGGTCGGACACGTTGCTGGACGCCATGCAGAAGAAAGAGCGTCACTTCAAATGGTGTCTCAACTCGGCGTTGTAGGTGGAACAGTTTTGGGCGGAACAGTGCTTTCAAACAGATGTAAAAATGTTGAAGCCGCACAACGCAATGCCTGCCTAAGAAGTGCGAGCCAAAATACGGCACGCTTACAGCAAGCGCTTGGACTCGGCAGCCTATTGGGTGTTGTCTTGCCGTATTCGCGTAAACATGAAGCTGAATCTGATCTTTTAGGCGCAAACTATATGTACCGCGCAGGATATGATCCGTACCAATCCGTTAAGCTATGGGAAAAAATGGCTGCAGAGTCGACGTCGCGTCAACCTACCATCCTGTCTACCCATCCTGATCCAGCTTGGCGTGCGCGCAATTTACATGAGTATATTGGTCGCCAAGAAAAATTAGGGTCTCAAGGCTTCCAGAATATCAAGACTTAGTCTTTTAATGCTGCATTTCAGATAGGAAAAGGGTTGCACCTTTTTCCTGTCTGCCGTAATCGGCGCTTTCCAAAAGGAATGCCGCCTTAGCTCAGTTGGTTAGAGCGCTGGTTTGTGGAACCAGAGGTCCTTGGTTCGAGACCAAGAGGCGGTACCATTTCCCAATTTTTTTCGCTTGTGATAACGTCTGGTTAATACCGTTGCTTCACCTAGTGTCTCAACTGAACCAGTGAGACGGCAATGCATGATGTTCCTTCAATAATTGAGAGGCTAGGTCGCAAGACCATTCAAATGGCGCTCAAAGGAGAGACGGCTGAAAAACGTGCAAATGCCGTTCAAAAAATAGGCCGAGAGATACGTGACTTAGATCTCTCTGAGGCAGATAGAGTTTTTGCGACAAAAATTCTTGACCGGATTTGCAAGGATGTTTCTGATTTGGTTCGTCGAGCCCTATCAGTAACTTTGCGAAAATCTCCATGTCTTCCGCTACATATCGCACGGCGATTAATCGACGATATCGACTCTATTGCAGTGCCAATCTTATCAGACTCCCCAGTCTTAACGGATGAAGATCTTTTACGTGTTTTACAAAGCCGTGCGGCGGAAAAAATACGGGCTATTGCTCAACGACAAACGCTTGGTTTACATATTAGCCATGCCATTGTTAGCTTTGGTGATAGTCAAGCCACGGCAAAACTTGCGGCGAATGATGGTGCTTTGATTTCACAAGAAACCGCAGAAATGATCGCGGAAATTCATGCGGATGATGATTTGATCCGCAATGCGGCTCTTGCGCGGCATGATTTTCCAATGCCTGTGTTTACGAAATTAATCGATCATGCAGCCCAAAAAATAGACATGAATCTCGAGGCTTATAAAGGTGTATCCAGTCATCATGCAAACCGATTGACGCGTGATATAAAGGAACGTGCATATAGCTATGTCACGACACAAAATTGGTCGCAAAAAAAGCTAAAAGAATTTGTCATGTCGTTGGAAAAGTCTGGGAAGCTTACGCCGCGTCTTATTTTACGCGCAGCAGGGCGCGGTGATATCGCATTCGTGGTGTTTGCGCTTTCGCGACTAAGCGGTCAAACACTGGGTAAAACCAAACTTTTAGTCACCTCGGGACACCGCGTTGGTGCAAAGGCGATTGCCATAAAGGCAGGGTTTTTACCCATTCAAGTAAAATTATTTATGGCCAGTATTGGTGTTTGGCTCTCTGTTGAAAAAGAAAACGCTTCGCTTACATCAGAGGCGTTTCAGCGAAAAGTTGCCGAACGGTTGTTAAGTCAGGACTTGGACTTGACGGAAGAGATGGAATTGGACCTGCTGGATTTATTGGATACGGCGTCGAATCCGAAGTTGGTCGCTTAGTTTAAATTTCATGAAATGAAATTCGCAAGGTTTGAATTTTACGCTTGGGCATTGCGTTTTTTGAGCATGAAATTTGCCGCGTTTAAATTTCACGGTGAAGGCTCAAAAAATGAACCTTATTTGTTCATTTTTTGAGGCATTTTGTTTTTAAGATGTGAAATTTAAACTAAGTCGCGAATTGCTCTTGGATGATTTTTTCATCTAGACCATGATCTTTGTCATATAATAGGGTGAGCGTAGTCTCCCGATCTTGTTCAATCTCAACAGACGTCACATCGCGAATGTCTGAATTATCAGCCGAAGCCGAAACGGGGCGTTTCTGGCCGTCTAATACATCAAAACGCACTTTGGCGTGAGCAGGAAGGAGCGCGCCTCGCCAGCGTCTGGGCCGAAAGGCACTAATGGGGGTAAGGGCTAAAATATCAGATCCAATTGGAATAACGGGTCCATGGGCAGATAGATTATAGGCCGTTGATCCGACTGGTGTTGAGACTAAAACGCCATCTGCAATAAGTCTTTCGAGCCGTTCTCGACCATCGACAGTAATTTTGATATGTGCGGCTTGTTGCGTTTGGCGAAAGAGTGACACCTCATTAAAGGCGCTATCTGTTACTTTTCCGGAAGAACTATGCGCGATCATTTTGAGGGGATGGACCTCTGTACATGTGGCTTGCGCTAGGCGCTTGGGGAGGTCTTCTAGTGAATAGGCATTCATCAAGAACCCTATTGTACCTTGGTTCATTCCGTAAAGAGGCAAGCCTTTTTTTACAAGTGGAAGGTGGCGCCTTAATGTTTCCAACATAAAACCATCACCGCCCAAAGGTATAATTGCGTCAGCTTGTTCCGCATCCACATTTCCATATTTCGCTATGGCAGCTTTTAAAGCCGATTGCGCTTCAGGTCTTGAGGATGCGACGAAGGCTAGATGATTAAAAGTGCGTTTTGCCATGGAATTGGTTTATCTTTTTGAATGCCAAGACGCAAAGCTTATTCTGCGTCTTCTAAATCTGCTTCAGTTGCGTTCACTTCAATCGGCGTTGTCGCTTCCAGGATATAGGCTTGAACAGCGTCGCGATCGATTTGATGTTTTAGGCCAATGAAGGACATTTTTGTTTTTGGAATATAGTCTTTTGGCCTTTTAAGGTAAGCATCCATTGTCTCTGCGTCCCAGATCACGCCACTGGCAATCATGGCTTTCGAATAGGCGTAGCCGTCTTTTGTTCCCGCTTGCTGGCCGTAAATATCCCATAGATTGGGTCCGACTTTATGGCGCCCGCCTTCGTCTAATGTGTGGCAGGCCCGACAACGCTTGTATATTTTTGCCCCGCGTTCTTCCAAACTCATTTCCTTTTTTGTCGTCTTTTTCTTGGCCGCACTAAAGGCTTCAGCTTCAGTATCTGATCCGACACAGCCTGTGAGGGCACTTACTATCAGGCATATGATAAAGGCTTTTCTCATATCTACGTCCTGATGCATTCTTATAGGCTTCGCAAGGGCTTGAATTCACATCTGCAGATGAAAGGAGATAAATTAAGGGGCTTAAAAAAAGCCTTTGATTATG
>CAYTLJ010000062.1:9764-15408 GCA_964438555.1 uncultured Algimonas sp.
AGTGAGTCCAATATGAGTTATAATGCCCCGGTCAATGCTTTGCAGTTCTTGCTAAGGTATGGCGTCGATATGGATCAAATATTGGCTAGGCCAGAATATTCCGACACAAATGACGAGCTTATTGGTGATATCCTAAATGGCGCCGCGGTATTTGCCCGTGACGTTGTGGCACCGACAAATTGGCCGGGCGACCAAAACCCTGCCACTTTGAATGAAAAAGACGTGAAAGCGTCTCCCGGGTTCAAAGAGGCCTATCAGGCATTTGTTGAATCAGCGTGGCAAAGCCTGGCAATGAGCCCGGAAATTGGCGGGATGGGCCTGCCGTCTGTCGTATCCGTTGCGACAAATGAAATGATTTATGGGGCAAATATGGCGCTCGGCCTGTGTCCAATGCTCACAAGTTCTGCAACCAAAGCGATCGAAGCCCATGCCTCAGATAGTTTGAAAGACACCTATATTCCTAAAATGGTCAATGGCGAATGGACGGGTGCTATGTGTTTGACCGAACCCCAGGCCGGATCAGACCTTGGGCCGGTTCGTACGAAAGCTGAAGATTTAGGTGACGGTACCTATGCAATCACGGGTCAGAAAATTTATATCACTTGGGGTGATCATGATTGTGCAGACAATATAATTCACCTCGTGCTCGCGAGGCTGCCCGATAGTCCAGAAGGATCACGTGGTATCAGTCTCTTTCTATGTCCGAAATATTTCGTCAATGCGGATGGATCGCTGGGCGAGCGCAATGATTTTTACCCAATCGGCTTGGAGCATAAATTAGGCATTCATGGTAGTCCAACATGTGTGATGGAATTTGACAAAGCCAAAGGATGGCTCATCGGCGACGTCAATCGTGGGCTCGCTTGTATGTTCACGATGATGAATGAGGCGCGATTATTTGTGGGTGTACAAGGTGTTGCGATCGGAGAGCGGGCTTATCAGGCTGCGCTCCAATATGCGCATGATCGCGTGCAAGGCGTTCCACCTAATGGGGAGAAAGGCGCAGCTATCGTGCATCATCCCGATGTTAGGCGCATGTTGATTGATATGAAGACCCGCCTAATGGGGGCCCGAGCCATTACAATGGCGACGGCCGCGGCTGGAGATCTTGGCGATCACGAGCGTGAGGGGCTTTTGACTCCAATTTCCAAGTCTTATGGGTCAGATATAGGCGTGGATGTCGCCTCAATTGGCGTACAGGTCCATGGCGGTATGGGTTATGTCGAAGAGACGGGGGCGGCTCAACATCTCCGCGATTCTCGGATCGCACCAATTTATGAGGGGACGAATGGAATCCAAGCCATGGATTTGGTCGGACGTAAACTCCGCCGGGACGGTGGAGAGGCGATGCGCGCTATGATTGCGGATTTGCAAACTATAAAATCTGATGCCGAGGCAAATAATGGGCAGGGTGAGCAAGATTTAGATCTATGTATTCACGCACTTTCTAAGGGCATTGAAACCTTGTCTACGGCAACAGATATTCTTTTAAATGCAAAAGATGAGCATGCATTGAGTGTCGCGACGCCATATTTGTCCCTATGCGGTCATATCCTATCTGGCGCCTTATTGCTAAAAGCCGTGGCAAATGGCTTTGCTAGCCAAGACGAGCAAGCTGGGACAATGGCAACATTGGCGCGCTATCACGCTGTTTCAGTTATGCCTCGGGCGGAGGCTCAGCTTGATTTGATCCGTATCGGGACCAATGCGATATTTGACTTTCCGGTCGGACAATTGGCGGACCTTTAATCCACGACAATCAACACAAATATATAATGATCAGCGAATGGCCCCGTGTTTTGTGGTTGAACGGAATGCTAAAGATACCAAATAAAGCAAATATTGGGGTTAAGACGATCATTCGCGATTTTAATGGGCTGAAACCTGAGAAAACTGTAATGCCGTTTGCTGTTGTGTCTGCCTCGCGGCGGGGTTAGGTTCCCCCAATTCTTGGCTGATGGCCGTTATGATTCAGGGACCTGACTGTGGTCGATTTTATAAATGAGGTGGAAGAAGAACTCCGCAAGGATGACTATAACCGCCTTTTAAAAAAATATGGGCCCTTTATTGGGGTTTTGCTTTTCCTAATCGTTGCGGGAACGGCGTTTATACAATGGCGCGGTCATGCCAATGATAAGGCTGCGCGAGCAACAGCCGCAATTTATACATCTGCGGATGATGAGTTGGAGGCCGGGAGTTTAGATCAAGCCGTAGAGGAATTTGTGGCGTTGGGACAAAAGGGACCAGATGGCTACGCTGGTTTGGCGTTTACCAGGGCGGCTGCGATTGAGAATGACAAAGGCAACTCAACCGGAGCCGTTGCCTATTTTGATCAATCTTCAAGTAAATTTGACAAGGCTAGGCACAAGCAATTGTCTGAACTTAAAGCGGCTTATCTTCTCGCAGATCAAGGCGCTTATTCAGATGTCATTGCTCGCCTAGATGGGCTTATTGTTGAAGATGCACCATATGAATATCTCGCGAGAGAATTACTGGGTTTCGCCCATGAGAAATCCGGAAACCTCTCTGATGCAAGAGAGCAATATGCCTATCTTAGTTCGATACCTGGTGTCCCTCAGACCGTTAAATTACGGGCAGAACAATCTCTATTACTTATGAACGTTGATAGCGCAATTAATGCGCCAAAAGAGATATCTCCGCAGACGACGCCAGAAGATATCGCTGAGGACTCCGCGCTACCCAATGACACGCCTACAAATGAAACGACCCCAAGTGAAACGCCTCCAAGTGAAACGGAAGAGACCGATGAAAACTAGCATTGTTTTATCCCTTTTCGGATTGTCATCGTTATTGTCTGGTTGTGCTGTCTTAGATAGCGTGAACCCGTTCGATAAATCGGATGCGGAGATTCGCGCAGAACAAGGCGATGTTGCAGGAGAAAGTGATCGTATTTCCATTTTGGAGCTTTCTGAAAGGCTAACAATGGAAGCGGCGACACCACCAGAAAATCTTTTTATACCAGAACCCTATGTGAACACGGATTGGCCACAAGTTGGCGGCAATGTTGCGCATGTTGTGCAGCATACCGGTGCGAGCGGCCCACTTGAACGCGCTTGGAGTTTGGATGTTGGTAGTGGCTCTGGTCGAAAAGGACGCATTACGGCGCCGCCTATTGTCGCCAATGGTGTAATATATGTGTTAGACGCAAATTATAGAGTTTTAGCCATAAGTGAGACGACACAAGAACGACTTTGGGAGTATAAGGTCGAAGCCGTGCAAAGAAAATCTACCCGTGAAGGGAAGGTTTCATTTATTGACCGCATTAAAGATCCCCTAACTTTCACCGATGGTGATGGTAGCGATAAAGAAGGTGTTGGCGGCGGGATTGCGTTCTCTGACAATAAAATTTTCATTGCATCAGGCCTTGGAAAGGTAGTGGCATTGGATGCGGCAACGGGTTCAGTTGTTTGGGAAAACCAGACAAGAGTCCCGATGAATTCGGCCCCAACCATCAGCAATGGTCGGATTTTTGTGGCATCAGATGACAATGAACTTTTTGCGATCAATTCCAATAACGGAGAGGTTCTCTGGTCTTATCAGGGCATTATTGAAACGGCGAGAATGCTGACCACCCCAGCAGCAGCCGTAAAAGATGATGTTGTTTTAGCGCCGTTCTCCTCAGGTGAACTTATCGCCTTAAGGGTCCAAAATGGCGGCGTTTTATGGCAAGATTCTTTATCGTCTACGGCTCGGTTAACCCCGCTTGCGTCTCTAAATGATATTGCAGGTGGTCCCGCCATTGCAGACGGATATGCCATCGCATCCGCGCAAAGTGGCGTCATGACAGCTTTTGATCTACGCACGGGCCAGCGCGTCTGGTCACAACCTGCGGGCATGCTTGGTATTCCACTTATTACGGCTGATATTGTGTTTGCCGTAACGACAGAGGGACAGCTTGCGGCAATGTCGAAAATCGATGGGAACGTTTTATGGCTCACGCAATTGCGGCAATATAAAAATGAAAAAAAACGTAAAGACAGGATCGTTTGGACAGGGCCAATTCTTGCGGGAAATCGTTTGGTTGTCGCCAGTTCAAGCGGGCAAGTCGTAACAGTAGATCCCTTATCTGGAACAATTTTGAATGAAATGAGCGCAGGAGGCGCCGTTTTTGTTCCGCCTATTATCGCCAATGAAACTGTCTATTTATTGACTGATAAAGCGAAGCTCGTTGCCTTGAAATAGCTATGCCACGGCGACGACATTATTCGGATGAAGAGGATATAGCAGAAGATAAAAAACGGTCTGCACGTATTGCTGTCATCGGCCGGCCTAATGTCGGGAAATCAACGCTCTTTAATCGGCTAGCTGGTAAGAAGCTTGCCATTGTCAATGACACGCCTGGTGTCACGCGCGATGTGCGCGAAACCAAGTCTCGCTTGCGGGGTCACAACATGACCTTAATGGATACGGCAGGGTTTGAGAATGCGACGGGCGCAAAATTAGAAGCGCGTATGCGAAGCCAAACCGAGGACGCGGTAAGAGGCGCGGATGTTCTACTTTTCGTCTATGATGCGAGAGAAGGGGTTACCTCACTCGATCGTATTTTTGCGGATTTCGTAAGAAAGACAAATAAACCAACGATTTTAGTCGCCAATAAATGTGAGAGCTCCGCATCCGATGCTGGCATAACTGAAGGCTATTCTCTTGGTATGGGCGACCCAATAGAAGTCGCGTCCGAGCATAATATCGGTATGGTCGATCTGGATGATGCTATCGAACTCGCTTTGCGAGGGGTGAGCCTGGAAATTGATCCGGACCCGCTTGATATGTCCGAAGCGCCTGTCAGGATCGCAATTGTTGGTCGACCCAATGCCGGTAAATCAACCTTGATAAATACGCTAATCGGCCAAGACCGGTTGCTAACGGGGCCAGAGGCTGGGGTCACACGCGACTCTATTACAATTGACTATGTGTGGCAGGGGCGTCGCGTTCAATTCCATGATACGGCGGGCATGCGCAAGCGCGCAAAGGTCCAAGAAACGCTCGAAAAAATGAGCGTGCAAGATACGCTTCGCGCCATAAAATTTGCCCAAGTCGTCGTTTTACTGATGGATGCCACATCGCCCTTTGACAAACAGGACCTACAAATCGCAGATTTATGTGAAAGAGAAGGGCGCGCCCTTGTTATTGGTGTAACCAAATGGGATCTCGTCGAGAATAAATCAGAGATGTCAAAAGCGCTTCGGGAAACGGCGGCAAGGCTCTTGCCTCAAATAAAAGGCGTGCCGGTTATTATGTTTTCTGGCCTAACGGGTAAGTCTGTTGATAGATTATTGCCCGCAATTGAACGGGTTCAGATCGATTGGTCCGTCAAGGTCAAGACATCAGAGTTAAATGACTGGTTGGCAGAAAAAATAACGCGCCATCCGCCGCCAGCCGTGAATGGCCGACGTATTAAGCCGAAATATATTAGCCAAACAAAAACGCGCCCGCCAACCTTTGTTCTGAAATGTTCTCGCGCGACAAAACTCCCTGCAAGCTATAGTCGCTATCTTGTAAATGGCTTGCGCGAAGATTTTGATCTTTGGGGTATCCCCATCAGACTTTTCGTCAAAGCAGACGCAAATCCTTACGATACAGAACAACGAAAACAGGGATTTGAGCGCCGGAATAAAATCAAAAA
>CAYTLJ010000063.1:0-15336 GCA_964438555.1 uncultured Algimonas sp.
CCATTGGGGCCTAACAGGCCAAATAATCCTGGCTCGAGATCCAGCGACACATCTTTAAGAGCATGAACATCGCCAAAGCTCTTTGAAATGGAATTTATTGACAACATGGCCGACCCCTTTGCGAACAGGTTCTAAAGTTATTGTGATAATCCATACAGGTTTCTTATCGAAAAACAACAATAAATATTGATAATCGATAAGAAATTATGCGTAATCTTATGGTCAAGCCTTGTGGAATTGTCATAAGCTGACGCTTTCCAGCAGGGTAATATGGCGCTAAGTTCACATAATATGGATATTGAAACAGACACCCCGGTCGAAGACATAGCGGCCCCGACTTTGCCGCCGCTCAGCTATGGGTTTGCGCGTATGCATGGGGTTATTGTCGCGGAAGGCGCGGATGGTCAGCTCGTTTTGGCGCACCGGCCGGGTGTTACGCGTGACGCATTACTTGAGGCGCGCCGGGCCTATGGCGCCCCGATATTGCCCGAAGCTATGACGTCAGATGCTTTTTCAAATTTGGTCGCTAAAACCTATTCTCAATCCGATTTGACGAGTTCAGCCGATGCCGCAATTGGAGATCCAGAAGATTTGTCACAATTGGCCTCTGGCCTTCCGAAAACCTCGGACCTCTTAGACGATGCAGATGATGCGCCCGTCATTCGGTTGATCAATGGCATTTTACAAGAAGCCATCCGGTCGCGAGCCTCAGATATCCATGTCGAACCCTATGAAGAACGTCTATCTGTGCGGTTTCGGATTGACGGGACGTTGACAGAGAAACTCTCATTGCCTGCCCGTCTCGCGCCTGTGCTCGTCTCGCGGGTCAAAGTCATGGCACGTCTTGATATTGCCAATAAACGAATCCCCCAAGATGGTCGTTTTTCTTTGAATTTGGGCGAACGTCAAATCGATGTCCGTGTCTCGACCCTGCCCGCGCGTCACGGCGAGCGCCTTGTCATGCGTATATTGGAAAAAGATAGCCAGGGCATTGCGCTTTCTGATCTTGGCATGGATGAAAATATGCTAGGCGATTTTCAGTCCATGCTCGCCAGACCCAATGGTATTATCCTTGTGACAGGCCCCACGGGTTCTGGAAAAACAACCTCACTATACGGCGCCCTCTCCCAATTAAATGACGGCTCGCGCAATGTTTTAACGGTTGAAGATCCCGTCGAATATGCTTTGGACGGCATCGGTCAAACCCAGGTCAATGATAAGGTCGGGATGAGCTTTGCCGCAGGCCTTCGCGCGATTTTACGCCAAGATCCTGATGTCGTCATGGTCGGGGAAATTCGCGATCCCGAAACCGCAGAAATTGCCGTTCAAGCCGCGCTGACCGGGCATTTGGTATTGTCAACGGTGCACACCAATTCGGCTATCGCTGCGATTGCACGGTTACGCGATATGGGTGTTGAGCCCTTCCTCTTATCCTCAACCGTGACGGCCCTTGTGGCGCAAAGACTGGTCAGACGTCTTTGTGAACATTGTAAACAAGCTTATGAGCCAGGACCGTCAGAATGCGCCGAATTAGGCCTCAAGCCTGGCGTGACATTCTATAAGGCCGTTGGCTGTATGCAGTGTCAATCTATTGGTTATCAGGGCCGTCTTGGCCTTTATGAAATGGTCATTAATGATGACACATTACGTCAGATGATCCATGACGGCGCATCTGAAACCGATATGTCGACCTATGCCTTTGCGCAACGCAATACGCTGTTACAATCTGGAGCAGATGCTGTGTTGAAAGGCCAAACCAGTTCCGAAGAAGTTTTGCGGGTGTGTTCAGCCCAATCAACGGAAATCATCTAATTAGATGGATGCGTTTGATTATAACGCTCTAGATGCCAATGGCGCGAAGCGGTCCGGCACATTAATGGCCGCGAGTGCCAGAGAAGCGCGCGATGTACTCCGAGCGCGCGCCTTAACGCCTCTTGATCTTAATCGATCAAGAAAGAAATCAATCAAAAAAGGCGATCTTTCTGAGACGCAATCCTTTGGCGGATCTTTTGGCCAAGGTAAGGTCAAACATAAAGAACTGACACGCGCCACACGCCAGCTTGCAATTCTCATCGACGCCGCCACGCCCGTTGAGGACGCCCTTCGGGTCACCGCCTTACAATTTGAAAAATCACACATGAAAAATGTGCTTCTGTCGATCCGAGCACAAGTCGTTGAGGGCGCAACACTGTCCTCCGCCCTGCGCAGCCAACCTCAAGCCTTTTCTAATCTTTATACAGCCATGGTGGCCTCAGGTGAAACCTCTGGGCGTTTACCAGAGGTTTTACTTCGCCTTGCTGATGATCTTGAGAGTGCGCAAAGAATTCGCCGCAAAATTGCAGGGGCTACCGCTTATCCGCTTGTTCTGGCCGTTGTGGCTTTGCTTGTGATCGTGGTTTTGATGATTTTTGTTGTCCCAAAAGTTGTCGAGCAATTTGATACATTTGGTCAGACCTTACCGCCCCTGACAAAAGGAACAATTTGGGTATCAGAATTTCTCCAATCCCGTGGCTTGATATTGCTGGCCGTCATCGTGGCAGGTATTTTCGGCGTTAGATATGCGCTCAAAACCAAATCCATACGGTATCGCTGGGATCACTTGAAATTACGAATACCGCTCACGGGTCGTTTGCACCGCGATGTAAATGCGGCACGTTTTTCACGCACAATGGCGGGGTTAATCAGTTCAGGTACACCTGCCCTGTCCTCTATGGATACGGCCCAGCATACGATTAAAAATGTCGTGATGCGAGACAAATTAACCCAAGCCGTTGAACGCGTGAGATCTGGGGCCCCCATGTCAGCCGCCCTGAAAGAAGCCGGTGTCTTTCCACCCCTCGTTGTTCAAATGGTGATGGGCGGGGAAGCCTCAGGCGAAATGGGTTTAATGTTTTCCAAATCAGCGGATTATCTGGAAGATGAATTTGAGGCCGCGACCAGCGTCTTCTTAAACTTGCTGGAGCCCGCAATAATTATATTGTTAGCCGGTGTTGTACTCCTGATCGTAGCCGCTATCTTTCTCCCAATCCTACAACTCAACACTTTGGCTTATTAGGAAATCTATTATGACTGAAAATTCTATCCAAACGCGCTCAAATGAAGACGGCTTCACCTTGGTCGAAGTCATGGTCACACTTGTGATTATCGGGCTTTTGACGACATTTGTTGTTCTTAATGTCTTGCCCGCTCAAGGACAGGCAAAGGTACAAAAAGCAAGAAGCGATATAGCGCTCATTGAAACTGGCTTAGATATGTATGCGCTAGACCTCGGTGGTTACCCCAGCGAGCAAGACGGCCTCGACGCGCTCAAGGTAGAGCCGTCTGGGCTCTCAAATGGTCAATACCGCCAAGGCGGCTATGTTAAGAAACTACCGCCCGACCCATGGGGGAATGCCTATCAATATCGTAATCCGGGTGAAAATGGATCCATTGATATCTTCTCATTAGGCGCAGACGGCGAAGCAGGTGGCGAAGATCAAAATGCGGATATTGGGAATTGGCAATAAAAGCAAAACAGAATGAGGCTGGCTTTACGCTAGTAGAAATCCTTTGTGTTCTCGCGGTCCTCGGGCTGACGGCGGGCTTGATTGTCCTCAACCTGCCGCAAGGCGAAGACCCGTTTGACGACAGGATCCAAACCTTTGCCGCTCAATTTAACATTATTCAGCAAGATAGCTATATTGACGGAAAAACGCGGGGTCTTGAAATCAATACGGATGGGTTTGAGCTCCTCCAATATTCCGAAGACTGGTCTAATGTAACCGAGCAGTCCTGGGGAGATGTATTCAATGTTAAATTGACAGTCGAAGACGAAATTATTGACTTCACAAACCGTCAGAAAATCCTTGATGATGCTGAAGATATTATTCTGCCGCCCCTCATCCAATTTAATCCTTTAGAGGGTGTGACGGCGTTTGAATTAGACATTCAAACCCAGAGTAAAACCTACCGACTTTCACCTGACATCCGCGGCAAAATCACGGTAGGCTTTGTCCAATGAAACAAGACGGCTTTACATTAGTTGAGGTCTTGGCGGCGCTTGTTATTTTTTCCATCGCTATTGTTGGTTTGTCCCAAGCTGGTTCACAATCTGTCGCCCATACAGACCGGCTCACAGACAAGACTTACGCAGGCTTCATTGCAGACAATCAATTGGTGTTGGCACGAATGCGTATCCCGCAAATTCGCTCTGAGAGCGGTGAAGAAACAATGGGAGGGCGCGATTATGACTGGCGGCTTGATACGGTAGAAACTGAGCAGGCTGGGCTTTTTGAACTGCGGATTTCCGTCTTAGATGGAGACGATCTCTTAATTACAAGACGCGCTTGGTTGGCGGCACAATGAGTAAGAAAGCGACATATGAAGCGGGTTTCACCTTAGTTGAAGTTCTGATTTCTCTTTTTATTTTCGCGCTATTGAGCGCCGGAACTTTGGGCGCCATGTCGCAGACATTTTCCGCCAAAGACCAATTGGACCAAGCTTCAGAAAACCTTGCACAGCTAACAACATTTCGCGCACTTATTCGATCAGATATGGACGCACTCACATTACGCCCCGCACGGGACGGGCTGGGTGGAATTGAACGCACATTATTGACGACAGATGGAGACGCGCTCTTTACCTTTACCAGGCTTGGACGCTCTAATCCTATCGGCGCCAAACGCGGTCAAGCGCAACGTGTGAGATATGTTTTCCGAAACAATCAGTTTATTCGCGAGACACTCGCACATGAAAACCCGGATCAACTCGATCAATGGCGGGGTCGGGTCATGTTAGACAATGTCGATCTTGCCTCGATTGCGTTTGTTTCACGAGGTCAAAGTGATTTCATTGAAGTGGAAAATTTAACCATTCCCTTTACGGGAGAGACCCCCGCTCCGTTATCAGAGGCTGGGGCCATGAAACTGACCCTGCGCCACAAAGGGGTCGAATTTGATCATCTGTTTGAGATCGGCCAATGACACTGCCGAGACATAATAAGGTCTTCAAAAAACCCAGTAAGGACCCCAATAAAGATAATGGGACAGTTCTGATAACCACATTATTGATCATGACGGTCATGGCTGCGATTACCGTGGCGCTTTTGGATGACATTAGGGTTGCCGTAAAACGCACCATAAATGTGAATGCCTATGCTCAAGCTGATTGGCAGGGTCGCGGCGCGGAAGATTTTATCCGGTCTTGGCTGAGTCAAAACTTTGTAGAACTCGACACACTCGCCCAGTCCATCGTGTTACGAGACCGCGAACCTATACTCCTCCCAACGCAAGACGGACTTATTACAGTTCAGCTCAAAGATGCCAGCCACTGTTTCAATCTAAATTCGGTCCTGGGTGCAGAAGGTCTTGCCACGGGGAGTGCCGCCGAATTTGTTGATCTGTCCACTTTAATCGGCGTTCCCTTAAATCAGGCCGAAAGCCTATCCATGAGTTTGATGGACTGGATAGATCAGGATCAAAACCCCAGAAATGGCGGGGCCGAAGACGGGACATATCTGCGCGCCACCCCGCCTTACCGGACGGCTGATACGATCTTAGCAAGCCCTGGAGAAATGCGGGCCTTAAACGGTATGGATGAAGATTTATGGGCACTTTATAAACCCTTTGTCTGTATTGGTGTTTTGGGAGAGCTTACATCTGTGAATATCAATACGATCCGACCTGAACAAATCGCCGTCGTCGCAGCCGCCTTAAGTCAGCTAGAGGGTATATCAACTGATGAGGCCGTAAGGGCAGCGCAGCATATTCTTGAGGAACGCCCACCTCAAGGTTATGCAGATTTGGACGCTGTTGGGTCGGCTATAGCGACGCTGCAAATTGACGGGTTTTCCGAAACCCCCCAGCTAAACCGGATCAGCACACAGGTCTCGTCCGTATTTGTTGAAGTCGTTACAACGGTTGGACCTGCAGAGCGCGTACGCGTTTATCGGTATGACGGGCTGGACAATGAGGCCCCAACCCTGACATATCGGGCCTGGGGACGAGAAAGCTTTCGTCCGGAAATTGAAGATGAGGATGTGCAGTAATGGCGCGGCCAACACTATTAATATTGCCGGCGACAGAAACGGCACAGGCCATCCTCGCCATTCCCAAAGGGGATAGCTATGAAACGCAGCGTGTTTCGAAAGATCAATTGAACCAAATCGATCCCACAAATATCCATATTGTCGTGCCAGGTCAGTCTGTTCGCATTTTCGAAACTGACCTTCCAAAAGCGTCCCGCACGCAACTTTTAAAAATGGCGCGTTTCGCGCGCGAGGATGATATTGCAACGCCAGCGGACGGACTTCATTTCGCACTATCAGAGGAACAACCGCCGCGTCTCGCCATAATCGAAAAATCGATTATGGATGAGCTTTCGACTTATTTTGCCGCCTTAAAACCTAAAGCCGTCTACACGGATTATGATGTGATCACAGGTGATCAAGCCGTTCACATCATTGATCGAGCGGTAGAACCGGGTCAATGTACGCTTGATCTTGATTGGATAGACTCTGAGCTCTTGGACTTAACACCGCCTCAAATCGCCGCCCAGTTTGCTGATACGATTGAAACAGGTAATGCGATTAATTTATTGCAAGGCGATTATCGACCCAGATCCACACTTAATATTCCGCAACCCGCCTTTAAACGGTTTGCGACCATGGCTGCATTGTCCCTTGTGGCAATGTTTGTGTGGTCCGGGATTTCAGATCGAGCAAAAACGGCGCAGGCCGAGGCGTTAAAAACACAAACCGCCGAAGACTATAAATCTGTTACGGGCCAAACAGCGCCGCGCGCACCGGGCCGCGATGCGGTTAAGCTAACCCAAACAAGTGGGGACAATAATTATGGCTTTCTCGATCTCTCCGCTGTTTTGTTTCAAGGTATGAAAGCCCTCGATGACATTCAGGTGGACCAACTCAGATATAATGAAACGGAGCGCACCTTATCTCTAAGGTTTATCTACCCCAATTTTGGCGCGACGTCGCGATTGGAATCCGCCATACAACAAGCTGGTGGAACGCTTTTAACAGGGGGTGTTAGAGAAAGAGATGGTGCCTTTGTTGGCGAAGCAACTCTGAGTCTGGAGTCTGCATCATGATTGACTGGTTTAATAGTCGCGAACCTCGCGAACGCATTTTGCTCATGATTATGTTTGGGTTGGTCTCAATATTTGCAATCTGGTTTCTCATGAACCGAGAAACAGGACCTGACCCAGATTTGCAATTGGCAGAGGCGCAATCGGACCGTGAATTATGGTTGCGGGCAAAACCACGATTATTGACAAAAGGACAAGGTGACGTCGTTCGCAAAGAATTTAATCGCGGAGAGCTTATTAATCTGGCGCGTCAACGCGACGTAAGATTGACGCGGGTTGAACCACAAAATGATGGAAACCTGTCAGTCTGGATCGACGATATCAGCACCAATTCGCTTTATGGTCTCTTCACGGCGCTAAATCAGTCTTATCAAGTTGATTTCACCTCAGTGACAATCAGCCGAACGCCGCAAGGCAGCCTAAATGCGCAATTCACTTTAAGCGGAGCTTAGGCGCAAAACTTAATCTGGTGTCGACCCAGATTTTGTTTCCAAATCTATCAGGGCCCGCTTTCGGTCTACCCCTCCGGCATACCCACCCAAACCTCCGTCCCGACCAATAACGCGGTGACACGGAATAATAAGGGCGAGCCCATTATTTGCATTGGCAGAGGCAACGGCGCGAACGGCTTTGGCATTTCCGATCATATCTGCAAGCTCTGAATAGCTGCGCGTCTCGCCATATGGAATCCTTTGCAGCGCGGCCCAAGTCTGGTTTTGAAATGCAGTTCCAGATGGCGATAACGGTGTTTTAAATTCAGATAGCTCGCCCTTAAAATAGGCCTCAAGTTCGGCTTCGATTTGAGCCGTAATTGATGTTTGGCCCGGCACGACAGCTCGACCCTGAACTTTTCGTAGACGATCAAATTGCCGTCGCATATTTTTACGGTTCGTGAATTCCAGCAAGTAGAGTGCGTGCTCATCTGCGATTATAATCATCCGCCCCATAGGCGTATCGATCCAGTCAATAAAAAGCGGTTCCCCCATTCCTTTTGCAGACCGGCCCTTGGCAGGCGCTGTTCCAAAAATTTTATGATAGGCACTTCGAAAGCCAGACGGGCTATCGAAACCGGCATCTAATTGCGCGTCGATGACAGATCCTCCTTTTGCAAGGGTTTTGGCAGCCAATCCCATGCGGCGCAATCGTGCATATTCCGAAAAACTCATGCCGAAACGCGAGAGGAATTTCCGCCTGACTGTCTGTGGATCGAAACCATGTCGTTTTAAAACCTCTGATGAAATTTTTTGATCAGGGTTTTCTTCAGCCCATGTGATGAGGGTTTTGATAAGCGAAAAGTCCCGACCCAAAGGATGGCAGCGCTTGCAAGCTCTATATCCAGCTATCAAGGCCTCTTGGGCTGTGTCGTGAAACGTACAATTTTCTATTTTTGGTAAGCGAGCGGGACAATTCGGGCGGCAAAAAATACCGGTTGTTTTCACACCTAAATAAAGGACTCCATCGTAAGACAGATCGCCACGTTCAAATATCTGGTAACAGGCCTGATCTGTGTTGGGCCGATTGGGTTTAAACAAGTCCATAATTTAGTATATATCACAAGAGTTTGCTGACATCGCCGAAAATCGATCATGGTATTTTTATTCGATATAAGACATAAGCGAAAAAATTCATTCTAAGAGCCTCCTATGACCGTCCATTTACATAAGCACGATCTCCCAGATGGACTGGATTTTGGTGCAAATGTAGCCGTGGATACGGAAACCCAAGGCCTGTCTTTGGTGCGCGACAAACTCTGCCTCGTGCAACTTTCTGCTGGCGACGGCGACGCCCATATTGTTCAAATGAACCGCGAAACCTTTGATGCACCGAATTTGAAAAAATTGATGGAAAACCCGGATGTCACAAAGATTTTCCATTTTGCACGGTTTGACGTCGCTATGATGATGCGAGATCTCGGTGTAACAATTGCACCCATTTTTTGCACAAAAATCGCATCTGGATTGGTCCGAACCTACACAGATCGACACGGGCTCAAAGACCTGACCAAAGAACTTATCAATGTTGATTTGTCTAAGCAGCAACAATCCTCTGATTGGGCGGCAGACAATCTCACAGAAGCCCAACTCAATTACGCAGCTTCAGATGTGCTTTACCTCCACCAACTCAAAACGATCTTATCAGCGCGCCTTATGCGTGAAGGCCGTTGGGATATGGCGCAAGACTGTTTTGGGTTTTTAGCAACCCGTGCAAAGCTAGACCTAGAAGGTTGGTCAGATGTGGATATTTTTTCACATCGTATGCGTCGATCCGACTAAATTAAATTAGCTTCACGCCTTCACTTTATTGTCGTACCAGTCACATGATCTTGCTATAGGTATTCGCAATTATGAATTCGAGTGTTGCAATAAATTCGCGTCGCGCCTCCGAAGACCTTGGTCTTTGGGAGCCTAAACGCGCCTTAACGCTCGAGGCCGCGCGTGCACATACCCAGCGTATTCGCATCTTACGTTATGTCCTTATGGGGGCATCAACAATGCTTGTTATGGCCCTTATCTGGCAATTCGTGTCCGATAGTGGCGGCATTGAATACACAGACGATCCATCAGAATCTGTAAAAATGGTCAATCCGCGATATTCTGGACGAACAGGTGATGGACTGCCTTTTTACCTGACCTCAGACACAGCCATTCAACGGCTTGCGGAACCCGACCTTGTCGCGCTTGAAAAACCTGTTCTCGAATTTATCCGTGATACCGGAGTAGAGAGTAGTTTTGTTGTGGCCGAGACGGGCTCGTTTAATGACATGAAAAAGATTTTGCAGCTTCGCAAAGAGGTCAATCTGCAAACGGATGACGGCTATCAATGTGATACCTCCCATGCTCGAATCTTTAATCAAGATAAAAGAATTGAAGGTGATGAACCTATCGATTGTCATGGTGAGTTTGGTCAAGTTGATGGTAAAAGCTATGCGATTGAAGACTCCTATAAAAAATTTATTTTTAAAGGCGGCATGACAGCTCTTATCAATCAAGAGCGTGGCTCTAGCTCTGATGACGGCCCGCTCGCGTTTGGCGGCGATGGTCCAATCGATATTAAAGCCGATCGCGGTATCTATTATGGGTCGCGCACAGATTTACGCGGAAACGTCATCGTCGTTCAAGACGGCGCAAGGCTAACATCTGATAAAATGGATATTTTTCGGATACAAAAAGACGGACGACCTGAAGGCAGCCTAAAACTTGGAGCGATACAGAAAATTGTGGCAGACGGAAATTTTAGGTACAAAACCGACGAAAATGATATTCGCGGGAAGCGAGGCATTTATGACCGCGATAAGGGCGTTATTACGGTCACCGACAATGTGGTCGTCATTCAACCGAACGGTAATCGGGTGGAGACACAGAGATTGATTTACAATACACGAACAAAAGCTATTCGGTTTACCGGCCAAAATGAAGGCGATAGAAATAAAATCGTCATTCCGGGCTCGAGACAATAGGATAAGATAATGATGAAATACATAATCTTTGCCATGACGGCTTGCATGACACTGCTAATGCCTCAGCTCGCAAACGCTCAATTTTCGTCAGACCCTGGTGCTGATACATTCCTTTATTCAGATGACACCGTATCAAGAAATGGCGTCATCACCCTAATAGGTCAGGCCGATATTCGACAAGGTGACGCTCGACTTCTGGCCGATAAAGTCGAAATTTACACAGACGGGAGTGGGGCTAGCGGTCTCGTAACAACAGACGGAATTACGCGCGTCGTGGCCACGGGTAATTTCTATTACATAACGCCTGAACAAGAAGTTCGGGGCGATAAAGGCATCTATACGGCTGATACAGAGAGTTTTGTTGTGACGGGTGATGTTATTCTCCTGCAAGATGATAGTGTCGTAACAGGCTCTCAGCTCAACTATAATCTACAAACACGAGACGCGAAGGTTGTAGGAAATTGTAACGGACGCAAATGTCCAAAACGTGACCGTGTTGCCATCTTGATCCGGTCGACGGAACAGTAGACACTGGCATCAACACTGGCTGAGGCTGATCCAGACATGACAACACAATCGATAACGCCCCCCGCAACCGGACTTGCGGCTAATAGTATTGGCAAAGCTTACCGCGGCCGTGTGGTCGTGAAAGATATTACGCTCACTGTTCAGCGCGGGGAAGTCGTCGCGCTTATGGGGCCCAATGGGGCCGGTAAGACCACTAGTTTTTATATGATTATGGGATTGATCGAAGCCGATCGCGGCATGATCACATTGGACGGTCAGGACATTACAAAACTCCCCATGTATCAAAGGGCGAGGCTCGGTGTTGGTTACCTCCCTCAAGAACAATCAATTTTTAGAGGCCTAACGGTCGAAGAAAATATAAAGGCTGTCGTCCAATTAACGGAAAAAGACCGAAGCAAATGGGATGATAATGTGTCCGCTTTGCTCGATGAACTTAATATTGGTCATATTCGCAAATCGCCAGCGCTCGCCTTGTCAGGCGGGGAACGCCGACGCGTCGAAATTGCACGTGCGCTTGCCAGCCGCCCAAGTTTTATCTTACTGGATGAGCCCTTTACCGGCATTGACCCTATCGCCATTGCCGATATTTCGGAATTGGTTCTCTATCTTAAAGGCCGCGGAATCGGCATTTTGATTACCGATCACCGTGTGCGTGAAACCTTGGATATTGTGGATCGGGCCTCAATCCTCTTTCAAGGCGAAGCTCTGTTTGAAGGCACACCTGAAGAAATTCGCTCTAATCCCGATGTAAGACGCGTCTATCTGGGCGAAAAATACGCTTAAATTGAAACTTACGGCGCGACTGGCTTGGTCACATTAAGCCGTTCAAAGCTTACCTGGAAATAATCGCCATTGGCTTGATCAATGTCCCAATTACCCGTGCCTTGGCACCGGGATTCGGTTTCATTCCCTTTTAGGCCGGCCCGGCATTGATTATAAACGCCAGCTTTAAAATAATGACCATCTTCGGCATATCCAATCGGATTGTCTTTTTCATCAATATTGCCATTCAAATCAATATTATTGGCCAGATTTAATTGATGGGTGACCCGTCCGAGGCGTGGGCTAACAAAGGTTAGATACATTGTGTCTTCATACACATTGACAATATAGCTAAAACTTTCACCGAGCTTTATGCCCTGCTCGCCCGGATCTGTTTTGTCTTTGCTACGCTTCCCCCATACAAGATAATCAATATCTTTTTTATAAGGATGGCCACTAGGTCGATTTCGCTCATAGTGCCAATAGACGGATCCGGCATCGTGATCCGGCCATTTTTTATAAATGATCTTAAGCGGCTCGCCCCCATGGCCAAAATCATCGCTTTTCTTAGCCTCTTTCAATCGCAGGCCATGAATTTGTCCAATAACGCCTGCATAAGCGGACCGGTCGCCTGGCCTATTTGCATTAAGCGGGACATGGTCGACATGTAACGTGGCAAGCATACGTCCGCCAATAGATCCAAATTCGGAAGCTTTTGAATGTGAAGCAAGCGCGAAATTATTCAACGGCGCGGCCGTTCTAATTTTATTATTTGTGCCCCGTATCATATAACGAAGCTCGCTCCGCGTATTGCTCGAATTCGGGGTCGTGCCACCTTTATTGGGCGCCGTGAAAACCATATGACCTTGTTCATCGATATAGAAAAAATCCGGATGCGCATAAGATTGAAGCTCTTTAACACTGATTGAATCGACCTTCCCATTTCGGTCCGCATCGACAGGCAAGGTCAATTTCCAATGACTTAAATCAAAATGATCAGACGGCTGCGTTGCGGTCTTAGACGAAAAAGACGACGCCGTTTTTACGGCCTGCGGTGGATTAAGTGTGGTCGAGCCAGCACATGCAGACAGACCCAAAATAGTTGCGAAGCCAAAAAGGATTAAAGGTTTAAACATACCGAGACTTATCCCAAACCTTGTCAAAAGGTACAGAGCGGCCAGACGCTTGGACAATCAATAAATGCCGGCGCGTTAATTGCCTTGGCTCATCAACCCCGCAAGCATGGGCGATAATTTCGACTTCTTTGATAATAGTCTTAATATAATTTTTGACTCTCACAGCTTTATTTGTCGGATCAAGCCCGCGTTGTAGACGTGGATTGTGAGTCGTAATGCCCGTTGGACATGTATTTTTATCGCATTTTAAGGCCTGAATACATCCGAGTGCAAACATAAAACCGCGCGCATTATTGATCAGGTCAGCGCCGGCACAAAACGCCCATGCGACATCGGCCGATGTAATTAACTTACCGGATGCAATAAGTTTGACCCGGTCTCTGAGCCCATATTGCGTTAAGAGATCATCCATAAGCGGAAGGCTCTCACGGATTGTCATACCCGTATTATCAATCAGCGGCAAAGGCGCGGCCCCTGTCCCGCCATCACCGCCATCCACAGCGATATAGTCAGGTGCAGATTGCGGCCCTCGTTTTTTGATCGCCTTCATAAGATCTATGATTGGGTCAACATTCCCAATACACATTTTAATGCCTGTTGGGCGACCTGACGCTTCCCTGACGCGGTGAATCAGATCGAGCAATTCTTCAACATTCGCTGCATCCACGTGACGATTGGGCGAGAGCGCCGACTTGCCTTCGTCAATACCGCGGATTGCAGCAATCTCGGCCGTCACCTTATTTCCGGGCAGAATACCGCCTTTGCCCGGCTTTGCGCCTTGGGAAAGCTTGATCTCGACCATTTTTATATTTGTGTTTTCACAGATCGCGGCCAGCTTGTCTTCATTCAATGTCGCATCATCATTGCGCGCGCCGAATTTAGCTGTGCCCATTTGATAGACGACATCACATCCCCCTTCCAGATGATAAGGTGAGACCCCACCTTCCCCGGTATTGAGATAGCAATTTGCCATGGCCGCCCCTTTTGAAAGCGCTTGAATAGCTGGTTTCGAAAGGCTTCCATAGCTCATCGCAGAGATATTGAAGAGTGATTTTGGACGGTAAGGGTGCCGAGTATCGGGTCCAATAACAAAATCGGGTACAGGCGGTTCATCATCTTCCAATTTCGGAAATAACCCATTGGCAAAAATGGGTGTACCTATGGTTAGATGTTTGGTTGATCCAAAGGGAACAACATCATTTCCATCTTCACTGACATGGTCAACCCAATCCCGCTCTGCGCGATTAAACGGCATTTCCTCACGGTCCATCGCAAAGAAATATTGTCGAAAAAACTCGCCTAAATGCGAGAATAAGGTCCGGAACCGACCGATAACAGGATAGTTGCGCCTTATGGCCGATTTGGTCTGAAAAATATCAATGAAAAAGAGGACCAGAGCAACAGCAACAAGAATACCGATGACGAATAAAAAAAGCGATCCAAGCAAGCTAAGACCTGACATGGCAAACTCACCAAATCTAGCAAAACCAATATCACCATCCGCAAAAATCCGCATTATAGTGTCCTTCCAACAATCTTGTTGGGTACTGTCTTAACAGAGTTGCGATCAATTTAAATAGCTTCCGCCATGGTTTTGATATAAGGTGGTTTCAATATGAAATGGCTTTTTCGCATTTTCGGTTTTATTCTCATTTTATTTATCGGCTTATGTGCCGTTGGCGCATTTCTGCCGTCTACTCAACGCGTCGATAAGACAATCGAAATCGCAGCTGAAATTGAAGACGTCTATGCAGTCGTTTCAGATTTGCAATCTTATCCGGAATGGAGCGGCTTTGGCGGGGATCTCAGCAATTGGGTGTTTGGAGACATTGAGACAGGTCTAGGTCAAACGGCAGCCTGGCAGTTTAGCGAGACGAAAGCCGATCAGTTCGGATCTCTGGAAGTCTTGCAAGTTGAAAGAAATGAATATGTCAGACTTCGTGCCAGTGATCACACCGGTGAACATATCATGACAATCGCAATGACTGAAAAAGACGATGGAACATCATGCCTTATACAGGCCGAACGGCAATTTGGTGGTTTTCCATTTTTTGGACGGATTGCGGGTTTTCGTCAAAAGACCAAAATAGAAGCCAGCCTAGATCAAGCTGCAAGCGGTCTAGTGGATTTATTCCAGTGACTTTATTCTCGGGGTTTTTTTAACAACCAATCTGTATCAGCCTCACCATCATCCTGTGGGAGCGGTTCCAAGTTAAAACTTGGAGACGTATTAACAGGATCAGATGGTTTCAACCAATCAAGATCACTAGCTTCGGGTTCAAGTTGAAGCCTTTTCCCTAAAACCTCCCGATCAAAGTTTTGATCTTGAAAATCCAACGGACCGGTAGATGGCCCACCTGCATTGATGGAGTT
>CAYTLJ010000064.1:0-15254 GCA_964438555.1 uncultured Algimonas sp.
CTGATACGCTATAGGCTACGTGAACGTTTTTACACTGCCATGAAAGGACAGATAGATGACTGATCGACGTATATTCCTCATGGGCGCATTATCCTTACCACTTGCGGGGCCGCTCGCCGGATGTGAAACTTTGGACCCAGCAATCCTTGACGGTGTATTAGGCGGAGCACAGGGCGGTGGCGCCTTGACTGCGTTTGAAGCGGCAAATGGTATTCGTGCAGCCTTGGATAATGGGATTGGTAATGCCCTTGGAAATCTGGGCGTTCTAAATGGGTTTTTGGGCAATGACATCGTCCGCATACCTCTGCCTAAAGTCTTACGAGATGTGCAGTCAGTTTTAGCGCCGATTGGAGCCGGAAGTTTGTTGGCTGAACTCCAAACGCAACTTAACAGAGGCGCGGAAGCAGCCGTGCCAGTCGCCAAAGATATTTTCGTGGGGGCTGTCAGAGATCTTACAATTACGGACGCCTTTAATATCTTACAAGGCCCAGACAATGCAGCGACGCAATATCTACAAGCCAATACAACAGATCGCCTGTCTCAACTTTTTAACCCAATCATGGAAAATGCATTGAACGGAACGGGCGCTTTAAAACTAGTTGATGATGTATCGTCTCAGCTAAGAGCAGTGCCTTTCGGACCCAATCTGGGCGTAGATGCTAGACGAGATCTTATCTCACATGGTGTGGATTTTGGCTTGAACGGCATGTTCCATTTTATTGGCGAAGAAGAGAAAGCCATTCGGGCTAATCCGGTTAAGCGCACATCAGATATATTGAGACGTGTTTTTGGTGCTTATGATGCCTAAATTTTGAATGAACTGCTGTTTTTTTTAAAATGTTTCATTTTTTTCTTTTCAGCAGAATTCAGCTGTGGTTCATTAATTTCAAGCTATCCAAAACGCCCCATAACAAGCGATAGCGATCTTGGAAGAAACTGAATGCGCCCCACTTATAAGCGGCCCTCTGACGGTCGCCTCAAAGATATGATATTGACCCATATGGCCACGTCTGGTTTCGTGGCTAAGGCTAATCCTAGAGCGGATTTTATCATGTCTGCCTGTCGGGCCGCCAATCTAGCCGATCCTTTTGCACGGCGAAAAATTTTGTCAGAAATGGCCGATGTCATGAATTGTGATGTGTGTGAACTAGAATTTTTGTTCACCCATCAAGACAGAACAATCGCTCGCTCTAAAGCTCAAAGTCTTGAGGTTCCAGATTTTCGCCAAGAATTATTGCTCGCCGCAGAATAGGCCTATAAAGGCCATTGTGGTTTCCTAGTCTCGCCATAATTGGAAATGATAGGTCGCGCACCGTCGAAAAGACAGGAGTGAGACATGTCCGACCAAACTACACCGTCAATTGAAAATTGGAATAACAGAGTTCCAAAATTCCGCCGATCGGCAGGACTAAAACTCATCATGATATGTGCACTCGTCCTGATCATGTCGATCCCGGTCATGTTTATTGGCGCAATCAGCTATGAGAGGTCATCATCCGCCCAGCAAGTTGTTCGAGATGTCAGCCAAAGATATGGCGGGGCGCAAACGGCTCTTGGCCCAATCTTATCCATTCCTTACAGGGTAGAAGGTAGCGAAGATAGAACGGGTGAAACTGGGCATTACATATTTTACGCGGATGATGGGCAAATTGATATTTCAGACGTGTCGGTCGAAATGAAACAGCAATCTCTCTATAAAATCCCGATCTATACGGCTCGCGGAAACTGGAACGCGAATTTCAAGGACATCCAACCCCGATTTGAAAAAACAGATGTCGAGCTTGATCTCGATAAGGCCAAGCTCATTGTGTCAGTTTCCAATGTCAGAGGGTTGAAGTCGGATGTTTACGCCAGAAACAGTGCGGGCGAAAAACGAATTTTTGAGCCCGCAGGGTTTGAAGGGTATGATCAACGTGCCGTTCCAGCTGTTTTGGCATATGACGAAAATGGGACGTCTCGAATTGTAAAACCTCCTATCCCGGCCTCAACATATAACCACCTACCTCAGATAGGTACCTGGCTTTCAGTTAATGTCGCGGATTGGTTAAAGGCAGAGGGTGATTTTAAGGTCAGTGCAGATATTACCTTATCTGGAGCTGAGTCATTATCCTTGCCGCCTTTTGCAAAATCTACCCAAGTAAAAATGCAATCCAATTGGCCACATCCTGGATTTACAGGTGAATTTACACCCCTAACACATGACATCAAGGAAGACGGCTTTTCGGCTGAATGGAATATGCCATTCCTGTCTCGAGGTGTTGCAGATCAAGGTCGGTCACATCATGTATTGGCCGGATTAGAACGCAATAAGGTGAGCGTGAAATTTGTCGATAAGGCCAGCCCCTATCAAACGGTCAATCGAGCTTTAAAATATTCTGTTCTCTTTATCGGGCTCGTCTTTTTGTCCTATTTTCTGTTTGAAATTATTGTCGCTGTCCCCGTTCATCCCGCGCAATATATTCTTATAGGATTGGCGCAGGCCATTTTTTATCTCCTCCTTTTGGCTTTTGCTGAACGGATAGGCTTTAGTCCTGCCTTTATGATCGCGGCGATCATGACGGTATTGATCACCTCATTCTATGCGGGTGCGGTTTTTGGCGATAAATCCTATGCGATCAAATCTGGCGTGGTGTTTACGCTCGTTTATGGCTTGCTCTTCGTTTTGATGCGGATTGAAGACTTCGCGCTGATGATCGGAGCGCTTGCAAGTTTTGTAGCGATCGCCGCGACGATGTATCTTACACGCAATATGGACTGGTATGGCGATAGGTCAAAAGCTCAACCTTAGTGTCTGCGCCACATAAATTGACTTTCGTGCGGCTTTGTCGCGCGAATACCCCTTTTTTCTTTAGATGTTTGTGTCTATAGAGGGGGCAAGAATAAGAGGATTAAAGTCTACCCCATGGTTCAACTTGCGCTTCCAAAGAATTCAAAAGTCCGTAAGGGCAAGACATGGGCTGCAAAGCCGGGTGCTAAGCGGTTAAAGACATTCAAAATTTATCGCTATGATCCGACGGATGGGGGAAATCCTTATTGGGATACCTATCAGATCGATTTGGATGAATGTGGCCCGATGGTCTTGGATGCCTTGTTCAAGATCAAAAATGAAATCGATCCGACTCTTGCCTTTCGGCGCTCCTGTCGCGAAGGGGTATGCGGCTCTTGTGCTATGAATATCGGGGGGCGCAATACGCTTGCCTGTACGAAAGGGATAGATGAGGTAAAAGGATCAACCATTACGATTTCGCCTCTGCCACATATGCCTGTTGTGCGCGACCTCGTGCCTGATCTATCAAATTTCTATAAGCAATATGCATCTATTGAGCCTTGGTTACATACGTCGACCGCGCTTCCAACGGAAGAGTTTAAGCAATCTGAAGAAGATAGAGAAAAGCTCAACGGATATTATGAGTGTATCCTCTGCGCGTCTTGTTCGACATCTTGTCCATCTTATTGGTGGAATGGAGACCGTTATTTGGGACCAGCCGCTCTCTTACAGGCCTATCGTTGGCTTGTTGATAGTCGTGACGATGCCAAGGAAGAGCGCTTAGACAAGCTAGACGATCCTTTCAAACTCTATCGCTGTCACACCATCATGAATTGTGCCAATGTCTGTCCAAAGGGGTTAAACCCGGCCAAGGCCATTGCCGAAGTTAAAAAAATGATGGTTGAGCGGGCTTAGCTCACTCCAGCGTTTGGATATCGTCCTCAGGCTTTTTTCTACATGACTTATAAGAGGCTCTATGATTAGACAGATTAGTCTGTCTAATCTTACGGAGCATATATGCGACTTGCGAGCTGTCTTGCTTTATCACTGTGCCTAGCCGCATGTAGCGAGTCCAAAAGCGATCATAAGGTCGACGCGAATATTATATCCCAAAATTATGAAGCGCAGGATTGGGTCGCAAAAACCCTTCCAGATTTATCAGAGGCATTAGAGGCTGGCGATATAAGCGCCGGCAAGCTTACGCAAACCTATCTCAATAGGATCGACGCGGTTGATAAAAACGGGCCAAGATTACAATCCGTGCTATCTATTAATCCAGATGCGATGGCGCAGGCCGAGGCATCTGATGCAAGACGCGCAAGAGGCGAGGCAATTGGACCGCTGGACGGGGTTCCGGTTTTGCTCAAAGACAATATTGAAACCCTCGATCCGATTGCGACGACAGCAGGCGCTTATGCTTTATCAGAAAATGTAACGCGGCGGGACAGTCCACTCGTTGCAGGGCTTCGAGAACAAGGCGCAGTTATTTTAGGCAAAACCAATTTGTCTCAATGGGCAAATTTCAGATCGAATGATTCCGTTTCTGGATGGTCGGCTATAGGCGGCCAGGTTCGAAACCCGCATATGCTCGATCGTTCGCCTTGCGGGTCATCTTCTGGGTCTGGCGCTGCCATTGCGGCGTCCCTAGCGGCTGGCGCGGTTGGGACGGAAACCAATGGGTCAATCATATGTCCGTCAAATGTGAACGGGATCGTCGGTTTTAAGCCTACTGTCGGTCTTGTGAGCCAGCAATATATTGTCCCCATAAGCGTTTCTCAAGACACGGCGGGTCCGATGACGAAAACGGTGACGGGGGCGGCGATGATGCTGTCCGCCATGGATAATCAAGATGTTGATTACGTCGCCCGGTTAGATTCAAATGCGCTACAAGGCAGGCGGGTCGGCGTGATGCGGTTCTCGGTTGGCGCTAATCAAGATATTCAAAACCGGTTTGATGACGTGCTTTCATCCTTGAAAGAGGCAGGTGCCATTCTAGTCGAAATTGAAAATTTTGATCTTGGGGTGGAAGGATATGGACAGAAAGCCCTCGATGTTCTGCTTTACGAATTTAAAGACGGGCTGAATACATATTTATCTGAGAGTGCGCCTTCGGTCACGACAAGAGATCTTGAAAGTTTGATTGAATTTAACCTGGGTCACGCCGCTGAAATGGCAATTTTTGATCAAAGCCTTTTTGATCAAGCGCAAGCCAAAGGGGATTTGTCAGACCCGATTTATATAACGGCACGCCAGGACATACAGGCTGGGACAGGACCAAACGGTATAGATCGGCTCTTATCTGAATTTGACGTGGATATGCTCGTTAGTCCGTCTGGGCCTGTTGCGTCCCGCATTGATCCGATCAATGGAGATGTTTGGCCCGCTTGGTCAGGTGCTGGCTATCTTGCAGCTGTTGCGGGCTACCCGAATATAACCGTTCCCATGGGAGAGGTTCACGGTATCCCAATTGGTTTTTCAATCATGGGATCAGCTGGACAAGATGCCGAAACCCTGTCTTATGGATATGCGTTTGAGCAGGCGACGAAATTGCGGGTTGAGCCTAAATACCACAAAAGCGCTGAGGATCGTGTCGAATTAAAAAAGGCGATGACCAGGTAGCGTCTATAGCTCACCGACGATTTTTCGGATCACTGCAGTCGCGTCTTCGGCATTTTTGGGCAAGGTGTCGGGCGTAATTGTCTCACCAAAGGTCAAACGAAACGTCTGACCTTTTTTATTTAGAAGCTCGTGAAAGAGTGTGATGTCGCGTAGTTCTGAATTCACCCAAGAGAAAAAATAATAGAGGTTAGAGTTCCGCGCTTTTATATTAAGCGGGACAACCGGAACTTTGTATTTCTTGGCGATCATGGCTGCGCTACTTTCCCACGGCCTATCAACTAATCCTCGCCATGTCATTTGTGCGAGAGCGCCTGAGGGGAAAATAACGATACATTTCTCGGCTCTTATTGCATCCCTGACGGCTAATAGTGTTTCGCGCGTTTTTGTATGGTTGCGCTTATCTTTCACCCATTCCACTGGGATTATGATATCTTCTCCATGGGGTATGACCCGTAAGGCATCCGCATTGGCTAAAAAAATATGATCGGGACGTCTGTCGCGAATGGCCTGAAAAACCGCCAAGCCATCCGCCAAACCTGTTGGGTGATTGGCAATCAGAATACACGCGCCTTTGCTGGGGATATTTGACAACCCAACAACAGCTGTGCGCGGATTAATATGACGCGCAACACGTTGGAAAGCGACATGGCCGGTGAGGGGTTTTATCGTGTCAGCGAGAAAGACAGCTGCATCATAAGCGAGCATGCGATAAAGCGCCGGCTTCACCAGTTTAAACAGGCGTGGCCGAGACATGAGCTTAGGTGCCCGTTCAGCAATCAATTCTTCCACAATATGCACAAATTGGATATTGACGAATTCTTTGAGAGAATCCAAGGGAGCTTCCATGTCTAAGCCCGTAAATGTCCTTTTCCTATGCACAGGAAATTCCGCTCGTTCTATCTTATCCGAGGCTTTGCTCAATGATTTGGGCCAAGGTCGGTTTTTGGCGTGGTCAGCGGGCTCAAAACCCAGTGGCATTCCGCATCCCGAAGGCTTGGCGGAACTCAAGTTACAAGGACATGTGACGGATATTTACAGGTCAAAAAGCTGGGACGAATTCTCAAAGGACGGAGCACCAGAATTCGATATTGTGGTAACCGTTTGCGATAATGCTGCCAATGAAGTCTGTCCTGTCTTTTATGGGCCAGGATTAAAAGTGCATTGGCCGCAAGCTGACCCAGCTCATATTGAGCCCTTATCAGCGCGCCAAGCGGCTTTTGCGCGGACTTATAAAATTTGTAAAGCAAGGATCGACGCATTATTAGCTTTGTCTGATGATGGGCTGAAAGATAAAGCTAAGCTTCAGGCTATTTCTCAGATTGAGGCTTAGGTATTTTTAAGCTGACGATTGAGCGCAACAAAAATAACCAAATAAAAAAGCCGCCCAATTGGGCGGCTTAATTGTTTTATCCAAAGATAATATTACTTCTTTGGGGGTGGTGCGCGACGCGCAGCCGGCTTGCTAGCGCCACTCATTTTTTGAACGTCAGCTGGCGGAAATGCCTTGTTCAGGATTTTCGACGCCCATTCACGTCCACCTAGACCGAAGGCGATAGCACCTGCAACAGCAGCTGCGATAACAAAGGCTGAGAACGCAACAGGAATGATTTGTCCATCTGGGTCAAGTGTTGAAAGACCCAAGAAGATAAACAGAACCATGGCTGTATATTTGACGAAAGATGCGATCTTCGGGTTAATCATAGACCCCATAAAGCGTCCAACGAGGTTCGCTAAGAATACACCAATAATGATCAGAACTGCTGCACGTAAGAGCTGACCGCCAAATGTCTGAACTGCGCCAAAGGCTTCAGAGAGGCTTTCATTGGCTAGGACATTTACGGCCGCTGATACACCGACAACAAGCGTAATCAAAAAGACAAGATATCCTGCTGCCTTAGACGGGGATGTCTTAAGGCCTTCGCCATCATCAAGGGAGACGATTTCATTGATTGATCTGTCAAATCCAAGGGTTGGTAAGAAACCTGCCAAGAAATTGCTAGCATAACGACCAATGAAAATTGTTAGGCCAAGGATAACAGCTGCAGAAACAAGCTGCGGGATATATTCCAAGAAGCCGTTGAGCATATTGGAAAGTGGCGTACTAATCGCTTCAATCTGCAGTGCTGAAATAGCTGCAACAAAAACCGGGACAATAATCATAACAAAGACCAAGGTGCCCAATGCTTTTGCAATTGAACCTTTTGATCCGGTTGCATCGCTTAGACCCGATTTATTGGCCAGATTGTCAACTTGTGCAGCCTCAAGAACAGATGTCGTGGCCATACCGCCGACTTTTGCGATGGCGAAACCGATAACAAGGGTTAGCGCTGCACCAATTAGGTTAGGCAAGAAGCTTGTGATGCTCGTGAAAAGGTTTTCGATAGGTGCAAAGTGATCACCCATGCCGAGGCGAGAGAGTGCAAGATATAGCGTATAGAGTAGGGCTAGCCAGAAAGTTGCTTTGCCAAAGGCGGAGCCAATATTTCCACCGGTTGTTTTTGCGCGTTTCCCAATACCTGTGCGGTTAATACCGCCGCTTACGATCATTTTCAAAAAAAGTGACACAAAATAGCCGACGACAAGAATAATCGCGGCTACAAGATATTTTTGCCATCCATCGCCTTCCATAAATTGATTGATATATTCCATGTTTAAGATTCCCTCCAGAAACGGACAAAAGAATACAGCCAACCCATATACCTTCCCCAAAGATTAATACTCTTTAACCTATAGCTCTATTAACCATAGATGAACAGCTTGTTTTTATAAGATTCAGCTTTCTAGCTTTTATCGGATTGACCTTGCTGATGCGCTGTTTCAAATCGACAACTATGGAACCCGCACCAATCCACAATAAACCCTTATTTTACGGGCTTGTCTTGTTTTCATTCGGGGCATTGGCCTTGGCTATTATTTTGCTCGCGACCTAATATGAGTTCTATTCGTCACAGGCTCGAGACACGGATTGCTGAGGGTGTGCTTATCGAGGATCCCGAGCAGATCCAGGCAGCAGACGCGCTTGATTCGAGGTTACAAGCCCTTTCTGAATATAATCCTGACGCAGGGTCTGGCTTAGTGGCCCGATTTCTGGGTGGACGCACATGTGTGCCGCGTGGCCTTTATATGTATGGCGGGGTCGGCCGTGGAAAGTCCATGTTGATGGATTGGTTTTATGAAGAGGCTGAGTTTTCGCCAAAGCGGCGCACCCATTTTCACGCCTTTATGTTAGATGTGCATGCGCGCATTAATGCGTGGCGCCAATTGGACCATGAAGGACGTCGAACCAGTCCACATCATGTAAAAGGGGCAGGGGAAGACCCCATAGCGCCCACGGCGCGCGCCATCGCGTCAGAGGCTAAGCTCTTATGTTTTGATGAATTTCATGTCACCGATATTACCGACGCCATGATTTTATCTCGTCTTTTTGAGGCCTTGTGGAAGGAAGAAGGCGTTGTTGTCATCGCAACATCGAACCGGTCCCCAGAAGAACTATATAAAAATGGTTTGAATAGGGCTTTGTTTGAGCCCTTTATTGACATGATGCCAGAGCATTTGATTATTCATGATTTTGATGGGGAGACGGATCACCGTTTGCGGGCTTTGACTGCGGCGCCTGTTTATCATCAGCCTTTGGATGAGGTGGCATCTCAGGCTTTAGAGACGGCTTGGACCCGCCTCACGCGTCAAGCCAAAGCCGAAAAAACAGAACTTATCGTTCAAGGTCGAAAGCTAATTTTCCCGTTAACGGCAAGGGGTGTATTAAGAACGGATTTTGAAACCTTATGTGATTCAAATCGCGGCCCCGCAGATTATCTGACCATAGCACAGGCTTTTCATACCGTCATATTAGGGGAGGTTCCGCAAATGGGCCCGGAATCGCGAAATGCGGCTAAGCGTTTCGTGACATTAATAGATGCGCTTTATGAGACGCGAACTAAATTGATCATGAGCGCGGCTGTTGAGCCTAACGTTCTATATGATGAAGGTGATGGGGCCTTTGAGTTTGAACGCACCGCGTCTCGTTTAATGGAAATGCGCACGGAAGAGTATTTGTCGCAGCAACGCGGCTAAGAAACTAAAACTTCAATTCATTTTGCTTATTGCCAAAACTCCAACGATGAATGGGTGTCCGCCCCAATTTTAGAATCGCGTCTTTATGGGCTTTTGTGGGGTAACCTTTATGCCTAGCCCAACCATATCCGGGGAATCGCTGATCTGCTTCGCTCATAATTGCGTCGCGCGTGACCTTCGCAACGATTGAAGCGGCAGCAATGGAGAGCGATTTTGCATCCCCTTTTACAATAGCTTGGGCCTCGCACGGTAGATCACGCGGTACTCTATTGCCGTCAATTAGGGCGTAATCTACTGAAATAGGTAGGTTTTCAACGGCCCGCTTCATCGCAATCATAGAGGCCCAAAGAATATTTATGCGGTCAATTTCTGCAGGCTCCGAAATGCCAATTCCAATTTTAGCAGATTTTAATAAATTATTCAGGACTCGTTCACGCACCCCATGAGAAAGGACCTTACTGTCATCGAGACCGTTCGGAATATTTTCTGGGTCTAGGATGAGAGCCGCAGCGACTACGGGTCCACTTAAGGGTCCGCGCCCGGCCTCGTCCACGCCGCAAATAATCCGGTCGTCAAAGACACCAGCTTTGGTTTCAAATTCGAAATCAGGCATAAAAAGGTCGTTTTTTGCGATTAAAGGTTGAAAATGGCACAGTGCATGCAAAAAAATGCATGTACAGGGTTTATCAGGAGGAAAAAGGTCTGCTAAAGGCCTTTAACGAATTGTAAAGGAGCAATCCATGTCCAAATCCAAAATTGCAGGCCTCGCCTGCGCTCTCGTTTTCGCAGCCGCATCTCCGGCATTTGCACAATCTGCTGCAGATGAAGAAGCAGCCCGCAAAGCCGAGACTCCTTCTGTTGAAGGGATCGTGACAAACGCGGCCTCTTGTCAGTATGAAGGCGGTTTCCTCGGAAAAGTCGACGGTGCGAATGTATGTATGGCGCCGATCCGCGGTGTAGATTTCAATACGCAAGCCTATGATGGTCAAAGCCTCGGCGTGATGGCCTGTTCGGGTAATGGTGCTTTCACCAATGAACTCTCAGGCAGCTATTGCCGCATCTTCCTCGATCCAAAGCCGCGTAAGAAAACACGCGAAGAGTTAGAGAAAGAGCTAGAAGCCCTAACGCAAGAAGAGCTCAACAACGCGACTAACTAAGTCTAAGTTGGATTTGCACTTAGTAAGTCCAATGACTTAACAAGAATTTGAAGCCCGATCGGCTTTCCGATCGGGCTTTTTCTATGGCCATGAGCGTTGAAACAAGGCAGAGGCTCGATCCATGTTGGCTGTCATCATACCCACATTTAACGCCCAATCTTGCCTGACATCAATCTTGCCGGATTTGCCTGATATACGTTTGGTCATAAGTGATGGTGGCTCAACTGACCTGACACTAAAATTGGCCTTAGCCTCTGGCGCTGTAATTGCGCGAGGTGTCAAAGGGCGAGGGGCGCAATTGGCGCGCGGCGCCGAGCTTGCCGGGGCAGATCAAGACATAGAGGCTTATCTGTTTCTTCATGCAGATTGTAACCTTTTACCGGGTTGGCAAGAGGTCGTAGACACAGCCCTTAAAACAGATCAAACGGCTTGGTATTTTCAATATGAACCAAAGGGCGCAGGTAAAGCCGTTGGCTGGCTCAGATTTATTGTTTGGCTCAGAGGCTGGGCGTGGCGTTTGCCATATGGCGACCAAGGTCTTCTGATTCCTAAAGATATGTATGAGGCGATAGGTGGATATGACCCGCAAAAACCTCTCTTTGAAGATGTCGATATTATTGATCGATTGAAATCAAAATTTGGTCGAAAATCATTGCGGCCCCTCCCTATGAAACTCAAGACTGATATTTCAGATCATATTGATCAAGGTGTGTGGACCCGGGGATGGCGTAATTATCGTCTCTTGAAAGCTTATCGTCGCGGCGAGCCGGTGTCCGAATTGATAAAGAAGTATTGAGAGTTATTAAATGAGGCCCACAGTTTATATCGTTGCTAAAGCCCCGATTATGGGGCGCGCAAAAACGCGGCTGGCGCGTGATATCGGACCGGCGCATGCCAAGCGGATTTACCGAGCGATGATGACGCGGGTGATCAGAAATGTTGTGAACCCACGTTGGGACACGATATTGGCCGTCACACCGCCGCATCTTTTAGGACAGGTGCCCGAATGGGCGGGACACCCGCAAATTCCGCAAGTCTCAGGATCTTTGTCGCCGCGCCTTGCTGCTCTGTTTAGCCACAAAGGACCCACCCTGACAATTGGAACAGATTGTCCGCAGGTCAATGCCAATGATATTGCCGCAGCGTTTGAAGCGCTCCGGCACAAGAAATTTGTATTTGGGCCCGCCGATGACGGAGGGTTTTGGTTGATGGGGGCGAATGGCCCATTACGGCCAGGGTTTTTTGATGGTATCAGGTGGTCGCATGAAAAAACCCTAGAGGATGTTAAAAAGCGAACAGATGGATCATTCGTATCCTTGCGGGTTTTAACAGATGTGGATGATCTTAAGGCGCTTCGTCAGTCTCGTCGCTAGCGCTAGCCTCTGATAATAATTTCAATGTGCCGTCTATCAGAGACAATGTAGAGCCTTTCCCATGTCCCGGAACAACAAGAACAGCATCTTTATAAGTTGATTTTGTCCATTGTAAGCTTTTTGGCCAAGCCTCAAGATCTGCATCTCGAATATTGCCGAGCGATTTTGTTCCCGCACCTCTTACAGCGCATCCGCCATAAAGAATTTTCTCGGACGGAATATAAACCACAAGATTGTCGACTGCATGTCCCGGCCCAGGATAAGCAACTTCAACTGTTCCCACCTTTGTACGCGATCCCGGATTTAACAAGGCGGCGACAGATGTATTGGGTGCAGGCCATCCTGACCGGGCTGCAAGGGCTGGCGTGTCAGGGTGGGTGATAATTTCAACACCAACATATTCGGCGGCATCTACGCCAGCCGTTCTGTCGGCATGATGATGTGTGACGATCATTTTTGTAACGGGGAGGCCCGTTTCAGCTTTTACTTTCTCGATGAGAGAGAGCGTTGCCAATTCACCCCAAGCCCCATCAATCAATGTGACTTCATCACCGTCAATATATACAAGACCATTACTCGGAATGGGGTTTTGTCCGGGCAGTGTATAATTTGTTGTATGGACCCAAGTTTTGTCACCGACCTTGGATAATGTCACAGGGTAATCAGCTTGTAATTGGGTCAGAAAATTATCTTCTGTCTCATGCCCGTGGTTATGGCTTGAAGGATCCCCACAAGCCGAAAGCGCGATGGCCGATAGCAATAGAATTCGCTTTAACATAAAAAAACCTTGTTCAAGTTTTTGACGATTTTAGGCACATGTTGTGCAAGTTCTTAGCCGGATATAGACAGAAGCCGCTAAAGGCTCAACAGCTTCTCGCGTAAAAGCAGCAGGTCTCGCCAAGCCTCTTTTTTCAATTCCGGACGCCTTAGTAAAAAGGCAGGGTGATATAGAGGTAAAGCCGGATAATCTTGGCCCAGAACTGAGACATTTTGCCATTGCCCATGGTTTTTCATAATACCTGATAATCCGGTCAAAGTGGTCATGGAAATACCACCAACCAGAAGCAGGGCTTTTGGTTGAACTAGCTCAATGTGTTTTTCCAAAAGCGGTCGACACATCTCAATTTCGTCCGGGCTCGGATTGCGGTTTTTGGGCGGGCGCCAATTCACGACATTTGTAATATAAACATCGCCTTCGCTCAAAGCGATAGCGGCCAGCATCCGGTCGAGAAGTTGACCGGCTCGACCGATAAATGGCTTGCCTTCACGGTCTTCATCACGCCCTGGGGCTTCACCAATGATCATCAATTTTGCGTCCGGATTGCCCCGGCATATTACAGCTTGTCGGGCGCCATCACCTAATACGCCTGCATCAAATTGGCGGATGGTTGAATAGAGGTCGTCAAGAGATTTTACTTGGGTCAAATCAGTGGACCGGGTGGGCGGTTTTGACGTGCTCGCCTTAGTTGGAGATGCAATTTCGGGTTTTAGGAGACGACGTCTGGAGGCGGGACGTGCAGGCGCAATCTTGGGCACATCGACGCCCATTTCGCCGTACCAATCTAAGAGTGATCGGAGCGCTGCATCCATTATTTTTGTGCCGTTCTGAAAACAGTTCGAACATTGGCTTCGATACAGGCGATGATTTCAGCCGCGATATCTTTTCCTGTCGCCTCAGTAATGCCCTTTAATCCAGGCGACGAATTTACCTCTAAGATTTTTGGACCGTCCTTTGAGCGCAATATATCCACGCCAGCGACTTTGAGTTTCAAAATTTTTGCCGCTTTAATGGCGCTTCGGCGCTCTTCTTTGGAGAGGCGAACCTTTTTAACACTTCCGCCTTGATGAACATTGGAGCGGAACTCGCCAGCTTGGGCCGTCCGCATCATAGCCCCCACAACTTTACCATCTACAACAAAGCAACGCAGATCAGACCCGCGGGCCTCCTTGATGAATTCTTGGACGAGGAAATGCGCATTTAATCCTCTAAAGGCATCAATAATCGCGCTGGCGCCTTTCCGGTTATCTGCCAATACAACGCCTTTCCCTTGTGTGGATTCTAGTAGTTTAACGACAACGGGAGCCCCACCCACAACGTCCAGAATGCCTTTTGTATCGGCCGGAGATTTTGCAAAGGCCGTTACGGGCATGCCCAATCCGTGTTGGGATAATAATTGATGGGCCAATAATTTATCCCGACTATTCCCGATCGGTGCAGCATTATTTAGACAAAATATACCCATGGCTTCGAATTGTCTGACAACTGACATGCCGTAAAAGGTTAGGCGAGATCCAATCCGCGGAATGATGGCGTCATAACGCGGCAATGGCGCCCCATCATAATAGACTTCGGGTTTATGAGCATTAATCGCCATATAACATCGAGAGGTATAAATCATATCAATGACATGACCGCGCGCTTCTGCGGCACGAACCATTTGCCTATTGGAGTAATTTTTTGGTTCTTGTGTTAGGATCCCGATCCGAAGCGGGCGTTTCGGAATCGCTTTCTTACCCTGCCGTTTTTTATAAATATCATAAGATAAAATGGGTTGTTGAAAGGACAGGGTTGGAACAACTGAGATATCATCCCTTAGGGCAGAGCGACCCAATAACATGCGATAGCCCATGGTTTCGCGGTTCGTTAACGATAGGTCTATTGGCCATGTCTTGTCGCCAACTTTAATGTCAGCACCGATAATAAAGCGAAGTTCCGAGGATCCATTTGAAGATGTGACGGAACGCCTATCTTTGACTTTTGCCGAGCAAATAACTTCGATATTCGGGTTTCCCGGATCGGGGTGCATGATAAAACGAACTTGCGGATTTTTATCCGTGCCAAAGGGCTCAATTGCAATCGCATGTAAGGCTGATGTTCGTGCACCCGTATCAACTTTCGCTTTGATTGCAGGTAAGGACAGACCGGGTAATGAAACCCATTCTTCCCAACCTAATGTCTGCATGGGTGCCGTATTTTCATCCATTGATGACATATGTTGTCTGTAATCCTAATTCCGTATATAAGCTAGACGACTAAAACTCATACTTGTCTGGTTTGTGAAGAGGCTCTAGAGATACACCAGATCTGAAACGAGCACTAGAGCCGATACCAAAAGAGCTGAGATATACAATGTATAACCTAGACCAAACCTCCGCCGCATTTACTGACCAGGATCCATCCATTGAACGCGAGTCGATGGAATATGACGTTGTGATTGTGGGTGCAGGTCCAGCTGGCCTATCGGCGGCGATTCGCCTAAAGCAAAA
>CAYTLJ010000065.1:0-11754 GCA_964438555.1 uncultured Algimonas sp.
TAATGGTCCAATGATCTGGATTGATCACCCTGAGCGATTGGAAGTTTTGGATTAGAAGGTTTAATTTTAAACGAATTAAAAAAATTTCAATTGAAAAAAGAAGATAAATTGTGTGACCATAAATGGTAATTTGATTATTTTTTCGCGAAACGGGGGTTGCGCGATTGGGAAACCTGTCGAAATTTAAGACTTTTTTGGGACGCCCAATTATAGGGTGCTTACTTATTGGATTGCTGACGGCATGTAGTTCAGGCGTTCAAAATAGCCCTAATTTGCAGGATGGTCTTGGCCAGTCAGAGAAGGTGACGCCGAAAACTAATTCTGAGGTCGCGTCAGAGCAGTTAGTTGAAGTGGATTCTACTAATTTTCGTGAAAGAGGTTTGCGTCTCTTGACTGCGCCAAAACGGCCAATTCAAACACCATGGGGTGTAAAAGAGGTTTATGATCCCACCCAGGACCCGGAGGTAAGAGCCGTGTATCGGTCTTATATGGATTCTGGGTTTCTGGACGTTGCGGCTCAAAAAAATATCCTTCGCATGGTACGGGAAGATGGTCGTGAGTATTACAAATATCTGGGATGTTCCTTTGTTAGAGATGCGACATGCCTACCATATGATTTTAGCGGATGTGAAGGTTTAGAGCCTGGTGCGCCTTGTTCGGCCATAAACCTGCCGCCGCATGCCGTCCTTATCGGGAGCTGTACCATGAACGGTAAAAGGCATGAATATTTTGGATATCAGAAAACATCTGATTTCGAAGACTCGATTTCGCAATTTTTCAATTTTGAATGTTTAAAATGGAAAGAGTAGGAGCTGGCTTATTTAAGGCGCCTCATATTGCGCGCAATAGGCGCTGGCCGGTAATTCAACCCGTGAGACAACCTCTTGGTTAGAATGGACAAGCCAGCATTTCCTTGCGCCGTCTATGGCTAATCTAAAATCACCTGTAGGCCGAAATTGGCGAGGCGTATTTTGAGGCAAGGTCGTTTGCTGTCTTTTATGCGTGGTTAATACGGGACTGCTGACAAGGCTGTCGGGATTTACAATTAATTCCGGTCCGCCCAAATCCCGAACAAATACGCGTATCGCATTGCGTGTAGGTCCATCTTCGGGATTTAACATGACGGCATCTACAGTTTCCGGGAAGCTATTGGTGGTCGCGCATGCGCTTACACCCAAAGTGGAAACCGAGAGAATTAGAAAACCGAGAGAGGCTCTGTTAATGTAGAATTTTGTGGTCATTGATGTCATTCAGCACTTGTACCTTTAAGGTCCAATAATGTTCTATTGGCTTCGATAGCGACCATCCGTGGATGCTCAAGCAAGGGATCAGTCGGTTCAAAATTAAATGTCTTGGAATTCGCTGGTCCATTTGCATCTGTTTTTGCCGTGGCCGTAGATGGACAGCTCCCTGTATTGGCAAAATTTATAGCTGCGGACAGCAAGGCTTCACTCGGATCACCCAGAGGTGCTGCAAAATCATCAACGACGTCACAGCCTGGGATGACAAGGCCTTCGGCGCCTAAAGGAGTATTTGGCACGAGACCATCATCAAAATCTCCAAATCCTGCCGCGTTGACGCCTCTAAAGTGAAGTGGAACATAGGTAATCCCGCAATTTTCAACCGGAATCTGTCCTGTCGGCTTACCGCAGGTCCGTGTGCCAATTTGGACGACCTCAATTCCAATCCCTAATAATCCATTCATTACGGCTTCTGATGCGGAACAAGATTGTTCTGTCGTTAAGACAAAGACACGTGGGAGATTAAGGCTGGGCAAGTCTTCACCTGCATCGACGGAAAACCCGATTGTTTCAGGAATAAACGGAATGGGATCTACGGTTTGGCCGGTGAGAGGGTTTCTGTTAGGCGCGCGGCTATTAAATTCTTGAGCATAGAATACGCGGTTTTCGCTGACCGGACCTGCAGCCATATAACCGATCTGAGCGGCAAGGGCGAGAAGTCCACCACCATTATAGCGGAAATCGAGAACGAGGTCGTCCACCTCCGCAATTGAGAGCTGCGTAAAGGCGTCAAGTAATTGCTCTTCGCCCGTAAAGGGACCAAATGTGTGGTAATGGATATATCCAATTTGATCACTGCCGTTTTGAATGATCTCTACGGCGTTTACAGGTTCAATGGTAATTGATTCAGATGTAACCGTTATGTCTTGCTCCGTTCCGTCTGGAAACCTAACGCCAAATACATGATCTTCGCCGACGGATGTCGGGAATAGGCCCGCAATAATGCCATCAATATCATCATCACTACTGCCATTGATGAAATCAATACCGTCAATTGTCAGAATACGGGCGCCGCGTGTGAAACCAGCTGCTTCCGCATTGCTTCCATCTTGCGTGAAAGAGACACGCCAATCACGGTTTGGCGACGTTGAGCGGATACGTGCAAATTCAGCGCCATACCCAAATGTAGGCGCACCGCTTTGCGTGGCTTCGAAGTCTTCGGTGGATTGAATGAATGAGAAGCGATCAACAAGACGTCCTGTTGGCGTTACAACTTGCGTTAAGCGCTCATCGAAATAAGCCCCTCTGTCATCAAACCCATTGGGGTCACTATCTGTAACTTGGTCAAAGAAAAGATAGGTTTCATCCATAAATGATCGAAGCCAGAATAATTCGTGTAATAATTCGCCTTGGATGTCGTCTCTTGGATTTCCGTCAAGATCTAAACCTGTTCGAACAGTTGCACAGACTGATTTCAAATCTGAGGAGGGGGGAAAGCTATTGGCTACAAAATTTGGGACTGCCGGACTAGAAGACGCAGGCGGTGCAACAGCGACGGGAGTTGGGGCGGAACTTCCTCCGCCTCCGCCACAAGCCGCAAGTCCTAGGCTCGCCGCGCTACAAATTAACAGGGATCTGAAAGTCTTAACCATGATCATCTACCTATAGATGTTAACCTCAACACAGGATGAATGAGCACAATGAAAAACCTCCCGTCAAGCGGGAGGCTAATCAATTTTACATTATAAATCGGTAATTTAGGTGGCTTTATGCCGCAGCTTCGCCTTCATTTCCGTCAGCACTTTCACCCTCCGCTTCATTTGCGGCTTCGGCTTCTTTAGCGGCCTTTGCGGCCTGTCTTGAGCGTGCCTTTGCCAGTGTATCGAGGATTTCGCCCATCGCCATATCCCGTGAAGACTTGTGGATTGCAGCAACTTCACGCACCATGCGATCAAGGGCGCGTTCATAAAGCTGACGTTCTGAGTAGGATTGTTCGGGTTGCGCGTCAGTTCTGTGAAGGTCCCGAACAACCTCTGAGACCAAGATAAGGTCACCAGAATTGATTTTGGCTTCATATTCTTGAGCACGGCGTGACCACATTGTCCGTTTGATACGCGCACGGCCTTTCAGTGTCGTAAAAGAGTCTTTGAGTGTGAGTTCATCTGACAGTGCGCGCATGCCCGACGTATCAGCTTTGGCAGTTGGCACACGTAATGTCATTTTGTCTTGTTCAAAATGAACGACATATGCCTCAATATCGAAACCCGCGATGACTTCTTGTTCGATACCAATAACGTCTCCAACACCATGTGCGGGGTAAACAATATGTTGACCCACGCGGAATTGGAGTTTGGTCGATTTTTTCTTCGCGGCAGTCTTTTTAGCGGCCATGATTTACCTTCTCTATCGTAAACCAAAAGCGCGGACGCCATTCAAGACGGACCGCGCTTTCATGTAAATTTCTCTCATCATATCACAATTTTCAGTAAAAAGCGAATCTCATCTTAGATAAGATTGTTTTAGCGCTTATTCGTCGCCTATGCCGGGTTTTTCACTGAAATATTTTTCAAATTTTCCCGTTTCCCCATCATATTTTTCATATTCAGGCAAAGGATCTCTTTTTGTGGTGATGACGGGCCAAATTTCGGCATATTTCGTATTGATTTCGAGCCATTTTCCATCCGCTTCATCTTCCGTGTCTGGGACAATGGCATCGACAGGGCATTCAGGCTCGCAGACCCCACAATCGATACATTCCTCAGGGTGGATGACGAGGAAATTTTCACCTTCGTAAAAACAGTCGACAGGGCAGACTTCAACGCAGTCTGTATGTTTACACATGATACAATTATCTTTGACGATATATGTCATGAATTGCTGGCTCCAAATCGGTATTCGGGCGCGATTTGGCGTGTTGAGAGGCATGTGTCAACACTGTCCCGCAATCGGGTTCAATCTTTAGTCTAAATCAGGACTTCATATAGCGTCTGAGCTTCTTTAGCTGGACCACGTCGTGTACCGGCTTCAATCATCTTTACAGATAAGAGCTGTGTGCCGCGCATAAATGTAACGCCGTCACCCGGACGAATGAGCGTATGCGGTTTTTTGATACGTTCTGTCTTGCCGTGGCGTGTGATTCTGACTTTGCCAGTACTGATCAGCTTGGCGGCGCCTGTTCGCGTTTTTTGCAATCGCGTGCGGTATAACCAAAGGTCAAGACGACAGGCTATATCGTCCCGGATTTGGGTTGATTTATCTGACTCTGTCGAACGTAAACGCGCCAGCTTCTAGTCTTTCTTGTTGTTTTTTAGGGAGGCTAGGGCGGCAAAAGGTGAGTTTTCAATTTGCTTTTGGGACGGCGCCCTATTTGCCCCTTTATTATTTTGAAAGGGTTTGTTCGCTTTAAAGGGTTTTTGTTTTCGATTGCCTTTAAAGCCCGCATTTTTTTTAGGGCGAAACCCTTTTTGGCCACGCGATGGAAAATACCAATATTCGAGATTTTCGAGTTCCTTGATAGATCCGTCCTCAAGTGTCTCGCGATGTTGATACACGCTTATGGTCTTTTTAGCTTTGGTCTTTTTAGGCGTTGTGTCGCCCGCCGTTTTCTCTGGTATTACCGGTTCGGCTTTGACGATATTTAAGGGCTCAGATTTCTCTGTGTCGGATTTTTCAAGCCCTAATTTTTCGGTCTGGGATTTTTCTGGTTCAGCGTGTTGGGGTTCAGCTGATTGTGGCTCAGCTGTTTGTGATGCGGGAGCCTCAGATGTCTCTGATGGCGCGGTTGCCGTTGATTGGGTGTTATCCATGTGTTCAGAGGCAGGCCGGGTCAAGGACTCTGCTGCCGTTTCAGACTTATATCCCAATTCCCTTAAGACGCCTTGAACGTCCTCATATGTGGATCCAAGCAGAGCTAGCATTTCCGACATAATTTGAAATTTGTGGCCTTGGACGCCGTCTTTTTTGGTGGTCTTGAATAATGTTTGCGCGTCTCGGATCAAGAACGCTAATCGGTTTAGAATGTCAAACCGAATTATACGTCCGCCTACGGCGCGGTAACCAGCCAGGGATAGGGCCTGCGCAGAATAATGCTTTGCGTCGAGCTCACCTTCATTGGGAATTGAGGTCACGCCTGCAAAGGGAATCCATGGTTTCTTATCCCCACCCGCACCAAAGGCGACCAAGAGCGATAAAAGTCTCGCCGGTTTTGGTTTGGTTAGGTCGTTCAAATAGACATTGTAATGCCCAAATATAACAGAGACGGATCTGAGTTGCCGCCTTGCATCCTGATCCAGATCACGGACGGCCTGAAGGTGATCTCTGCGCTCTATTGCACCATTATTTTCAAATAAGACATAGCCAAAGCCTTTCGCGGCCGGAAGTGTCTCAGCTGAATCGATAAGGTCCTTGAGGGCTTTGAGTGGCGCCAAATGCGTTTGCACTTCAGCCTTTAGAAACTCACGCATGCGGTCAGATGCCATTTGTTGCAAGACTGGCTTACCAAATGTCCCGCCTATGAGTTCTGCATCTGGCGCAAAAATTGACCCACTTGCCGCAATACGCCCAATCGCTTTGCCACCCCAAAGAATTTCACCATTATCAGACAGCGTGAAAATAGCATGCGTTCCGGAGGATATAGAGGTCAATATCCGGTCGATTTCTGGTCCGACGGCTTTCTCCGCCGCCGCCTGAAGGGCTTGCGCTTCAAGACCTGTTTGTGACGAATCGATCGTAAATGTAAGTCCATCGAGATGACCAATCAGATCTTCCTCAATATAGACTTCACCCGAGTCCTTAATTGTTGCACTCATCTCCAGATTGGCTCCTATGCCCTTAAGTAGCTTCCGCGTTCGTCGATCAACGAAGCGTGCCGTTAAGGCTTCGTGTAGCGCGTCCGATAGCTTGTCTTCAACCTCTCTTGCATGATTTATCCAAATATTTCGGTTTCTCATCCAATTTGGCTTGGATGCGCAATAGGTCCAGGTCCGAATTTGAGCCAATCGACTGGAAAGTTGATCGACGCCGCCGGAAATATCATCGCATCTCTTGATTTTCCCCGACATGAAGTCGTCAGACAAGGATCCGCCGCCAAGGATTAAGGTTCTCCAGATATCTTGGAGAAGCTTCACATGCGTATCGATTGTCAGATTGCGAAAATCCGGGACCTGGCACACATCCCAGAGCATTTTGACTTGGGCGCGCGTTTTCAGAGCGTCGTGAATTTCTGGGATTGCAGAGAGGCGCTCAAGCGAAGCTTCATCTTCTGCGCCTTTTATACGCCGAAGGCGTTTTGTAGGGCGCGGTGCATGGAGCGTATCCATCAAACTGTCGAGTGTTGTGAAGTCGAGCTCAGAATTGCGCCATTCCACATAGTTCAAGGCTTCAAATTCATGGGACTCGATCCGTTTAATGAGTTCATCATCCATCACTGGACAGTCTGCCGTTGTCCCAAATGTGCCGTCATTTCGGAACCGACCGGCACGACCCGCAATTTGTGCGGCTTCCATCGGGGTTAGGTAGCGCCGTCTACGACCGTCAAATTTTGTCAAGCCAGCAAATGCGACATGGTCTGTGTCCAGATTAAGCCCCATGCCAATGGCATCTGTTGCCACCAGGAAATCGACCTCACCAGATTGGAATAGCTCGGCTTGGGCATTTCGCGTGCGCGGCGATAAGCCGCCCATGACAACGGCGGCTCCGCCTCGATATCGGCGTATTAATTCGGCCAACGCATAGACCTCAGCAGAGCTAAAGGCGACGATGACTGAGCGTTTGGGTAAACGTGTCAGTTTTTTAGGCCCGTCATAATGAAGCTCAGAAAATCGCTCGCGGTGATCAAACCGAATATCTGGGACAAGCGTTGCCAAGACATTTCTAGCCGTTTCGGCACCCAAAAACAGCGTCTCTTCCGTGCCGCGGGCTTTTAAAACCCTATCTGTGAATATATGGCCGCGTTCGTGATTGGCCATAAGTTGAACTTCATCAATGGCAAGGAAAGCAAAACGCTTTTCAATCGGCATGGCCTCGACTGTGCAAACATAATAGCGCGCATGGGGTGGTACAATTTTCTCTTCGCCCGTGATCAACGCGACTTGAGCAGGCCCTTTTTGCATGATTATCCGGTCATAAACCTCGCGGGCTAATAGGCGTAGCGGCAAGCCAATCACGCCACTTGCACGTCCTAACATACGTTCAATCGCATAATGGGTCTTACCTGTATTAGTCGGTCCCAATACGGCTTTAATCAGAGCTTTGTCATAGCTGGACATAATTTTGAAGGCAGTCTGATACGCAATTAAAAGATAAAGCTGGGGTGAACCGATTCGTATCAAGTTTTAAAGGCGTTTCACGCGGAGATTAACAAGGGTTTGAGAGTATCGCGCTTCGACCGCTAAACTTAATTACTAGCTTGGCGAGCTTGAATGATCTCCATTTCATCGACCTTTATCACCGCTTTAAACGCGCTGATTTTATAGGTTAATCTCACAGGAATATGTAAGCCAGCTTCTGGAAAATATTTCAGATAGACATTTACAGGCGTAGACGCCTCTTCTTCGCTTGGTAAGTCCTCAGGATCATACCCAGAGACAGGTTCGTAATACGCCCTGCAATGAATAGTGTCGTCTTTGCCATCCAGAAATTTCACACGTTTCGTACCAATACGTTCGAGCCGCAAATAATAGTGCTGCTTGCTGTCAAAGAAGGGAACGCGCCCTGTGCATAGCTCGCCATTTATAGATGTCCCAGTCATCATTAAATGCAGAATACCCGAGATTGCATCATTGGCTTGGTATCGTTCAGCTGGCGTGGCTGGCGGAATACCTTGGCTACCGAGCGGGGGAACGATCGCAACATCTACCTTTGCCTTCGAGCGATCATAATTCATTTCAACGCGTCTATTTTTCTTGTCCGTATTTTGTTGAACGTGCCAGTCAGGTTTCAAGCCGTTTTTGCTATAGCGTCCTTTTGTGACGGACCAGAGTTCCATTTTTTTCAAAAGGGCAGCTAGTCCAGACGTTTTGGCATCCGCATATGCCACATAGTCTTGCTGATTAAAGCGGACGACGTAATCTGATCGAATGACGCGAAAGCCAAAGACATAGCCCTTCAGTCGCATTTGGATTTGCGTGTCATCAGATGCAGCTCTATCAACGCTATAGCGCGTTGATCCGAGGTTTTGCTGATTTAGAATGCTAAAATTCCGACTATTTTGTAGAAAGTCGGGAATAAAGGTTTGCGGCACAGCATTAAAGCTGAGCATTAATGCGGTTAAGCCGCTGACAAGAATTTTCGAGCTTTTACGCATGAATTTGACTATGGCAGAAACAATATGGCGGAAAAATGAACATAATGGTGTTTAGCATTGCAAAGCCTCAATGTAATCCGCATTTTTGATACGAGGAAAAGCCTTGACGAGACTAGAGTCCTCCACTAATTGGCGCCTTCATGTTTTTGCCCACTTGGTGGGCTTTTTGTTTTCTTTTAGGTGTTGTCATGGCCCGTCGCTGCGATCTTCTGAATACCGGTCCAATGTCCGGAAATAACGTATCTCACGCAATGAATAAAACGCGTCGTCGTTTTGAGGTGAATTTGTGCAATGTAACGCTAGCCTCTGACGCTTTGGGGCAAAAGTTCAGAATGCGGATTGCAGCCAAAACTTTGCGGACTGTTGATTTTAAAGGTGGTTTGGACGCATTCCTATTGGGAACCAAAAACCACAAGCTCACTGACAAAGCCAAAAAGATCAAGAAACAGCTCTTAAAGCTTGAAGAGACTAAAGCTGCTTAAAACTGATTCAGATTTGAATAAATGACCCGCCGTTTGGCGGGTTTTTTGTTTCAGAGGCCTGCAAATAGCGGGTTTTTAATCCTTTATTTACCATAATTACTGCACTGATTCATTGTATGGCGGGCTCGCCATCAGGCGCTCCCGGATATATTTTGCGTTCACGCGCAAATTAATATGCTGATTTGCAGGATAAAGGAGTTTTATGCGCTGCACTTATGGGCAACACGCCTTCCGGCCGCCCTTTCGGAATTCATCTGAGCTTACAAATAAGGTGGCGGATAAAATACGCCGTCTTTGTGCAAAAAGTGAGCGCCGACGACCTGCGAAAAGATTTATGCTTTAGCGCATTATTTCCCGATAAGTTTAAGGAATCGATCCTGTAGAGCAGGATTCGTTTTGAACTCGCCCGTGAATTGAGATGTGATGGTTGAGACGTCAGGGTGATGTACGCCGCGCGTGCTCATACACTGATGCTTCGCGTCAATCATAATGGCCGTCCCACGCGGTTTTAGCGCATCTTCAATGGCGTCAGCGATTTGAGCCGTCATGGTTTCTTGTGTTTGAAGTCGTTTTCCAAAAATTTCGACAACCTTTACGAGTTTTGAAATACCGACAACCTTATCTGTGGGGAGATATGCGACATAGGCTTTGCCAAGAAATGGCGCCATATGATGCTCGCAATGGCTTTCGACATCGATTTCGCGAAGCACGACCATATCGTCATAGCCTGAGACATCTTCGAAAACGCGCGAAAGTTCTTGGGCTGCGTCCAGGTCATATCCTCTATACCATTCTGCATAGGCATTCACCACGCGCTTTGGCGTGTCGCGTAAGCCTTCGCGGTCTGGATCATCGCCTGTAAAAGCGATTAGAGTCCGTACCGCTTCCATAGCGGCTTCCCGCGATGGTCGGGTCAAATTTGGAACAGGCGTAAGTTTCGTGTTTTTCATAGCCCATTATATAGAGGCTCTGGTCCCGAAAGACCAGTGCTAGAATTTATAGGTTTCTGTAATTTACCGGCTATTCTGGTTTGAAAGCACCTTTGATCATACAAGTCCCGTCACTGAGCGCCTTTGTACCCTCAGGACATAAGATGGCCGTCTCTATTTCAGGGTTTTGGTCCGTCCCACTTTCATCTTCAAGATCTGTTTCATCTTCAATATCTGTTTCATCGCCGTCTGGATACGTGGTGGCAGAATTTGGGTTCTCAAGCGCGACGGGGTCATTGTCTAAGCCGACTGTTTCGGAATCTGAGAGCAATGCGTCATTTTCGACACCTTCTTTTGCTAGGTCAGATGTTTCCGATTTTGCGTTCTCTTCCACAGACTGAGTTGAGCTGTCCTGGGCAAATGCTGTGCCAGACATGAATTCAGTCGTCATGACGCCTGTTGCGAGCATTAAAGTCGCGAGTTTAAGTTTCTTATTCATAAGAATCTCTCCTTTTTTCCCAGCACAAAACCAATTGAGTTGGGAATTCAGGCGAGATTGTGGCTAGCAATCGGGTTTATGCTTAATCAATCCAAAACGTAACATTTCATCCATGCTCAACCAATGGATCTCATCAGGACCGGCGGCAGCGCGCGTAAATTCATAAAAGTCAGGATTGACACCCATATCTTTAAGGAAGTCTCGCTGTGCTATGCGTTGCGGATCATAAACTGTCCGGTCTCCACGCGTGCCGAGCGGAGATCCCCAGCTATGCACGCCGATCATAGCGCCGCATTCAATCGTGCGCGGATATCCGGCAATAAACCAATCCACAGCACCGCTGGCGATACGCCCATTGGCGGGGACATGGGTTGCCAAACCGGCCTCACGAATTTCGCGCACCAGGCGCGTATTGGTGACGACGTCTTGGGTTCCTGGCATGGCTTGTAGGACCAAACGTTTTACGTCAGGGTTATCTCGCGTGAAATCCGATATCACATTATAGGAATAGCTATCTGTCGTACCGATAACGACGGCGTCTTCACCTGACACAATAAATTCCACTGTCGGCGGACGTGGACGCATGGCGTCATTGATGGCAAAAAATCCGCCAATCAGAAGAGCTGCGATGACGATTAGATGTTGTATTTTCATATTTGCTTTTTGGCGTTTTACGGGCTTTCCTACAAGGGCTGTCTCGTAAAACTATACTATCAAAATGGTTCCAAATTAAAATGGAATAGTCTAGGACGCGCTTTATGATTGATACTGCCCATCCGCTTACGCTTTATAATTCGCTCACGCGAAAAAAAGAGCCCTTTATTCCGCAAGATCCAAAGCGGGTGACCATGTATAATTGTGGACCTACGGTTTATTCTTATGCCCATATTGGCAATGCGCGCGCAGCCGTCGTTGCCGATGTGTTGTTTCGGGTCTTACGCCATATTTACGGCGAGGATGCTGTGGTATATGCGCGTAATATAACGGATGTCGACGATCGGATTATCAAAGCTGCTTCTGAAACTGGCGTGCCAATTTCTGACATTACAGAGAAATATGCCCGGATATATAATGAAGATCTGGCCGCGCTGAATTGCTTGCCGCCGACATCTCAACCCAAAGCGACGGTCCATATTCCCAACATGATTGAGATGATCTCGGATCTGATTGAAAAAGATCATGCCTATGTCAGTGACGGTCATGTCTTTTTTGATGTCTCGACTTATGAAAATTACGGAACGCTCTCAGGTAATTCGCTTGAAGCTTTGCGTGGGGGTGACCGTGTCGGGGAAGGGGAGAC
>CAYTLJ010000065.1:11854-15115 GCA_964438555.1 uncultured Algimonas sp.
GCGGAATTTGATGCCATCGCGAAACGCCGGGAAGACGCACGTGCGCGCAAAGATTGGGCGGCGGCCGATGCAGCGCGTGATGAAGCCAAAGAAAAGGGCATTGTCCTTGAAGATGGTCCTAATGGGACCACATGGCGGAAGGCTTAAGTTTCAAAATTGCTAATGTTTTATTCAGATTGCTTTCATATTTTTGCTGTTAACTAATTTTCAACATTAAAATCTGGGTTTCGGCCCTATTCTTGCTTGGTCATCGAAAGAGGTTTTGTGGAGATGAAAATGCGACACTTCGTTACTGTGATGGGTGTTTTGGGTCTTAGCGGCTTAATGGGGACCCCCGCACTTGCGCAAAATTCCAATTCCAGTCCCGTTTTACTGTTAGAATCTGGACCGAGCGATAATCCAAAATATCGACGTATGGTATTTGTGAAGTACCTTCAGGGAAATTCAGTATCTGCGAATTACCGCGCCTATAATCGATCAGAATTTGAGCAAGTGCCCCGCACAACACCAGCTGAAGTTGTACGAAAATGTTCGAGTGGTCCGGCGACATCCCTTTCTGATCTTCGCAAATTTGAACGCGAAGAGGCGAATCGCGCTCGAAATGGTCAACCTCCGGAAATCGCGATCTTTTGTGTCAAAAATGTCCCGAATTGGCAGGGCTTAGGCCGCAAGACATATCTCGACCCGATTTTCAATGGCATGAAATATGCCGACGAATTGAGAAATTAGGGGATAATGACTGCCCTGCAAGATATATCATCGGGTTGGGACGCGGTCGCCCAAGATTTTATGAAATACCGGTCTGATTCCGGGAGCACTGTCGTAAAAGAATGGTGTTCCAGATTAGCTGAAAACCCATCTATTTTGGATATTGGCTGTGGACATGGCCTACCTCTAACGCCGATCTTGCTAGGCGCAAATGCTAGTATTTTTGCGATAGATAGTTCTCAAAATATGGTTAGCGCCTATCGCGAGAATTTTCCTGAACATCCCATTGCATATGAGGCAGCTGAAGACAGCCGGTTTTTTGATCGTAAATTTGATGGAATTATGGCGATTGGACTGATCTTTTTATTGCCAGAAGACCGTCAGAAGCAGCTATTAGAAAAAATGTCTCGGCATTTGAAACCCTATGGCCATATTCTTTTTTCTGCCCCGCATCAAATATGTGAATGGAAGGATATCCAGACAGGGCGCCGCTCAGTCTCACTCGGGAGTGACGCTTACCGCGATTACCTGGAGCGATTAGGGTTGAGAATAATCGGTGATGGGATCGATAAAGGTGAGAGTTATTACCTCATGGCGCAAAAGAGTCGTTAGAAAATTATTTTTAAAAATCCAGACTAAGAGATATAGTCAAAATTGCAATCATTGGCACTGAAACGAATGTCGTCATTTCGAGTTGCTTTCAAAGGCGTGTTTGCTGGGATTTTGGATGACGATATGAATTTATTGTCAATGCAGATATCTTGCGCGGCCCCGCCGGCATTAAAGCCAAATCCGTTTCGACCACAGCCTACCCCAAATCCGTTCATATTCCATTCTTGACCATTCGTCCCAAATGAATTTCCACCGGTCCGAAATTGCAATGAATTGGGTTCGAAATTCAAATTCCAATGGGTCTCTGGCGTGACGTCACCAAGGCTCCATTTTCCTAATTCGGTTTTGCCTTGATAGCCTTTGATCCTGAAACAAGACACATGTTGTTCGTCAATATGGTCTTGATCGGTTAGGGCGCCGGGTATTGAAAACGCACCGTCTAACCAATAGCCATCCGATCCCGTCCAGGAAAATTCATAGCTCGCCGCACGCGCATCCGAAACGACCATTCCACAAAAAAGGAAGAGAGCGAGACAATATAAATTACGCATATAAACGGCCTTAAAAATCGCAGATATACTATCATCTAATATAGGTTTTGTGAAATATCCAATAAAGACCTTGCGCGGATATTTGGACCACCCGACATTGACGTGAAGTCAGACGAATGCCTTGCAGTACTCTCCACGCCGCATTGGGTGCGCTATTGTTTATAACAGGATCTGTCGCGCGTCTCGATACAAGCTTCTACCGCAACCCGATCTATCGCAGTATCAGACGCAAGATTTAAAATAGCTGCATCGATTTGCCCAAGGTTATCATTTAAGAGTGACCAAGGCCACGCGCCTACATAACCTTGATTGATGATGGCCGATAGCGAGCCAGTACGATCAGTTTGGAAACGGGATTCTTGCCTCACATCTGCCAGGTCATATTCGCCGATAATGATCGGACGGTCTGCTTCATAGATATCGGCGCCCGTAATATAAGGTGGGTTCTCGTAGAATGGATAATGATGTAATTCGTAAAAATCGAGAGTCCCATTTTGGTTAGCGCCTGGCTGAGAGATAAGCGTTTCATTATTAAATGATTCAAAGAAATCCGTATGTGTTGACGTGGTAACTTTGACATTTGGGTCGATCTCATGAATGGCTGCGGCGGTCCGGTTTACAAATCTCTGTGCCCCGGCCAAACTTAATGGAAAGGACAGGCCGTCGCCCGGAACATTTGCTTCGTCTGAACAAAAATGTCCTGCATCCGTCATATCTCTAATGGCGCCTTCAGGCTCGTTGAATATCTCATAAGCAAATAGCCCAGGGTGATCTTTCAACCCATTTACGATTGGCTTTAAGGCATTGTCGATATAGCTCTGATAATTCTCTTCAACCATGATCTTATGGCGTTCAATATCGAGGTAATTATTATACCCGAAATCATCGCCAAAACTGTCACAAAACATATCAAATGAGAATAGGCTATAGTTGACGACGATCCCTCGAGCCCAGGCTTCGTCTAAAACGGATCTGAGTTGATCGATCACGACCTCATCAGAAGATATATGACTTAAGCTTAAGACAGTTCCACTTGGATCAATATCAGGCGTAACCTGAGCTGTTGTATGAAGCCAAACCCGAGCCGAGTTTGCACCGACCTGTTCAAGTCTGGAAAAATGATTGCGATAGGCCTCGATATTGAGCGGATCATACCAGCCAAAATCTGCACTAAAGCCAGCGTTAGAAGACCAAGGAATATTTGCGCCAATAAGTGTGATAGGTTCGCCGAAATGTTCAAGCTGCGTAACTGTTTCAAGCACAGATTGTCCGAATGCTCTGACCTCAGTTATAAGCGTCCAAGGCGATCCTCGGGAATTTGAGAGGCCGCGAATACGAACAAATCGAGCCTGTGTCGCCTTTACATTATAGGTTTCAAATTCTGTCGTTT
>CAYTLJ010000066.1:0-14794 GCA_964438555.1 uncultured Algimonas sp.
TTTGTCCGCTTTGCAACGGGTTTGGGCGTCTTGGATGTGGTGGCCTTTTTCGACATATGCCAGGCTTCCCTCGAAAATATTCGAATCGCTCTTAGATTTTTAGGCGAAACTCACCCCTATAAAGCCCTGTACATGGTTAATGTGGCGTTAAGTCGTTAACATTTTAATGAAGTAAAACTGTAAAGAATGCTGCGCGATATTGTTTCTTTTGACGTTGACGTTAACGTCAACGTAAGCTAGCAGGCTCTTATGTCGACAACATTAAGACAGAAATGGGGTATTAGAGACTTCGCCAATATGTTTGGTGTGACTCCCCGTACGATCCGTTTTTACGAAGATAAAGGTTTGCTTTCGCCGATGCGCGAAGGCGGTATTCGTGTGTTTTCATTGCGCGAAAAGACGCGATTTGAGAAAATTATGCGTGGTAAACGCCTCGGCTTTTCGCTCGATGATATCCGCGCCGTTTTTGATGTCACTGACGGGCTTATCAAAGACCGATCTGAATTGCTTCGACGTAAAGAAAATTTTGAAAATGTGTTGGCAGGTCTGGCAAAGCGTCGAGAAGATCTGCGCGTTCTGTCTAAAGATATGCTTGATGTAATTTCTATTGCGGAAGAGTATCTTGGCCAAACAAGCGATGAACAAATTGATGTCGCCGAATTGGCTGCCCGGTATCAAGCCGCTTTTGATGAAACAATGACAACCAACCCAATCGACTATATGTCCGGCATGCCGGATAAAACTCAACCAAATTAAGATTATCCTGAGGGAGATTTCACATGCCAAGTTATAACGCACCTGTACGTGATATGCAGTTTTTGCTCCATGAAGTATTAGGGTTTGAGGACCTTTTAAAATATGATGCGTATTCGGAAATCGATGCGGATTTAGCGAGCGCCGTTCTTGAACAAGGCGCTAAATTTGCTGAAGAAGTCCTCGCACCCCTAAATATTATTGGAGACCACGAAGGATGTAAGCGCCATGATGATGGTTCGGTAACAACGCCAACAGGGTTTAAAGACGCCTATAAACAAATGGTTGAAAATGGCTGGTCCTCTTTATCTATGGACCCAGAATTTGGCGGGCAGGGCATGCCGCGTATGTTGGGCGTGGCCGCAAGTGAAATGTGGACATCTGCCAATATGGCGTTTGCTATGTATCCGGGCCTCACAGGCGGCGCGATCAAGGCTATTCAAGTGGGCGGAAGCGCCGAGCAAAAACAAACTTTTCTTCCGAAAATGATATCGGGTGAGTGGTCAGGTACAATGAACCTTACCGAGCCGCATTGCGGTACCGATTTGGGCATGTTGAAAACCAAGGCTGTCCCGCAAGCCGATGGAAGTTATAAAATTTCTGGACAGAAAATTTTCATCTCGGCTGGTGAGCATGATATGACGGATAATATCATTCATCTGGTTCTTGCCCGTATTGAAGGTGCGCCCGCCGGAACAAAAGGGATTTCGCTCTTTATCGTGCCTAAATTCAAATTGGATGCTGATGAAAATCCAAGTGAACGCAATCCTGTGAGCTGTGGCTCTATCGAAGAAAAAATGGGCATCCACGGAAACTCGACCTGCGTCATGAATTTTGACGAGGCTGAAGGCTATCTCATCGGGGACGAAAATAAAGGTCTTCGCGTCATGTTTGTCATGATGAATGAAGCGCGTATTGGCGTAGGCCTGCAAGGGCTCGGTCAATCCGAAGTCGCCTATCAAAACGCAGCTATTTATGCCAAAGACCGTATTCAGGGTCGCGCCTTAACTGGCCCCCAAAATGCGGATAAGCCAGCGGACCCAATAATCGTCCATCCAGATGTTCGTCGTATGTTGATGGAAACCCGCGCTTTTAACGAGGCAGGGCGTGCACTTTTATATTGGGCAGCCAAGCATGAAGATATCGAAATGCATGATGGGGACGAAAAACTCGTCGAAAAATGCGATGATTATCTCGGATTATTGACCCCCGTTGTTAAAGGCTATCTAACTGATATGTCGATGAAAACGACGATTGATTGTCAGCAAATTTTTGGTGGACACGGGTTTATCGAAGAATGGGGCATGAGCCAATTTGTTCGTGATAACCGGATTGCCCTTATCTATGAAGGCGCCAATGGTATTCAGGCGCTTGATCTTGTTGGTCGTAAATTAGCGCGTAATGGCGGCCGGGCATTGATGACGCTAAACCAAGAAATTTCAGCCTTCCTGTCTGAAAATAAAGACAATGAAGCCTTGCCAGAATTTATGGAAGGCCTTGCCGGTGCCCAGAAAAAGCTAACTGAGGCGACGATGTGGTTGATGCAAAATGGTATGTCCAATCCCAATAATGCAGGGGCTGGGTCTGTTGACTATATGCATATGCTGGGTCTTGCGACATTCGCCTATATGTGGGCGAAAATGGCGCTCATTGCCCAAGCCAAAATAGATGACGGCTCGAATGATCAATTCTATCCAAACAAGCTCATTACGGGTCGTTATTTTGTGCTTCGCATGTTGCCAATGCTCGACAGCCATTTGGCCAAGATCAAGACTGGCGCAGACCCGGTCATGGCGCTGGATGCCGCGGCATTTTAAGCCCAACAATTTTAAGACAGTCAGATGATTATGCACTTGCTGATCATTTGACTGTCTGAACGCCCAAAAAACACAATTATAATAATTTTTTAGCGGAGAGCTAAATGTCAACGAATGTCCTCAATTTTAAAAACCCCGAATGGTATGAGGAAGAGGACATAAATATGTTCCGCGATGCGGTTCATAAATTTTATTCCAATGAAATGGCGCCGCATTCGGAAAAATTTCGTAAAAACAAAAAAGTTGATCGCAAATTCTGGAATATGGCGGGCGAATATGGCTTGCTAAATTGCGCGATCCCTGAGGAATATGGCGGAGGAGGCGGGGATTATCGCCACGAAATGATTATCCAAGAAGAGCTTGTTAAAGCCAATGTCGACGGTTTTGGTCTATCGCTTCACAATGCAATTGTTGCCCCATATATCCTGCATTACGGCACGGAAGAACAAAAACAAAAATGGTTGCCGCGTATGGCGACGGGCGAGCTTGTCGGCGCGATTGCCATGAGCGAACCTGGGACAGGGTCTGATCTACAACGCGTTAAAACCAATGCAAAAAAGGATGGGAATGGTTGGGTCATCAATGGATCTAAGACATTTATTACAAATGGCGGAACAGCAAACCTGATTATTATTGTCGCCGATACAGGCGGTGAGGGTAAATTTTCAAAATCGCTTTTTGTTGTTGAAACCGATGATTTAGACGGATTTCGCCGCGGTCGGATTCTCGACAAAGTTGGCCTTGATGCACAGGACACAGCGGAACTTTTCTTTGATGATATGAAAGTGCCAGCAGACGCGCTTTTGGGCACAGAGCCGGGTCATGGTTTTATTCAATTAATGCAAGAATTGCCGCAAGAGAGGCTCAATATTGCGGTTTCAGGTGTCGCGCAAATGGAAGCGGCTTTGGCTATGACGATTGAATATGTCAAAGACAGAAAAGCGTTTGGAAAACCAGTTATGGGATTTCAAAATACGCAATTTGAATTGGCTGAATGTAAGACAATTACAACGGTCGCTAAGACATTTGTCTATGATTGTGCCGAGAAGCATCTTCGGGGTGAGTTGGATACTGTCACGGCCTCTATGGCGAAATATTGGGTGACAGATAAAGAATGCGAAGTCATTGACCGCTGCCTACAACTACACGGCGGATATGGCTTTATGAATGAATACCGGATTGGTCGCATGTACCGAGATAGTCGCGTGCAACGTATTTACGGCGGAACCAATGAAATAATGAAATTGGTTATCGCGCGCAGTCTCTAAGGTCTGTCACTAAATCCCGTCTTCGCCCAATATGATTTCACCAGGCCAGATATGATTTCACCAGGAGAGTAAAATGGAAAAACTCACATATGCGTCCAAAGATGGAGTTGCCATTCTTTCACTAGATGATGGCAAAGCCAATGCGCTTGGAGACCAGACATGGGCAGAGCTGAATGCGGCACTGGATAAGGCGGAAAAAGAAGACGCCATTGTAATTATCACGGGTCGCGACGGCATGATGAGCGGCGGGTTTGACCTCAATGAAATGAATGCAGGGCCTGAAGAATCGCTGTTGTTGACGTCTAAGGGGTCAAAATTTGCGCGTCGGCTTATGGCATATCCGCGCCCTGTTATTATGGCGGCTCCTGGTCATACTATCGCTATGGGGGCGTTTTTGGCGCTGGCCTGTGACTATTCTATGATCAAAGCCGGAAATTATAAAGTTGGTTTAAACGAAACTTTGATTGGCATGACCATGCATAATTTCGGGATCGAAATGGGCCGTTATCATCTCGCGAAAAATTACTTTAATCGATGCGTCATTAATGGTGAGATTTTTGATCCAAAGGGCGCCATGCATGCAGGATTTTTTGATCGTGTTGTGCCAGAAGAGCAATGGCCGATGGCGATCCCAATGGCGGGCCAAATGTTTGGGCAGTTAAATCCAAAGGCGTTCCGAGAAACAAAATTACGCGCGCGCAAAGCGATATTCAAAATCCTTGATCAAGCGATTGAGGATGATTTGGATCCTAAAAAAGTGCATGCGCTTTAAACCGCAAATATTAGCGCGCGCTTAGAGGGTGGAAAGACGCGAATATCAACTCCGCGATGGCAAGATGTCTGCCTTGCATTTCGGAGACATGTCGAAGCCTGTCAAACTCGTTTTTCTACATGCCAATGGATTTAACGCGCTAAGTTACCGGTTAGTATTCGAACGACTAAATATACATTCGGTTATATTTGATATGCGCGGACACGGCCATAGCCGGCATATGCCGCAAGACCCTGAGCTGAAAAATTGGCATGTCTTTCGGGATGATTGCATAGAGTTTTTTGAGCGCTATCTCCCAGACTCAATCAACGCGCCACCTATTTTAGCCGGTCATAGTTTTGGGGCTGTATCGGCAGCTTTGGCGGCACCTTTTTTGAAAGGACGGATCAAGGGCTATGTCGGATTTGATCCTGTGTCAGTCCCGCTATTGTTTCGTCTGTTTTCTTTTTTACCCGTTGGTCGTGCTTTTTTGGGCCAGCGTATACCGATTGCAAGAAAGGCGGCCCAAAGACGGTCCGTCTTCGATAGTCCTGAACAGGCTTTTACACATTGGCATGGTCGTGGGGCTTTTAAACATATGAGCGATGACACGTTACGCGATTATATTGAAGGCGGACTTTTTCAAACTCAGGGGGATCAATGGGAACTCGCGTGTGCCCCCATTTGGGAGCGCCGTATTTTTATTGCCCAATGGCACAATATCTTTAAGGCAGCGCGTGATTTGCCCAATCAGTCCAAAATTATTTATGCTGGGGGGCGCCAAGTGGTTTCAACACCCGGAACACGGTCCGCAATGCAAAAAGCCCAACCCAATATTGATGTGCATTTCGACCCCAATATCGATCATCTATTTCCATTTTACCAAGCCGAGTTGGCCATTGACGCAATAAATGAAGTCTTGGGTAAAATTTAAAGCGTAATATCACTGACGATATTTTTTTTCAGAGCGGTAAGCTCATCCTCTGTCGTCTTAAGTAATTTACGGGTTTTCAAGTCAAATTTACATCCGCTTGCTAGCATTGTAGCCCAGCTTTTACCGCTAATTGGATCCATCACATTGTGTATGATTTCACGCGTATAGCTATTCGCACTTAAGAGGTAAGGCGCATAATCATAGGCATCACCGCGGCGGGGATAGCGATGGATAAAAGCGCGCATTTCCAATAGCACGGCACTTTTATCATCTGCGTGATAGGCTGGGTTCTCAAATTCAGGCCACCCTTTTTTAAACCATCCAATCGTTGAGGTCGTGCGTCCAAAAAACGACCCCAAGCTCACATGCTCTGTTATGTCGAGTTCAGATTTTTTGAAGACGCCAGCACCAATAATATCGATATTGTGAGATTTGAGTTTTGATAGGCTCGTGCCGTGATATTTAATGTTTAGGTCAATATTTCGCGGCTTGGCGGGGCCAGGCAGCTCCGCCATATGTTTTTTGACACTTTCTTGGAGGCGTTCTGGCCATGGAAATATCTTATCTTCAGGAAGATAGATATGTTCGACGGTTTCGATCATTGTCGCTGCAAGGCGTCCATCGCGGTGGGTCATAACATGACACAGACGAATATCGCATTCTCCAATTGATAAAACGGCGCTGTCTATGCGTAACGAATTTCCGGGCCTGGCTTCGCCTTGATATTTAATATGGAAGTCGCGGACACGAAGGGAGCTGACAGTTCCGTTTTGATAGGCATGTTTTAGCCCGAGCCGGATCATAAAACCTTGTCGTGCTTCATCGGTTTTATGCACATAGTGCCGCATATTCATGTGACCTAAATCGTCACATTCCCAGGCCGAACATTCACCCGCCCAACTTAATGTAAAGTCACTTAAGAATTCTGGGGTCACAACAAGGCATTTTTCTCAAATTGCACTAGGCGGCACAATTCCCGCAAAGGCCGTAATGTTCGACCACAGATCGGGTGATTGAAAAACCATCGGGTCGGCAATTTGCGTGATCATGTGCATGTCGTTCCTCGACCTTTAAACAGGTTTCGCATATGAAAAATTCAGCCAAATGATGATGATCATCATCCGAGTGAGGATGTGTATGATCACAGGCAATAAAGGCATTTAGGGCCTCAACCCGGTGAATAAGGCCGTGACGAGATAGAAATTCCAGAGCCCTGTAAACCGTTGGTGGTTTAGGACTGCCGACGTCTGGTTTGAGCCTATCAAGTAGGTCATAGGCCTTAATTGCATTTCCATCTTCTATGATCAGTTCAAGGACATGCGCGCGTAAGGGCGTGAAACGCTCGCCCGAACCTTCAACAATCTGCCTGGCGCGATCTATTCTGTCAGTTAGTGTGATCTCGGTCATAGGCTTTCTATAGACTAGCTTTTTTAATTTCGCCAGTCTGTAAACCGTCTTTTCGTTAACCGTATTCCAAGGTTGAAGACTAGGACAAGACTCGCTAAAGGCCCCGCTCAGTATTATGACCACACCCGATCCTGGGTAAGTAGGGGAATAGAAATGGCCAAAGACGACAATCAGGTTAAAATTAGCGGAAATGTGATGTTTTATGAAAATCCAGTGCCGCTGACCAAGGAAAAGCACGCTGGTTTTGGTGTGACGCAAGTCGCCAAACCGTTTGAATTTATTGAAAAACAACATTTTATGCCATTGACGGCATCTGAGTTTGGAAGCGCATCGGCCTCTGTCCCAATTATTTTTGCCGGTGATGAGCGTTCACCTCTCGCTGTTATGGGTATTCGGTCCGGCGAAAATTTGTTCGTTGAAGAGGGTAATTTTGCTCAAGACTTCTATCTCCCAGCCTTTGCGCGCCGCTACCCATTTGTACTTGCTGGTGATCCGCAAAATGATCGTTTTGTTGTCTGTGTCGACGAAAAGGCAGAATGTGTCACAAAGAAAAAGCCACAACAAAAGTTCTTCGATGGTGATGATACGTCTCAATATACGAAAGAAGCTTTCCAGTTTTTGCAAAACTTTGAGCGTGATCGTCAAGCTACAACGAAGATGATTGATGACTTTAAAGCGCTTGATCTATTTGAACCAAAGGACATGCATTTCCAGGGACAAAATCCAGATGGAACGCCGGCGGAACGTCAAAAAATCGCAGATTACTTTGCCGTGTCAGAAGAGAAGCTAAAAGCGCTTCCAGATGCTAAGCTCGCAGAGTTTACAAAAAATGGATATTTGGCTGTTGCTTATGCGCATTTGATTTCACTCAATAACTGGCAGCGTTTGGTCAATATGACGCTACGCCGCGCGGCGGCCGCTCAAGCTTAGGGCGATTGCAAAAGCTAATAAAATTCAACCCGGTCTTGAAAAAGACCGGGTTTTTTAATGGCTAAAATGGAATTGCCTTCGGCCTCAATTCATTGCACTTTATCTCGAAATCAAAAGGATGATGATTATGTCTCTTTCACGCCGCGACGTTTTACTTGGATCAGTAGCAACAGCTTGTCTGAGCGGCTTACCCGGCTGTAGCCCGGCAACATCTCCTGATAGCCAAAATAACGCAAAACGCGCCGCCGAGACGGCTTTAGACAGTGCTAAAGATCTGATGCTGAGATTATTTCCAGAAACCGTTACAAGTCTCGGTCTCAAAGATAAGGCATATGCAAGTTCAAACTTTAATTTGGAAGATCGATCACGCGCCGGACAAGAAAGACAAGCCCGTGATGTTAAGCCAGTCCTAGCCGCTTTACAGGCCGTTGATACCTCGCAGATTTCGCCTGAACTAGGATTAGATGTTGATGTGGTGCGCGCCGTTTTTGAGCGGAGTGATGCTGGTTTTAAAATGCCGTTTGGCGACATGGCTTTGCTCAATTATAATTGGTCATATCGCAATAGCCCCTATGTTGTCGCGCAAAATACGGGCGCATTTATCGAAATTCCGAGCTTCCTCGATAGTTCACACGCGATTGACACGGCGGGCGATGCGGAAAGCTATCTCGCCCGCATGCAGGCCTTTGCCGATCAATTAGATGGCGAGGCTGAACGGATCACCCAAGACGGTGAAAAGGGGATGATCCTGCCAGATTTTTTAATGGAAAAAACGCTGGCGCAATTACGAACGGCGCGTGATCAAGATCCGGCGACATGGACCTTGGTGAAGTCTGTTGCCGTTCGCGGCGCGGCTTATGGGAATTTTGAGGATGAGGCGCTTCGGATCGCTCAAAAAATCGTACACCCAGCTTTAGAACGTCAAATTACGGCCTTAGAAAAATTGGCCCCTCAAGCCACAGACAAGGCCGGGGTTTGGGCGCGTCCAGATGGGGATGTCTATTATGATTGGACGTTGGGCGCGGCGACGACGACCAATATGACACCGGATGAGGTCCATCAAATGGGCCTAGATGAACTCGCAGCCCTTCACGCTGAGATGGATCCAATTTTGCGCTCTCTTGGATATACTGAAGGCGGCGTCGGCGCGCGCATGTCAGCGCTCGCAGAGGATCCGCTTTATCAATTTAAACCTGGTGATCCTGGGCGCGCAGAAATCATGGCTTTTATTGACGAGACAGTCGAAGATATTAGAGGCCGGATGCCAGATGCCTTTGAGACATTGGTTCCAGGTTTCCTTGAAGTGACACGAATTGATCCATCTGTTGAAGCGGGTGCACCTGGCGCCTATGGCGGGGCAGGGTCTGTCGACGGAACCAAGCCCGGACATTTTTGGATTAATCTGCGCAGTACGGCTATCCATAACAAATTTGATCTGGCTGACCTCACCTATCACGAGGCCATACCCGGACATGTTTGGCAGGGCGAATATGCATTCAAACAATCATTAGTGCGATCAATGCTCGCCTTTAATGCCTATTCTGAAGGCTGGGCTTTATATGCGCAACAAATTGCGGCCGAACTTGGCGTATATGAAGATTTCCCGGCGGGACGTCTTGGATATCTTCAGTCACTAGGGTTTAGAGCGTGCCGCTTAGTTGTTGATTCTGGATTACATGCGAAACAATGGACACGCCAGCAAGCCAATGAATGGTTTGTTGAAAATAATGGCTCTAATCCGGATGCGGTTGCGGGAGAAATTGATCGCTATTGTGCTTGGCCGGGACAAGCCTTGGGATATAAGGTCGGACATACGCGCATTAATCAACTCAGACAAAAAGCAAAATCTGAGCTCGGAGACCGGTTCGATTATAAACGGTTTAACGACGCGGTTGTCTTGGGTGGTCCCGTTCCTATGGATGTATTGGGACGCGTCATTGATCGATATATCGCGCGTGAATTGGCACTCTGATTTAAGATTTTAAGTCAAGACGCGGGATTAGTCGGATCTGTAATGAATTTCATGACAATTTTAGCACGAAACTGTGCATCGCTTTTTTAATAAACGCAGGCTAGGGGACCTTATGTTTCGCTTCATGCTTATATGCGTTTTTATCTGGTCCTGCGTCACGACCGCCTTTGCGCGTGAAAGCACGCCACTGGATACGGGCCGGACGGAAATTTCTCTGGTCTCAGATTATAATACGGTAAAGCCAGGCCAGGATTTCACCGTCCTATTGCGCATGCGCTTTGATGAGAATTGGTACACTTATTGGCAAAATCCGGGCGATAGCGGCGAGCCCGTTATGCTCAGATGGGAGCTTCCAGCTGGGTTTAGCGCTGGTGATATTCAATGGCCAGTACCGCATGTAAAATGGGTCGGGCCGATCGCCTCTTATGCCCTAGAGGGCGAAACCTTCTTGCCTGTCAAAATCACAGTGGATGAGACTGTCCAAACGGAGGTGCCGCTCACCCTAAGAGCACGGACATTTTTTCTTGTTTGTTATGATGTGTGCGTACCGGAACAAGGCGAGCTATCTCTACCTATAGCGATAGGTGAGGCCAAAACTGATCCAGTGGGATCAGATATGGTTGCGACTGCGCTTTCAAAAATACCACAAAAAACGAATGCAAAGGCTGCCATTCGCAAGGAATCAGAGCAGCTTGTCTTTGAAATTGCTGATCTGCCAAAAGGCTTTGAGGCGGTAGAAATTTTCCCCAATTCACAACCTGTCCTCGGCCATAGCCAACCCATTGCGCGTCAAATCGCAAAAAACGGCGTAAGATTTACCGGGCAGGCTGGTTACGGTTGGGACGAAGACGGCATAGATGAAACCTTTGACGCGACCCTGGTAGACGAGCAGGGCAAAGGCATTGTTGTCACTGTTTCCCAAGGCGCGACCGTTGATATTGGACCTGTTGGATCTGCAGCTTCTGGAACGGGATCTATCAGCTTTTTCGGGGCGATAATTGGGGCCTTTATTGGCGGTCTAATTCTCAATCTTATGCCCTGCGTTTTCCCAGTGATTTCACTAAAGGCGCTATCTTTGGCAAAAACCGCGCACGGTGAAAGAGCTGCAATCAGACGTGAGGGCTGGGCCTATACCGCAGGCGTATTGGTTACATTCGTCTTACTCGCCATATTTATTCTCGGTCTCAAAGCGGGCGGTGCCTCGATTGGATGGGGGTTCCAGCTTCAATCACCTTGGCTTGTTGGCTTGCTTGCTCTCCTACTTTTTGCAATCGGTCTCAATCTTTTGGGTGTTTATGAAATCGGCGGAGGTCTTCAAAATGCCGGAGGTGGTTTAATTGAAAAATCAGGTCCGATGCGGTCTTTCTTAACCGGTATCTTGGCCGTTATTGTCGCGACACCTTGCACGGCACCCTTTATGGCGGGTGCAGTCGGCCTCGCGCTCGCCAGTTCTGCAGGCGTGACGTTAAGCATATTCTTAGCCCTAGGCCTTGGCTTTGCATTACCGTTCTTATTGATCGCCTATGTTCCAGGGTTACTATCCCGTCTTCCCAAGCCAGGTCCTTGGATGGAAACATTCAAACAGCTGCTTGCCTTCCCAATGTTTGGTGCAGCCATTTGGTTGATTTGGGTCTTAAGTCTGCAAGCCGGTGCGCCGGGAATATTGCGCATATTATCTAGCCTCCTTGTTCTCGGATTTGGGATTTGGCTGTTTAAAGGTAAATCGAATGTCGTGAGGCTTATTGGTGGTGTGTTTTGCGCCTTAGCACTTCTCACCGCATTATCCGTTCGTCCTGAAGATTCTGCGGCCGAACTTCACGCGACAGCCTGGTCCCCGCAAATTGTCACGCAATTACAATCTGAGGGTCGCCCCGTTTTTGTCGATTTCACGGCCGCCTGGTGTGTCACATGTAAAGTCAATGAAGGCCTCGTTCTAAATAGGGCGAAAACGAAATCACTATTTGAACGCACAGATACGGCATTTCTTGTCGCGGATTGGACGAATAGGGACGATATTATCGCAGCAGAGTTAAAACGATTTGGACGCGCAGGTGTGCCATTATATCTGGTTTATAAACCAAACACAAAAGAGCCCGAAATTTTACCGCAAACCCTGTCATATAAGGTTCTAAAAGAGGCTATAGAGGATTGATTATTCGGCGGCCTGTTTGATCTCTTCAATGCCCTCATCAGGTTCGTAAACAAGAATATCGGCAGGCTGGCAATCAAGTTCTCGGCACAAAGCATCAAGGGTCGAAAACCTGACGGCCCGCGCTTTCCCCGTTTTTAGGATCGATAAATTGGCAAGGGTAATGCCCACGCGTTCCGCGAGTTCCGTAAGCGACATTTTCCGGTCGAGTAAGACCCTGTCGAGATTAACTTTGATAGCCATTAGATTGTGAGTTCCTGCTCGGCGCGCAGAGCGGCACCATGGCGGAAGGCTTCCGAAATCGCGGCAATAACAAAAATAAAGAACCAGGTTCCAATATTGACTTCAAACATATTTCCAGCTTCGGGGCTGAGCCAAAACTTGGCTAAAGCGTGAAAAAATTCCGTTGCCGCCATAATCAACCAAATTTGGCGGAGGCGCTTTATGTTCGCCAATTGGAAAGGATCGCCATGCATGATCGCGATGACGACTTTGCGTAAAATTCGAAGAACGAAAAACCAACCCGTAACGACAATTACGGCCGCGAGACATCGCCCTAGCAATGCATTGGGGTCCAAATTCGCCTCACTCGTTGCGAGCATGGTGTCACGAAACTCACTCGGAAAGGCCATAAGGCCGATCATGATCACAAGCATGACTAGGAAAAAGGCAAACATGACTTGCCCAATCAGCAAGAGTATAGAGAGGGCGCGTGTCATGGATGAATTTTGTACGTCCGAAAGAGACTCAAATTGATCATGTATATCACTGGTCGACATAGACATATTGATAAACAATAATGCTTCACATGCAAGTCCGTAGGGAAAATCTCTATTAGGATTTGTCACTCGCGGCGAAGCCTTGTCTCCCTCACCCTAGGGTTCTAAGCCCATCTTTATGAGACACAGAAAATTAGAATCGGGTCAGAAAATCGTTGTTGCCTCCCATAATGAAGGGAAGGTTCGCGAAATCAGAGATCTACTTCGCCCCTTTGGTTTGATCACGCTGAGCGCATCAGAACTGGGCCTGGGTGAACCTGAAGAGACTGAAACGACATTTGCAGGCAATGCGGCCTTGAAAGCTTTAGCTGCCGCCCAGGCATCCGATCTACCAGCATTATCTGATGATAGCGGTTTGGCCATTGATGCGCTCGGTGGAGATCCCGGAATTTACGCGGCGCGCTGGGCCGAACTTCCCAAAATTGAAGTCGAGACCTATGGTCAAAGGCGGGATTTCGACATGGCAATGTGGCATGTTCACGACAAATTGGGCGATACCAAAAATCGACGCGCGCGTTTTATTTGCGCTCTATGCCTTGCTTGGCCAAATGGCGAGACGTCAATTTATGAGGGACAGGTCGAGGGCGATATGATCTGGCCACCCAGAGGGGATAAGGGATTTGGATATGATCCCATTTTTCAGGCCTTGGGCGATAAGCTGACCTTTGCGGAAATCGACCCGGCCGAGAAACATGCAAAAAGTCATCGTGCCGATGCCTTTGCTAAATTCCTCAAGGATCAATTCCCAAATGGATAACGCGCCTTTGGCGGTTTATATCCATTGGCCTTATTGCGCACGTATTTGTCCCTATTGTGATTTCAATGTCTATAAGCGCAAGCCTGATGATGGGTTGATAGCTGCAATTTTGACAGACCTGTCTTATTGGAGAGATAGGTCTGGTCCCAGGCAAATCACCTCTATTCATTTTGGAGGCGGGACGCCGTCTCTATTGCGCCCTGATCAAATTCGAGCGGTGATAGATCAAGTGGACCAGCTTTGGGGGGTTGATAATATTGAGATTGCGCTTGAGGCCAATCCGAATGATGCCCCCAATGGAGACTATAAACCCTTTGCTAAAGCAGGCATTAACCGGCTCTCACTTGGCGTGCAGAGTTTTGATGATGACGGCCTTAAAAAACTAGGCCGCGATCACTCTGCAGATCAGGCCATAAATGTCATTGATCAAGCCTTAGATGTTTTTCCGTCTGTCTCTGCAGATCTTATTTTTGGATGGTCTGACCAATCCAGACAAAGCCTCGAAAGAGATTTGGATATTTTGTTAGAAAAAGGCGTGCATCATTTCTCAACCTATCAATTGACCATTGAGGCTGGGACGGCTTTTGCCAAAGCCGAAGCGCGCGGAGATAGGCGCGCCATTGATCCGGATAAGTCTGCTGAATTTTACGACTATATTAGGGACCGTCTCTGTGCATCTGGCTTTGATCACTATGAGGTTTCAAATTTCGCGAGAGCTAGTCATCAATCGCAGCACAATCTCGCCTATTGGCGCGCTCATGACTATGTTGGTGTGGGCCCTGGTGCGCATGGACGTTTAACGCTCGGCGATAAAAAAGAAGCGACAATCGCCTATATGCGGCCCGGACAGTACAAGGAACAGATCAAACAAAATGGACATGGGATTGAAACGCGAGACCTGCTCACATCCCAGGAACGCGCCGAAGAATATCTTTTAATGGGATTGCGGATTGAAGCTGGTATTTCGCTTAAGACCTATTCCCAATATGCAGACAGGCCGCTTGATGAAAGCCTTATGGCTGAGTTGGCCGAAATGGGTTTCTTGGTCCGAAATGATGACCACCTCAAGATGACGACATCCGGACGTCTGGTTCTAGATCATATTACAGAACGATTGCTTGTGGGGTAAGCGTATAGCTAAGTCTTAAGGCTCATTTGGGGTTAGCCCCGTTTTATACTGATTCCAACTAAAATGACTCGATGTTCCGCCTTTGACTGACTCGCCGTTAGGGTTAAAAGTCGAACTTCGGAGCCAATTTTAATGGCTGCTTTTGGGC
>CAYTLJ010000067.1:0-14128 GCA_964438555.1 uncultured Algimonas sp.
CTAAGTTTGAAACCGCGTCAGAATTTTCTGCGCTTGTTTCAAATGGGGTGCGTCAATCATTTTACCGTCTAGTTTTAGAACGCCAGCTTCAGGGTTCTGTGCAAAGGCTTCAACGATTGTCTTAGCCCAGCTTAACTCTTCGTCTGAAGGTGTGAAAGCTGCATTGATGATCGGACATTGGGCGGGATGAATAGCCATCATACCGTGAAAGCCGTCGCGCCTGCCGCGTTTTGCATATTCCGCGAGACCAGTTTCGTCCTTGATATTCGGAAAAACCGTTTCAATTGCGTCCACTCCCGCGGCGTGAGCGGCAAAAAGTGCTTGCGAGCGAACCCACTCGATTGGCGCCGTATAAGACCCATCCGCGAGGCGCGCCGTGCTTGCCCCAATTGCGGCGGGCAGATCTTCTGCGCCCCAGGTCAGGCCACAGAGATATTTCGTGACCTCGCCATAGCTTCCCATAGCAAAAAGACTTTTGGGGGTTTCCGAAGCAATCGGTAGGATTGGAACCACGTCACCATCTAATAGATCGACAAGCTTTTGAATATGTTTCGCGCCTTCTGCTTTGGGCAGCATGATCCCGTCGGGCCGGTTAGGCTTAAGGGCCTCAAGGTCATCCGTAAAAAACTCTGAACCGAGCGGATTTACTCTGACAAAGACGGGTTTTGGGTGTTTTTGCGCCAAATAGGCAGCAATGGCCTCGCGCGCTATTACTTTTTGGCTTGGGCTCACAGAGTCTTCGAGATCAAGGATCAACGCATCTGCCGCACTATTCATGGCTTTGATAAAACGTTCCGGCCGGTCACCGGGGACAAAAAGAATGGATCTAAATTGCATTTTAGGCTGGTTTTTTCTGGATGAGCGCAGAGCGTAGGCAGGAACACACTACGTCATCGCGTTGATTTAAGAGTTCATGTTCAAAGGTCACGATGCCGGCTTGAGGGCGGGATTTAGACGCGCGTAAGGCACTGATTTTGGTTTGGGCACGTAATGTGTCACCTAGAAAAACCGGCTTTGGCATGACGACTTTTTCATAGCCAAGATTGGCGACAAGGGTTCCGAGCGTTGTATCGCCAACAGACAGGCCGATCATCAGAGAAAATGTAAAGGTCCCATTGACGAGGATTTGCCCGAATTCTGAGGCTTTGGCGGCCTCGACATCAATATGAAGGGGTTGCGGATTATGGGTGAGGGTTGAGAAGAAGAGATTATCCGCCTCTGTCACCGTACGCCGGATTGCATGCTCAACCACATCGCCTTCCGACCACTCTTCGAAATATTTACCAGCCATAATCTTGCCTTTCTAGACTGAGAGGATAGGCGAAGGAGAGGGGAGAGTTCAATAACAGAAATAGATCAAGACCCTAATCTCTTGACATGTTCTACCCCTTAATTGAGGTTTGATTATGGATTGGACGCTCTATTGGTTTATGTTTCCGGTTTCCATTTTTGTGTCTTTATCGGCTATGGTGACTGGAATAGGCGGGTCGGCTTTATATATGCCGATTTACGTCATTATCTTTCCATTGCTCGGGCCAGAATATCCATTTGAAACGACAGCGGTTGCGGCCCTCGTAGCGTTGATTACAATGGTGTTTAGTTTTTGCTCTGGCACGAGCCTTTATGCCTATCGGCGCATGATAAATTACAAATTCGCTTCGTCATTTTTATGGATCGCTATACCCATTGCAATTATTGCAGCTTGGCTTGCTCCAGTTTTTCCTGAGTGGGTGCTTATCTTATTCTACGCAATTTTAGTTGCTTATGTCGCTTATTCTATGTTGTCTATCCCGGTTCAATCGACACAAGCTCGGCCAAAACCAAATGTGTTTTTGACGGGTTTTGGCGCATTCACAACGGGCACATCGGCTGTCGGAATTGGCGAAGTTATTATGCCGCAATTAATTTCAAATGGGGTGGATAAAAAACACCTTGTTGGGACCTCGGTCTTTATTGTTTTTTGCACTGTTTTGGCCGCATCTTCTGTTTTAGCTTGGCGTCTCTCTAAAACCTCAAATATTCAAATTCCCTGGAATGTAATCATTTATATCGTGCCGGGAGTCCTCATCGGGTCGCAAATTGGGCCACGCATTCAGTCACGTTTTTCACGCGAAAGACTCAAGCGCGTCATCATCATTCTATTCGTTCTTATTTCAATATCTATGCTTTTTGTTGCCTATAGAAAAGCTGGTTTTTGAGCGCCAATTCGGTTTTTCTAGCAAGGCCCGTCCTGCCCTGTTAAAAAGCTAAGTTTTACTTAACACGTCGTTTAATATGAACTAAGGTCTTGATTATGGACATAAAATACCACGAACGACCATCTTCCATTAAAAAGCTGGCAGAAATAATTCATATCATCTCAGCCTTTTGGGTCTTAATTATTGCATTTATAATTTTTGCAGATGTGATGGGACGGGCGATTTTTGATAGACCGCTTTTGGGTACGGTTGAGATTTTGAAAAATTCGATTGTTGCAGTGGTGTTTCTTCAATTGCCCCTCGCAATTTATAGCGATTCAATGCTTCAAACGACTATTTTTTATGACATGTCGTGCAAACGTTTGCGTAAATTTATGAGAACCCTATCTAGTCTATTGGGTTTCCTGTTTTTCCTCCTGCTTGTTTATAGTTCGTGGGAGCCTTTTTTGGAGGCGTTTTCAATCGGAGAATATGAAGGTGAGGGGGCTTTCCGAGTGCCGACTTATCCGGTGAGATTTTTGATTGTTTTAACCTCGGCTTTTGCGGCCTTTATGTATTTCTATTTAATTATCCTGGATTGGACAGGGAGGCTGGAAACCCAAACTTCATCGAATGAGGACTTTCCACCGTCCGAGCCTTCAAATCATTCAGAAGAGAGTGGGGAATAAGTCATGGGTCCCGAAGTTATTTTCTATACCTTCCTGCTCTTAATGCTCTTGGTCTTGTTGCGGGTTCATATTGGCATTGCGCTTTGTACAGCGAGTTTTATTGGGGTTTGGCTTGCTTATAATGATGTTGAAATTGCCTTATCGGTTTTAAGCTCAACCGCTTATGAGTCTATTCGCGTCGATTCACTTATGGTGATCCCGCTTTTCGTTTTAATGGGAGAGATTGTCAGTCGAGCCGGCGCCGCATCTGATTTGTACCGATTATGCGACGCAGGACTTAAACGATTGCCTGGAAGATTGGCCGCGGCAACAGTTGTGGGCAACGCTGCCTTCGCCGCCGTCTCAGGTGTTTCAATAGCATCCGCGGCTACCTTTAGCCGGATTGCCTATCCAGAAATGCGCAAAGCGGGATATGATAAAGCTTATGCTCTTGGCGTTGTTTCGGGCAGTGCATGTCTGGGCATGTTAATACCGCCAAGTGTGCTATTGATTATATGGGCAATCTTAACCGAAGGGTCTGTGGGCAAGCTTTTTATCGCGGGTATTGGGCCCGGGATATTATTGGCCGCTGCCTTTATTGGATATAATGTCGTTAAAGCGCTCAGAAACCCAGACATAGCGCCTTCTATAAAATCCATTTCTTCTGACGACGAAAAAGAGGTCTCGTTCACCAAAACGGCGATTGGTGGATTTGGAATTATTTTTCTTATTCTTCTTGTGCTCGGTGGTATTTGGCGCGGGTTTTTTACGCCAACAGAGGCCGCAGGCTTTGGCGTTATTGGTGGAATTGTCATCGCCATGATCAAGGGCCTGACTTTAAAGGACTTTATCCAAGCGATTATTGATGCGGGAAAGACCGCTGCGCCGATTATGTTCTTGCTTATTGCCGGCTCCATGTATGCAAGATTGCTTGCCGTGAGCGGCGGCGTAAATATGATCAATGAGTTTTTCACGACGTCAGGATTATCTATCCTGATTGTTATTCTGATCATGACTGTGATCTGGTTGCTTTTGGGAATGTTGGTCGATTCAATTTCAATTATTCTTTTGACTGTTCCAATCTTTGTGCCCCTAGCTGTTGCGGCGGGCATAAATGAATTGGCATTCGCAATTTACGGGATTTTGATTATTGAGGCTGGCCTTCTCACCCCGCCAGTTGGCCTTTTGGTTTACACCGTAAAATCCGCTGTGCCCGACCCCACTGTAAAGCTTGGTGAGATCTTTAAAGGATCTGTGCCTTATTGGTTACTCATCCTAGCCGTTGCGGTAACCGTATTAATATTTCCGTCACTTGCCGCATGGCTACCTGAAAAAACCTTTTAAAAATTGTCTGACGACAAAACTGAATTGAAATTGGAGATCTCATGATTAAAGCAGCCGTTATCGGATTAGGATGGTGGGGACGCCTGATCGTCAACACGCTCAAAGATAGCGATAAAATCGAAGTGGTCAGAATTGCCGCGCGCACGCCGTCAAAACATCAGGAATTTGCAGATGAAGCGGGTGTAAAGCTGATGCAAAATTATGATGATATATTGGCCGACCCGGAGGTCGAAGCTGTAATTTTATGTACGCCCCATTCACAACATGAAGACCAAGTGATGGCCGCACTAGCGGCAGGCAAACAAATTTTCTGTGAAAAACCGCTTGGCCTAACAAAAGCTAGCGTTGTTAAAATGGTCGAGGCAGCTGAAGCGGCTGGGATCATACTCGGCATCGGACATGAACGTCGATTTGAGGCCTCTATGGAGGCGATCACAGAAGCTGTAAAATCTGAAGATTTTGGGACGTCAATGCATGCTGAGGCCAATTTCTCTCATAGTATTTTAGTCGGCGTTGATGCTGATAGCTGGCGGGGCTCTCTGAAAGAGGCGCCGGCTGCAGGTATGACGGGAATGGGTGTTCACTTAACGGACCTATTTATTTCAATGTTTGGCCCAGTCGACTCTTTATGTGCGCATACGGCGCAACGCGTTTTGCCGCTACCAACGGGTGACATTGTCAATGTCACATTTAAATTTAAAAGCGGGGCCACGGCTTTTTTAGCCGCGATTTCAGCAACGCCCTATTATGGACGCTTTAGCGTTTTTGGAAATAAATTATGGATTGAAGCGCGTGATACGGCTCACCCGCAAGAAGGCGGTGAAACACAGGTTGTAAGATGTGGCCCAGACGGCAAACAATCTTCCAAAATTTATCCACCTAAAAATGCGGTAAAAGCAAATTTGCATGAATGGGCGGACGCAGTCGCTGGGAAGACGACCTATCGTTTTTCTAATGCGCAACTCATTGAAAATATATCGATTTTGGAAGCCATTTCGCGCTCTGTTGAAACTGGTGAATGGGTGGCTGTTTAAGCGCGGATTAGGCGCGCTCTAGCCGTTTAATATATTGCCTTGGATTGATTGAGTCAGTTTCACGATCATGATACACATGTCGATGTAAACTATGTGGACACATTAGACAGCCAATGAGCGATGAGTCAAAAAAATCGGGGCGCCAAGACAGGCGCAATTTAAAACGCGTCACCTTGCGTGATGTGGCCAAAAAGGCTGATGTTCATATTTCCACCGTTTCGCGGGTTTTAAATCCGTCTCAGAGAAAAATGGTCTCGGAAGAAGTCGTTGAGCGCGTTCAAAAAATTGCCAAAGAGATGGGTTATAGCGCCAACCCTTTTGGCTATGGGTTACGGACAAATCGATCCAATTTGGTAGGTGTCGTTATTCCAGATCTCGCCAACCCGATTTTCCCGCCAATTGTAAGAAGCGCTGAAAAACGGTTCCAAGATGCGGGATATTCCGTGATGTTTGCCGATACAAATGAAAGCGCTGAAAGTGAAAATATAATCGTGGAGCGTATTCTGTCTAGGCAAGTAGATGGTCTTATTCTCGCAACGGCAAACCGTGATTTTGCCCCACATATAAAGACACTTGTAGAAAAAGTCCCCACCGTTCTTGTCAACCGCATGGCGTCAAATAGCGACTTACTCTCGGTTACAAATGATGATTTTTACGGGGCTAAAATAGCGGTGGAACATCTAATATCTCAAGGTCATAAAAAGATCGCCCATCTGGCCGGACCCCAAAATCTCAGTACGGGATTCCAGCGCAAAAACGGATATCTGTCCGCGCTTGAAGCTGCAGGCATTAAACCCAATGAAGATTTGATTATTCCCTGTGAGGCCTTTGGTTTCCAAGATGGACGAACGGGGTTTGAAACACTTGAAAACAGTAAATCACCCTATACGGCTATATTTGCAGCGAATGATTTTATTGCTCTGGGATGTTACCACAAAATGCGAGAATATGATATTCAATGCCCTGACGATGTATCAATTATTGGATATAATGATATGCCCTTTTCAAATATGTTCCATCCGGCGCTGACAAGCGTCAAGATTGATTTATATCAAATGGGGTTAGAGGGTGCTAATTTGCTGATGAAATTAATTGATGGGCAGGGCGAAGATCTCAAATCAATGGTATTGAAACCCAATCTCGTTATTCGCCATTCTACACGTGAATTATAGTCAAATAATTCTGTCAATCAGCGCTTTAAATTAAAGCAAAATAAATGAACTAGCTGAGTTTTACTTACATTGTGTGGTCTGATTTTCCGGTGGTATAACATCTACATTACCCGGTTTGAGGTTTATCTGGGTGAGGTCGCGCCCGACATGTAGAGCCTGTGTGAAACCGGATTTCCGAATCGCATGGCAAAAATCTTCAGAACGCGTCGGGCCTTTTTTTCGACCGGTTTGCGATTTAGCCAATTGCGGCGCTAAAGGCATGCCTTGAAATCCGCCGGCGCCGATAGGTGGAATAATATGGGTTAGGACCATAACAGCGTCATTATCATTCATTTTTCCAAAGTCGTCCGTACTCGTATGGCTCTTATAAATGTTTCCGATGACTTGGGTGAAATTTGGGTCCGGGTTTGCAACGGATTGCGCAATATTTTTCAGAGCGGGATGAATAACTTCATGAATAATGACCTCGGCGTTTTCACACATGGCCATAAAATTCTCTGAATAGGCAGTGTCTCCACTAATACAGACATCTCCAGCCGGTGTTTCGATCAAATATCCAACCGAGCCGGCAATATGAATAACTTCGACCGCTTTGACCTTTATATCGCCTTGTGACCAAACGGTCTGAGGCGTCGCCGATGCTTGGAATTTTTTCATATCAGCAGAGGGAAGAACCTGCCTTTGATCTTTTTCAGCACGTGACGGAATTTCATGACTTTCCCAAGGGACAAGTGCATTTTCGACAACGTCACAGGTTTGATCAAAACAAATCACCGGGAGTTTTTTATATTTTGGCTTTGGGGGTTTTAAGCTTGAAAATTGACCGTCATTTTTCGTCAATATCCAGTGTGTTTCAATAATATCTGGAATTGATGAGGTGTGATCGGAATGACCATGGGTCAGAAAGACGGCGGAAAGACTTGGGGGGGTTACAAAGCCTGGACGTGTGGGGGCTTTGATCCGGGACAAATTCAACAATGTGCCTCTTCCTGCATCAAATTGGAGACGCACAGAATTGCACCCATTGTTCGTATCCCCGGATCTGACAAATACGCTGGATTGCGCATTGCCAAATTGTGGCGCGGGACCGCCGCCAGTGCCCGTCAAAAAGACCTCAGTACAAGGTGTAGCAGGTCCATTGTTTTCAGCCGCGGCCGTGGCTTGCGGAGCGGGCGTTTTTTTCGACGTTTCAACAGATTGCGGCGCGGATTTATTCTCCACGGACGCCCCTTGATTTTCAGTAGAGCCGCTACAGGCAGAGAGTAGAATGCATGTAGAGGCGGCTAAAACAAAATGTGACACGGAATTTTTCATCGCGGTTAAGTCTCCATAACACCGTATTTAGAATAAAATAAGAGATGCCACAAAATGGCATCTCTCAAACAGCTTAATCTTAATAATGCGCGTAAATTCTATTTTAATTAGAATTTACCGCTAAGGGTCACGCCATATTCACGCTTCAGTCCAAACCCTACAGCAGGTTGTAGCGTGTTAGGCTGATTTGGGCCAATATTCGTGATGTCAGCATCTTCATTAAGATTTTTACCCCAGAACATGATCCGTTTGTCGTTATCTTCACCAAAGTCAAAGGCAAGACGCGCCCCGAAATTGGTTGTCGTCGGGCGAATACGTAGTGTTGTTTCACGGTCTTCATTGCCATCAAAGATGGTATCCCGACCCGTAAAGTCACCCCGGAGTGAAATCACATTTCCATTGTCAAGCTCATGACTATATTCAGCATAGAATGTGCCTGTCCAGCGAGGCGCAACCTCAGGGCGTTCACCGTCCAGGTCAACGACATTTGTCGGGACGCCAGCCAAATCACGCGCCAGTACAATCTCGGTATCTTGTAGCTCGGCATCAACGACCGCAAATGTGCCCCCGACTTCAAAATTATCATTTACAACATAGGTTATATCACCCTCAACACCGGTTGATTGAACCGAACCAACATTTGAAGTCACGGAGGCAAAGCCTAAACCGTCAGAGGTGGATTCAAGCGTGACCGTTTGTATGCCGTCAGCTATTTGGTGGAAGCCAGTTAAAGAGAAGCGGGCTTGATTATTGATCTCGCCTTTCCAGCCGATCTCATAATTATTGACCGTTTCAGCCCCAAATGGTGTGGCCGCGGCGGCGGCGGTTCTAGCCGAGTTTTGGAATCCACCTGACTTGAACCCTTGTGCCCAAAGCGCGTAGAATGAATGACTATCATTCAGTTTATAACTAATCGAAGCTTTTCCGGTGAAATCAGAAAAGGTTTCACTGACTTCTACCCCAGTGAAGCCGCAGGGATTATTAGGCGTTGCTGCCGTAAGCGGTGGACCCACGGGGGCAGAACGAGGACAGGTCTGTAATCCCCCGAGAAAAGGTATGAAACCCGAGCCTGTTGCACTGATAACAGCATCTTTCTGATCTTCTGACCAGCGTCCACCAACCACGACCTCAATTTGATCCGTGAGATCATAATATAGCTCGCCGAAAACAGCGATACTCTCGGTATCATTCTCTGCATCATCCGTAATAAAGCTTGGGACTTGCGGGAAAAATTGTTGGCCCGTAATTAGATTTGGCTGATAAAATTGATTTTGCTGAAAGCGCGATTCATTATCATTCAAATAATAGGCCCCGCCAAGCCATCTAAAGCGGTTATCACTGGCAAGATTGTCAATGCGTATTTCTTCACTAAAAATACTGCCTTCATTGACAACATTTTGGAAAACAAGATTGACAGGGGTGCTCAAAACATCTGCAAGGCCTTCACCATCACCGTCCTGATAGCCGGTGATAGAGGTTATCCGAATGTCATCTGTTAAATCATATGATAGTTCCCCCGTGAGCGTTACGATATCACGATCAAAGAAAAAATCACGGTCATTTGATTGCTGTGCTTCAAATTCATCATCACTTTCAAAGAAGGTTATCCCGTTATTTGGATGATTTGCAAAGAGACCTACAAAGGGGAAGTCAGTCGCGCGAGGACCGTCAAGAGTCGGTATTGAGCTATCTGCTGAGCGTCGCACGTCAGCTTCATCTCTATCTCTACTATATTCAGCCTTAAGAAGCGCTCGGAACTTATCTGTCGGCTCCCAGTTTGCTGAAATTCTGAAGGCCGTATTAGATTCGCCATCCAAGCCTTCGCCCGTAATCGTATCACTCGTCTTGCCGTCTTCCGTATCGTAATTTCCTGCAAATCTAAGGGCAAGATTTTCGCCAACAGCAAAGTTAAAAAATCCATCTAACTCAAAAAGTTCGTCACTCCCTGCCGTAACGTTAAAGCCTCCTGAGGTTTCAAATTTTGGCTTTGCCGTAACCAAATGGATAAGGCCAATAGACGCGTTACGTCCAAATGTCGTGCCTTGAGGACCGCGCAGAACCTCAACCCGTTCCAGGTCAAAAATAGGGGGGCTTTTAAAGGCGTCTTTCGTCAAGGAAAACCCATCAATAACGGTCACAATCGATTGTTCAGCCGAAGCATTACCTGTTGAAGGCGCCACAAAGCCCCGTAATGATTTTTCGGGTTGGGCTTTTGAGAACACAAGAAAAGTCGCACCAGGTGTTAACTGCAGAACCTCTTCAACAGATTCAACTTTTTGTTTGGCAAGGAAATCTTCACTCAGCACCCCGATCGCTAGAGGGGCGTCATTGATTGATTCAGACGTCCGCCGGGCGGTGACAATGATTTCGTCAAGTAACGGCCCGCTTGTCGCGGCGTCATCGCTCGTTTGCGCTTGCGCAACGGCAAAATTTGATACTGATGTGGCCAATAGAGTCGTTATGGAGGCTCTTCTAATCCATGTATGTAGTGCCATTATTCTCCCCAAGCTGTTGATAGCTATTGTGTTGTGCCTTGCCTCATGGCGTTGAGGCAAATTGCTTTGCAAACGTTTGCATTGAGGCGTGCGGCATTTTTGTTTTTATATTTAAATCTCTAAATCTGAGATTTATCCCGCGACACATTTACTTATGCAAACGTTTGCAATAGCTTACACACTGAAAAATAAATTGCAACTCAAACTAAGCCAATGCAGGCTTAAAAAATAGATGAGGGTGTCTGACATGTCTAATTTTGGCGAAATATCACTAAAAAAAGCTATATATATCAGTGTAGTAGCGCCAGTCACCATGTCAATTATGTGGGGTTGCAAAAATACAACAAACGAAAAAAATGATTTGGCATCATCCAATGCAAGCCTGCAAGCGGGTGAGCCCTCAATTACCAAGGGATTCGCCACGACAAATATTCAACAGGTTTTTGATTGCGAGGTTCCGGGGTGGCGCGTTACAGCCAATGGAAATATTACAAGTGAGGATGGCCGAAAATGGACGGTCCCGGCTGATGTATCTTATGGGACAAGCCCCAAGGCAACGGACCTTTTTAATGAATGTACAAATGTCCTCTTAAATGACGCGACCGAACTTGATGTGAGCGACGTGCCGATTGTCAATATTGATGATGAGGGTGAGGTTATTACAGCCTATTTCTTTGGCGATAATTATTTCGAGTTTTTTGTAAATGGAGAAATTGTGGCCGTCGATCCAGTACCCTATTGGCCTTTTAATACCTCTGCTGTGCGGTTTAGAGCGAAAAAGCCCTTTATTGCTGGTGTCAAAATGATCGACTGGGCTGAAAATCTTGGAATTGGATCAGAAACTATGCGGGGTGTTCCGTTTCATACTGGCGATGGCGGCTTTATTGCGGTTTTCAAAAATACTGATGGCGATACAATTGCAACCACAGACGAAAGCTGGCGCGTTCAGCCCTATTATATGTCTCCATTGAGTGATCCGTCATGTATCGAGGATGGTCGCGATTCTACAAAATGTGATGTGCCGCCTAAAGACCAAGCTGATCAAGGTTATGGCGCGCATTGGTCGATTCCAGAAAATTGGGGACAGCCAGGATATGATGATAGCGCCTGGCAAGGGGCGACCCTTTATACCAATGAAGATATTGGTGGGTCTCTAAGGTTTAAGTCCTATCAGAATTTTACGGGACTGTTTGATGACCCAGTTGCAGATGCAGATTTTATCTGGTCGCAAAACCTTCTCTTGGACAATGTGGTTCTGGCCAGAAAAACCTTTCAGTAGGGCTATTAAAACTCCTATTTTTGCTGTGCAAAAAACAAGAAAAGGACGTCATTTTATTGACGCCCTTTACCTAAGACCCGTTTTATAAACCCCAAGAATATTTACGGGACCTAAGGATTATGTTCATTTGATAATATTGTGCGATTTCCTTTGAGGTCACCAATTTCAATGCCGTTAATCGTCCCGATATTGGATATCGCAACTTTACCATCGCCTAAATCGCGCATGGTAAAGATAGGGCCTCCAGCTGAGACTAAGGTACGATTTCCAGTTTGATTGTTGACATGGATAACGCCTTCGCCGTCACCAACATAAATCTCCCCATTGATAAGCTGGATTCCCCAAGGTGATCCCAAAGGGATTCCTTCGCCAACCCCGTCATTATTGGAAACAATCCTGCGGTCTCCATTTTGATCAATTTCAACCACGGCTTGAAGTCCAATATCGGCGACATAAATCAAACCATCTTCGCTGATATCAATGCCAAATGGATTATTGAGAGGTGGACCATCACCGCGCGGCGTATCTGTAATGGCGCTAGAATAAATCCGACGATTACCCGTCGAAAGGTCGACTTCGAAAATCGCGTCAAGATTGAAATCCCCAGCAAATATCCGGTTGGGATCATTTGGGTCTAATTCAAGGCTCCGCGTTCCTAGGGGAGGGCCGTCGCCTCGCCCGCCAGGGGTTGAACTGGTTAGGAATTTTCGGTTGCCGGTTTTCCGGTCTACATAAAGGACAGATTGGCTACTAAATTCTGACAGGGCGAGGGTGTTCTCATCCAGTTCCGCAACCGAGACGGGGCCATTCAAATTTGGACCCGTGCCTTTGCCGCGCCCGGATAAGAGGGTTCGCTCACCCGTTTTGCCATCAACAATGTAAAGACCTTCACCGCCAAAATCGGCAGCTGCGAAATTTCCGTCTGACAGGGCTTCAATACCCCGAATTTGTCCGAAACCTTTAACAGGTGTAACCGAGAAGGGCTTCCGATGACCTTCAAGATCTACAAAAATAACGCCGGGCGCGCCGAAATCCGTGACCATATAGCCATCATCCACGGTTTGGATTCCATGCGGGTTGAGCATGTTGAAACCAGATCCGGAAAGCTCGCCATAACTCCGAGAGGTTGAGACCCGCTCACCCGTTTTCAGATTGACTGCAAAAACGGCTTCTTGGGCCAGATCTAGGACCATGATGTCTTTTTTGTCCCTAGAAATCGAAATATCAGTAATCGAAACAAATGGTGGACCCTCACCAATGATTTGTTTGCCATGGCTTTGGGATATGATTGTGCGTTTACCCGTCGTTGGATTGACCCTGACAATCGTGCCTTGTCCAAAATTGCCGACAATAATGTCGCTTTCCCCATTCTCTGCGTCCGGGCTCATGACCACATCGACAGAGCGTGGATCATTATAGTGAACTGCGTTCCCGTCCAGTTCAGGGATCGGGATAACCTTGCCTGTATCAGGGTCCATAAGGACAGGACCGACAACATTTCCGTCTTCCGGACTGCCTGTATCGCCGATTACGATCATGCGTTTGCCGTTCACAATCCCTTCTGTGATTCCAAATGGCTGGCGGATCAGATAGTCACTTTCATCGCTCACGACGGTTCTCTGTCCTGTGACGACGTCAATTTCATAAACATTGTTGAAGACGAGGTCAGATACGAAAATTCGACCATCAGGTAAGATCGCCACGCCTGCGGCCTGAGAGAAAACCGGGCCTTGGTCTGGATTATTATTATCTGACAAGAGTTGCCGATCGCCGGTTTCACGGTTTATCCGGACAATGTGACCTGAACTAAAGTCTGCCACAATAATATTTCCATCTGGTTCTTCGCCAATGGCCCTCGGATTGTTGAAAAATGTAGCGCCTTTTCCTGCCCCACCATTTTCTGTCACGGGGTTGTCGCCCGTCTTAATCATGGCTTTGGTGTCTATTGATCCGTCAGAATCTGGACTTGCCCCTGTACAGCTCGCCAAACTAAAAGCGAGACAGGCTGAAAGACATGTTGTTACAAGTTTTGCGCGGCGCCCATAAGGCAAAAAATTAAGCTTCATTCCCAAGACCCTTATTTCGAGTTCTATGTGTTTGAGCTCCATTAAGGCATAAAAAAATCATTTATGCAAACGTTTGCATTATTTTGTGATATATATTATAAAGTGGTCCAATTCACATATGTGAGAGAGAGGGTGATGCGCTATGGACTATAATTATAAACGCTTCAAAACATCCAATTACGATTATGAAAAATTCCCAGGTCCAAAGGCTGGAGAAAAGATGCTGGATTTCAAACTCCACAATATGGAGGGAGAGGAAATCAGTCTGAGTGATTATGCGGGGCAGTGGATTGTCTTAGAAACAGGCAGCTTGACCTGTCCGATGTATGTCAAAAATATTCGCCCTATTGATAAGCTCAAAGAAAATTATCCAGACGTGAAATTCCTCGTTGTCTATGTTCGCGAGGCGCATCCCGGAAGCCGGCGCGGGTCACATGAAACAATCGACGAAAAAATTGCCATGGCCAAAGAAGTGCAATCAGATTACGGCGAAGAAAGAGAGATGTTAGTCGACAAAGTGGACGGCGAAATGCATCAGGCTTATGGAAGCTTTCCAAATATGATCTATATTATCGATCC
>CAYTLJ010000068.1:0-5441 GCA_964438555.1 uncultured Algimonas sp.
GTATCGGCATCAACATTGGCATCTTCCCAGCCATTGCCTGTGCGGTTTTGTTTAAAGATTGTCGCCTTAAGCGCATCTGCGCGCAAATTCGTATCAAGAATATAGACATTGGCCTTAAAGCGCTCATTTGGAACTTGCTCATTGGCATACCAGTCTGTGACGATCACACCGCCATAAGGATCGACTTGTTGAAGCGGCATGAAATTCAACGTTTCAAGTGAAGCGCGCCAAAGATAAGTATTCACACCCAGATTAGGCGCAGCAAGTTGAGCGCCACTTGATGATTTTGATTTTGAACCACACCCAACTAAAAGAGATGATGCCAGAATAGCGGCAATAACGGGGGTGAGTGTCGATTTGAATGTCATGTCGAAAGGATCCGAAACGGTTTTATACTTAAAACGGCTTATAGGCAGATGAATCTCTCACGTGAAGCACTCAATTCATAATTATATGTCACATTTGGACCTTTATCTGGGTTTAGTTCGATTTGACCTATTATGGTTAAGCTGCGTTAACCATTTCTTAGGACGAAACACGCCAATAGTTAACAGAATTACAACGCTGGATGGTCCGGACCTAATATATGCCTCGATTGACAACAGTTTTAACGCCGATTGTCTTGATTGCTGTTGGCGGCATGGGATTGGCAACCGCGCAATCCAGCTCACCCTTTGCGTCAAAGAAAAAACAACAGGCTTGGGAAACACCGTCGGTCCCGACATCAGCGCCGTCAACCCCTGTTCCGCAAGCCCCATCTGCGCCCTCGGGCTATGGCTCTGCCACACCGAATTATTCAGCGCCCTCATCAGCGACCAGCTATCCGGCTCCTAGCTATTCAAACCCGGTTCAGGCGTCCCCTGACAGCCCGATTGCTACAACTGCGCCTATTAGAACGACTACGCCGCCTCCATCTCTGGCGTCTTCAACGCCAACCGTCCAATATGGCGGTGGCTCATCTTTGCCGCCACAAGGCACGTATATTCCGCCGCAAGGACGTTTTCAGCCACCTAAATCGGATTTTGGCCAACCGAGCGCTGGTTCAAATTATGGATTAGCGGGTGCGCAACCGTCCGCTCCAACTGGCTCGGCTTATGGGTCGGGGCAATATACGCCAGAGCCCCGCGCGCCGCAATCGGCTCCAAGCCCACAATATGATCCGCAATACGCACCTCAATATCAGCCGGGACAGTACGAACCGGGTCAATATCAACCGGGCCAATATCAGCCATCGGCGCAGTCAGCCCAGGCTCCATTTCCGCCGCAGGGCAGTTACACCCCACCACAAGGTGGGCCCACATCTTATCCTGCCCCCCAAGAACCTCAGAGTTGGTCAGAGCGTTTAGGTCTGAAAAACATCAAGACCTTTTTCACAGGCGGACTTCGTGCAGGTGCCGCCGCGACCTATCGTGATGTGGCCCCAAATCAAGTCGGGCCTGAAGATGGATGGGGCGATGATTATATTTTTGATGGTGATGTCGAACTCGACGTTAGCGCCATCACGCAAAAGGGTCTCGAATACGGCGTCAATCTCGGCGTGCGCGCGCAATATGATCCTTTCCGCCGCGGCTTTGGCGGACGTGTTCCGTTATGTCCGCCAGATATTGCAGGCTGTAGCGCCTCAGGAACAAATAGTTTGAGAGGCCATACGTCTCAATTTTATCAATTTGGTCTGGACGATGCGCGCGAAACACAAATTCAGTTAGAATCAGCACATCTATTCCTCCGCTCTGCCTATGGTGACGTCACGATTGGTCGCGATGATGGGGCGGCCTATCTCTTTAGTTTAGGCGCGCCGACCCTATTGGCCGTCAATGCCTCTAACTCCCCGGTTGATTATACAGGCCTTGATAGTGTCAAAACTGTGAATGATGCCTCAGGATTTTCTGAAAAAATCACCTATACTTCACCGCGCTTGCTCGGGGATCAAATTGGTGTGGGCGTCCAAATTGGCGCGTCTTATGCGCTGGATGCAGAAGCTTGCGGCGTTGATTTCTGTTCCGACCGCGATATCACCCGCGTCATCGCGCCCGATCTTGAAGATGTTGTCGAGGTTGGTATCGCGCTTGATAGAACCTTTGCAAATGGTTTCGCAGTAGAAGGCACGGCAACCTATGCCCGCGCATCAGAAGTGTCTGGCGCATTGGGTCTAGATGATCTTGAAAGCTGGGGCGCAGGACTTGAATTTGAATATGCGAATTGGACATTGGGCGGCTCTTATCTGCAATCCAATAATGGCCTCTTAGACGGCGACTATACGGCCTATGATATTGGCCTGACGTGGAAGCCAAGCGATCTCGGCTTTAGTCTGGCCTATGGCCGCGCCGAAGATGATAATGTTGGCCTTGTCTCTGATCAGGCCACATTTGGCGTCACCTATGATTTTGACCGCTTCACTTTAGGAACTGGCGTTCAATATGTTGACCGCACCGTCACAGGCCTGATCCCGCAAGGCGCGGATACATTTATTTCGGGCGATCTTGACCAGCAAGGTACAAGTATTTTTGTTGAGGCGGCGGTGAAATTTTAAAACGTCACAGTCTTGTCAAAATCTTGCCAAATTCTGACCCCCTCAGAGATTATAATTTTGGAAATTAAGATAAAGGGCCGGATATGTATCGGAAAGTTTTTGGACTAATTTCTGCTTGTGTTGTCGCATTTCAGGGACAGGCTTTGGCTCAAAATGCTGATACAAAAATTCAATCCGTTTTCGATCAAATTCAAGAGGAAAACTATGCACGTGAGTCTATCGAACAGGGGTTGGTAGATTTGGATGCCATTGGAACGCCCGCCGCTTTAACGGCCTCCATCCTATTATCTCAATATGAACTTTCGGATCAAGACACCATCAATGCACGTCTCTCTCTTTTGGGCGAGCAAGCCAGGGCTCATTATGCGAGCTTTGAAGATATTGATTGGACACCAGATGTTGATAAATATGTCGCCTCATATGACGGAACGCCAGAATCGCTTGTAACCGTGTTCTATTCTTTAATGGCCCCGGTGGATTTTGAAGGCTCGGTTGCTAGCTATTCTCTTTTGGCTTGGTCCGAACCAAATTTTACGATCCCTTGTGATTTCTTCAGACGACATCCGGATGTAGGACAATTTACGATCGCGACTGGAAGACGTCATCTTCTCCATACCAAGCCACTTCTGAATATCGCGTGCGAGACGGATGAGCACTTTAAAAATGAAACCCAAAAAATTTCAGCATTTTGGAACCATGGAGGCGTTATAACAGATATCCGTAGACACGGATGTGGTTCACTTTATCGAATGCTCGGTGTCTCCCAAGGAATGAGCCGGACCGAGATATTTTATCGTCCAAATGGTTTTAAGGTAAACTCTGACAGCCAGAAACAAGCATCGTATCTTGGGAATTTGCGCGAGACCGCCTTTTACGATTGGGCTTTGATTGGACGATCTAACTTCCAGTACTTTCTTGAATTAGACGCACTATACCAACCCGCACGAGATGAATTGGAAGCTTACCACCAAAAATATTTTTCCTTCAGTCTGGAAGAAGCCGAAGCCATTTCTCCCTTTGCGCTTTTCACCCAGTTACATGGGGCAACGCGCAAGCCTTCTTTTTCTCGGGCCATGAATGAAAGCCTAAAAGGGCGAAGAGAAATACGAAGTGCAATTCTGTCCGGAGAAAGCGTTTCGAGGGAAGAGCTACTGGCCGCTGAAATGACTGAATCGAGTTTCGAGGAAGATAACAATTTTAATGTGTCTCGAGCGGGGAAACCTGAGCCATTATTACATTTGGCGATTGGGAGGAATGACTTACTCAGAGAGATGATAGAATTGGGATTTGAGATTGAGTCGCGGGACGCGCTTGGAAAAACAACGCTTATGGCAGCCGTTCAGGAAAATGACCTTGAAGCGACCCGGACATTATTAGCCGCTGGCGCCAATGTGAATGCAATTAGTTTGAACCCGAAAGATATTTTTGGAAATAATCCAGGCTCTCAATGCGGTATGTATAATGTTAATACAGGTCAGCGAATCGCTTTAAATTATGCCCTGTCCGAAGCCTCAGAGGCGGTCGTAAAAACACTTCTGGAGGCAGGCGCAAAGACAGATCATCTGGATTCTGCTGGAAACACGATGCTTGATTACTTTGACGGCACAGGCCCGACCGAAAAAAACGAGCTGCTTTCAGACGATCTAAGGAAGCGCCTTATGGGTGAGGCTGAAGCCGCAATTCCTTAAGCGCCAACCCGCTTTGCGACCCCCGGATTACGTCTAAACTTCACGCCAATATAGGGACAGCCGGGGATAATCTTATATCCCGCATAGACAGCATGGGCGACCATGGCGTCAAAGAGTTTTCCGGCGACTCCTTGTCCGCGAAGTTGTGGAGGTGTGAAGGTGTGGTTGGCATTAAACACACCGTCTCTTGTGAATTTCATTGTGATCTCCGCCTCGCCAAACTCTGTATATATAACAAAGCGGTGGCCATAGGCGGTGTCTTCATAACAGACATTCCAGATCAGTCCGTCAATTGCGGCAAGACCACTTACTCCGCTTCCAATCAAGTCATAAGCCGTTCCGGCGCTCACACCCCCCAAAGCGTAGAGTGGCAAGGGGAGGCGCGCCGCCCTGTCAGTTAACGCCTCAATTCCGATCGCTTCACCTGCGCTGGAGCTTTTACTTGGAAAGATGGCGCTGACGAAAAGCGCATCTAGCGGTTCAAACCCCCCCAGATAATCACCAGATTTTAAGCCCGCCATTGTGATGATCCAATCCGGTTCTTTGTCGCGCCATAATTTTGGACCTGCCAGCGTCGCGTCGCGGGAAAAATGTACGCCATCTGCTTCGATGTTTTTGGCGAGCTCAGGATCATTGCCGATTAACAATTGTTGTTCACGCTCTCGCGTTAAGTCGCGCAAATCACGCGCGTGGTCAGGCGATCCAAAATGCCGATAAATAATGGCCGTGCCTTTCGGTAAATGGGAGACCGTTTTGACGGGATCACTTACGCGGTTTGGTTCGGTCATAAAAACCAAGGGTGACAAGCGACAGCTCGGGCCTCCCTCTCGCAATCTCTGCGCGACATCACCAACCATGCTTCCCTTTGCACTCAGTTCAGAATAGGAGGCATTCATGTCAAATATTTCCGATAATCATGCAAAGGTCATAGCGGGTCTTGCGGCTGCGTCAAAGCGGGCGGGTCGAAAAACCATTCCCGATCTTGTGGCCGTCTCAAAGGTTCAACCAGATGACCGAATTCAGGCAATGCTGGATGTGGGCCAAAACATATTTGGCGAGAACCGTGTCCAAGAAGCGCGGGAGCGCTGGGGCGAGAGATTTGCGGCGCACCGCGCCGGTATTGAACTCCGTTTGATCGGGCCTTTGCAATCTAAGAAAAGCGCTATTGCTGTTGCGCTATTTGATGTGATTGAAACTATAGACCGCGAAAAATTGCTCGTGAC
>CAYTLJ010000068.1:5541-14051 GCA_964438555.1 uncultured Algimonas sp.
GGCTGGGCGATATGGATGAAGACGGCACTGCCAAGCCCGGATTGGGGCGGGCTGTCATTATGGTTCATCACTAATATAATGTCATAAGCGCCATCTTCGCGCCAAAGCTTTTCATGGCTGGCGGGATAGGGAAGACGGATAAACCGGTTATAGGCGGCGTCATTTATATCGTCACACCAGCCATCCTCAGGGCGCAAGGCTCGAAAGCTAAGCGGTGAGGGCGGGCGCGATAATTGGTCAGGCCGGTAAAGACCAAATCTCAACCTATAATCTCCCAAAGGTGTTTTGGCATCGCCTTCACGACCTTTTCTGCCATCAACATATCCGGATTTCCCAATGCGACAGGGCATGGATTGATCCCCGCACAGCAAAATTTTCGCTCTGCAGTCGATTTTAAGCATATTTAACACGAATTTTTCTCATTTTTGTGATGCATTTTAATCTAACCGTCATTAGCGTGTGAACAAATATGCCTTTAAGGCCCTGCCGAAACGGATGAAGGAAATATATCATGGCTGTCAAGAAACGAGTGCTCCTTGTAGACGATGACAATACATTGCGTGAAGAGCTTGTCGCGCAATTTGCGCTTTATGATGAGTTTGAAACACATGACGTCTCAACAGGCACGGCCGGTCTTGAAGCCGCCAAATCAGAGACATTTGATTTGATCATATTAGATGTCGATATGCCTGACATGCAGGGAACCGAGGTTGCCAAGCTTATTCGCGCGGCTGGTGTAGCAACACCTATTGTTATGCTGACGGGAAATACAGGTGATGCGGATCAAATTCTGGGACTAGATTCAGGTGCAAATGACTATGTCACCAAGCCTTTTCGCTTTGGTGTTTTACTGGCACGCTTGCGCGCCCATTTACGCTCTTATGAACAATCAGAGGACGCCGTATTCCAGGTTGGGCCTTATAGCTTTAAGCCGGCTGCGAAGAAATTGACGCCACCAGAAGATCCGTCTGGACGTCCTGTTCGCGATATTCGTTTGACAGAGAAAGAGACGAATATTCTGAAATATCTATACCGCGCCGGCGGCAAGGCCGTAAAACGCGAAGAGCTTTTGGAAGAAGTCTGGGGTTATAATTCCGGTGTTACGACACATACGCTTGAAACCCATGTTTACCGTTTGCGTCAAAAAATCGAGCCGCAAAAAGGCGAAGCAACGTTACTGTTGACGCAACCTGGCGGCTATTCGCTCGCGCTTTAGACAGCGCATTTTGAGATAAGTTAAATCCAGACACACTTCAGAAAATGAGCAAATAAAGCCCAATTTCTGAACCAAGGACATCTCAAATTGCACGACTCAAATCCAGGGTCTGTGTCATAGGCACATGGTCTGAGGGTTTTTCCCAAATTCGGCAGGGTATGTGAATAGCGTGTCCTGCTTTTCCATTTGCCTCAACACAGGGCTTGAGCGCGGGGCTCACCCAAATATGGTCGAGCCGTCGACCGCGATTTGATTTCATCACATCGCGCGCGCGGTAAGACCACCAGCTATAGAGCTTATCGTCATCACCGGCGAAAAGCCGTGATGTATCGGTAAAATCATGTGTCGCCAGAAGCGTGTTTAAAATCTCAACTTCTTGCGGCGTATGGCTAACGACTTTTAAGAGCTGTTTATGGCTCCAAACATCATTTTCATGTGGCGCGATATTGAAATCCCCAACCAAAACGAGCCGGTCATCACTCTCTTTTGCGCGGTCTGAGAAATAGCGCCGCATATTTTCTAGAAAATCCAGCTTGTGTCGGAATTTATCATTCACCTCTGGATCCGCAACATCACCGCCTGCAGGCACGTAAAAATTGTGAAATTCGAAATTTTGATCGCCTGCGCTTACCCGGGTTGAGACATGGCGCGCATGGCCGAGCGGGCAAAACTCAGTTGGGAGGCGCTCCATTGGGAGTTTGGAAACAGTTGCCGCGCCGTGATAGCCTTTTTGGCCTTTGACCTCGATATGATCATAGCCGATTTCACGAAAGGCATCATAGGGAAACTGTTCGGTCTGGCATTTGATCTCTTGCAGACCCAAGACATCCGGCGCTTCGTCTTTTAGAAAGCGAACGACCTGATCAATGCGTAAGCGAACAGAATTTATATTCCAGGTGGCGAGTTTGACTGTCATGTGCCAGCCCTAATAGCTGTCACATCTCATGTCACGGTGGCGGGTGAGATTATCCCGAGATAAAAGTGTTTTCGGGTGAGGGTTTTTCCTAGCGACGACGATTGCCGCGACGATTATTATCTTCGCGTAAGACAAAGAGACGCGGATCAATTCGGCCATTATATTGGAGGTTTGATAAAATCACCCGCGTATAGCCGCCAAAACTATCCGAAATAATCCATTCTCTTAGGGCAAGTGTTGACCCATCCAAGACCATGGTTATCGCACCCTCTTGTTCCCCAGATCCGTCTCTTGCGGTAACGCGCCAGACACCATCGCGTTTTTGCAGACCGACAACTTCTGTGTCTTCGGCCAGATTTACATTTTCTTTGAGGAAGTAATTGAGCGGTGTGGCTTTTAAGGGGACGCGGTCAAATGTTTCGAGTTGACGATCATGTTGAACCAGTGTGACGCCATCAGAAACCATAAGAAGTGGGTTGGGGTCATTATATTCGAACCTTACTTTTCCAGGCCGTTGCAGCCAAACCTTTCCTGTAGAGGTCGCCCCATCTGGCGCAACCTGTGTGAAGTCACCTTGAAACGTTGTCGTCGCATTTAGCGAAGCGTCAATTCGGGCTAGGTCTTGTAAGACCGTTGCGGGTGAGGTGAAAGGTCCTGCGACCTGTTGAACAGGTGCAGGCGCAGACTGTTGTTGCGCCAGACTTAGAGAGAACACACTCATCGATGCCAAAAGGCTAGATATAAGAATCGCTTTTTTCATATGCCGACCATAGGGGGTGAGGGTTTAACCAGGTCTGAATATTGGCTTCAGATAGATTAAAAAGCGGTCATAATGTTTAACCGCTTTTTGGGTGTGGTTTCGGATCTAGTTCCCCACTGCAATGTCGTGGATTCGGGTTTCTGGACGGGCTCCATAATGTTGGATGACCTCGGCAGCAGCCAAGCTTCCAAGATAACCCGCATCGGGCCAATCCAGACCCATAGCCCGACCCGCCAGAACACCAGCGGCATATTGATCCCCAGCACCCGTTGTATCGACAAGTTTTTCGATGGGGGCGACAGGGACGTGGTAGCGACGTTTCGCTGTTTGAATGACCGAGCCTTGTGCGCCGCGGGTGACGCAAACAATTGTGTCTTTACCAGCCAAAGCGTCAAGAGCCGTATCAAGACGGTCGGTTTCATAAAGCGCTAGAATTTCATCTTCATTGGCAAAAAGAATATCGGTTTGATTTTCTGCAAAATCTCTAAAGGCGTCGCGGTGGCGCCCAACACAAAAACTGTCAGATAGCGTTAGCGCCACTTGCCCGCCAGATGCTTTGGCGGTTTTAGCAGCTTTAATAAAGGCCGCTTTTTGTGCGTCTGAGTCAAAAAGATAACCTTCTAGATAGATTGTTTTGGCGCGGATTATATCATCTCTCAAAATGTCGCCTTCGCCAAATTCAACATTGGCGCCCAGATAGGTATTCATTGTCCGTTCGCCGTCCTCTGTTACGGCGATCATACACCGCGCAGAGGCTGTCTTGGATTTGGTTGGCTTACTATTGAAAATAACGCCAGCGTCTTTGTAACCTGCCGCAAGCCTCTCGCCGACGCCGTCGCGTCCAACTTTACTGATATAGCCAGCTTTAACACCGAGCTTTGCGATCCCGACCATTGTATTGGCCGCAGATCCGCCTGCGATCTCTTGTATGTTGCTCGCTTTAATGAGGGCTTCATTGAGCATCAAGGCGCGTGGCTCATCGATAAGGGCCATGGACCCTTTATCCATTTCATGTTTGGATAAAAATTCATCCTGCACCGGAGCGATTATATCCATAATCGCATTGCCAATCCCAACTATGTCGATATCTTTTTTCATAAGACGCAATTTATCCTCTTATCTAGTGATTGCGTTTGAGCCCCTAAACCAATATTGCGCTCAACACTATGAAGAAAATCGCCTTATTGATCTCGGACAATCTTTTACCTGATGCGGTTAATGCGCGTGTGGATATTTTTGAACTTGTTGAGCAAATGGGCAAGCTTGTCCCGGCATTTGCTGAAGCCGGAATGGAGCTCCAACAAATCCGTTGGCGCGAAATTGCGGACCGCGCAGACGAATTTGATGCGATTTTGCCGCTCATGGTTTGGGACTATTTTGAAGGCAATGAAGATGCTTTTTTATCCGCTATTGCCAAGGCGGAACAGAGCACGCCGGTTTTCAATGATTTTGATGTTTTAAAGTGGAATGCGGATAAGGCCTATCTTGATGACTTAGAAAATCGCGGCGCGCCGACGATCCAAACTGTGAGCGTGGACCGGATCACGCAAAGCGCAGTCGCCCGAGTTTTTGATGAGCTTGAAACAGATATTGTTGTTATAAAACCGCGTATTGGCGGCGGAGCGTGGCGTCAGGTTCTTTATAAGCAAGGCGATCCATTTCCAGACGCGGATGCGTTGCCTCCCGAGGGCGCTCTCATTCAAGCCTTCTTGCCGAGCGTTAAAGAAGAGGGCGAATATTCTTTTCTCTATTTCGGCGGGCGTTACAGCCATGCCGTCCAGAAAACCCCGAAAAAAGGCGATTACCGCATTCAATCGAGCTATGGCGGCAAAGAGGCGACTTATGAACCGAGTCGAACGGAACGTAATACGGCGCGCGCGGTTCTCGATACGCTTGATGAGATACCGCTTTATGCGCGAGTCGACCTTATAAGAGATCGAGACGGCGGACTTAAATTAATAGAGCTCGAATTAATCGAACCTTATCTCTACCTCCCACATTCTAAAGGTGAAGGCGCAGAGAATGAAGGGGCGCAAAAATTGGCCAAAGCGCTTTTAGACCGCCTCGGCTAAATAGGCCTAAAGGATGGGGCGCCGTGATGGATATATTACGATTTGAACTTAATCGTCGCCAATCCAACGCCCAATAAAATCACGAGACAGCTCAGCGCAAACCCCCATGTTACGGGTTCAAAGACAAAGAGCGCACCGCCAATGGCTGCGATAACGGGCACGGAAAGTTGAGAGACCGACGCCGTTGTTACGGTGATATCGCGCAAGACATGGTACCAAAGCGCATATCCCAGACCGGACGTGACCGTGCCTGACAAAACCGCGAGACAAAGACCAAATATATTCGGCGTTGCTTCTGGGAGCGTAAAGAGAATAAGCGGGCTGGCGATAAGTAAGAGTATAGCTGCGCGTCCAAAATGCCCGGCTGTTCGCGCCACCGGGTCGCCAGGCCCTTTCCCCATAACGGAGTAAACACCCCAACCTATGCCAGCACTTGCCATCATAAGCGCACCGATAGGTGAAGGTGCATTTAGGCCGGGTGATAAAAGCCATGTCAGGCCCCCTAGAGCCATGATCAATCCCGCCCATTGAATAGGCCCAAGTCTTTCACCGCGCTGAAAGGCAATGGCGAGCATGGTGAGTTGGACGGTCGCAAAGAGAATTAAAGCCCCCATCCCTGTTTCCAGTTTTAGGTAAGCAAAGGAAAAAAAGACGCCATAGGCACAAAGGGCCAGGGCCGCAGACCAGCGTCCTGCCTGCCATCCCGTTTTTGGCTTGGCCATGAGTAATAAAATTATTGCGCCTGAGACAAAGCGGATAAGCGAAAAACTCCACGGCCCAATCCCGTCACTACTTAAGGCCAATCGCGCGAGCACAGAATTTCCGGCAAAGGCAATGAGAACAAATAGCGTTAAAAGAATTAGACGCATAGATCGGGACAACAGTCGATATGAGCTTGTTTGGAGATAGCGAAATTACCTCGAAATATTGATCAACATATCGGTGATTAATTTATCGACTAATGGCAATGAGGTTTCTGCCACCAGATTGCCCGCCTTATCAAAAGCCGTATCGGCATTGCCGACCCCAACTTGGAATGGGCTAACATGAGAGCCCACCCGCATAAGGATGTAATTGATCTGCCGCATCCCCATAATGCCGCTCATCGGACCTGGTGTGCAAGATGCAATCCCCCAATAACAGTTTTTGAAAGGCGTTGTGTCATAGGTTGAGATCCAATCAATCGCATTTTTGAGAATAGGCGGAAGCCCGCCATTATATTCCGGGCTGACAACAACAATGCCGTCATGTTTTGACAGATCTGAAACGAGTTGTTTGAGGCCGCTTGGCACGTCTAGATCGCCGTGAAAAATCGGCAAATCATAAGCGCCAAGATCGATGACAGAACAGCTTACACCGGCCTGCTCAAATTTTTTGATCAAAGCGGTTTGCAGTTTTTGATTGATTGAGCCTTTTCTTAAAGAACCACATAGAAAGGCGATTTTCGGAGATGTCATTATTTGTCTTCCTGTAGTCACGACATATGCGACGCAATCATTTACCGCATAATAGGCTTGATACGACTTCGCAGTGATGAGAGATCATAGCAAGTTCTGAAGCTCTATTAACTTGAAGTTTTTGCGAGGCGTTTTTAAATTATAGTTATGGATAGTTTTACTAGCGTCATATTGTGGTGGCCAGTCTTAGGCTTTTTATGCTTTGCGCTGATCTTTGGCCTCAGAAGCCTGTTAGGCACATTTAGGGTTCGGCAAGATGCGCGCTCAGATTATGACTATAAAAAATCCCAGGATATGATTCCAGCAGGATTAAACCAAGATGACTATGAACACATTTACCGGCGCGTCTATGGGCCGAGATCTCAGACCTATTTATGCCTGGGTGCTTTGGCTGTTTTAGTTGGAACGCCTATTGCGTTCTTCATCTTACAAAGGCTTTTAGATCTAGCCTATCACCTGTCTGGGCAAAGTCGAACCATAGAGCCCGGGTTTCTGGTTTGGCAATTTATGATCTTTTTTGGATTACTGATTACATGGGGCTTAATCGTATTTTCCGTTGCGCGTCTCTATCATAAGCGTGCGCCTGGAAACCTACAATTTGAAATTGACCAACATCTCTTTGACGAAGAGGATTGGGCAGGGTTCACTTAAAGTTAGAGCTTTAAAACCCTAAAACATGTTTCATATTATAGAGGCCCTTGGGCTGTTTCGCCAACCAAAGGGCGGCGTCTATCGCGCCGCGCGCAAAAACAGATCGATCAAATGCATCATGACTTAGGGTGATCATTTCAAGCTCTGAGGCCAGACGGACTTCATGTTGGCCGATGACGCCGCCGCCGCGTAATGTTGCAAAGCCAATGTCTTTTTCGTCTCGAGCGCCTGTCTGCCCTTCGCGGCTTAAAACAGCAGCGTCCTTAAGGTCCTGACCCCGGCCCTTTGCTGCCGCTTCACCCAATAACAAAGCTGTCCCAGATGGAGCGTCAACTTTGTGACGGTGATGCATTTCTAAAATTTCGATATCCCACCCTGCGCTGAGTTTTTCAGACGCTAATTCTACCAAGGCGGATAAAGCATTTAGGCCAGGTGAAAAATTCCCAGATCTCAAAAGTGAAATGGTCTTGGCCGTTTCGTCGAAACGCTGGTTTTGGTCTGGCGAAAACCCAGTGGTTCCCGACACCATATGTTGGCAACGACGTTGGGGCATAAGCTGCGCGGCATCGATCGCGGCTTGCGGGGCCGAAAAATCTATCAAGACATCACATTGTTCTAACCCCGTTTCCATATTGTCAGACAAAATCACGCCTGTTTCACTAAGGCCTGAAACGGTCCCAATATCTTGGCCTAAGGTCTCTGAGCTTGGATGGGTAAGCGCTACGCTTAGGCGCGCGCTCTTATAATGTGTCAGGGCTTTGGTGAGCGCCACACCCATGCGTCCATCCGCGCCTAAAATTCCGATTTCAATTGTCATGGCGGGGCTTTAGCCGCACTTGTCTCTTAAGCGCAAGCAGCTTTGGCGTCTCGGAGCGCTGCGGTAACGCCCTTAAGCGAAAATTCGTAACTTGTATTTGTTCCGCGTTGCGACACGGCAGAAACCGTCATTGTTGCCCCCGCTCTCATTTTGGCAACCAGTTTTCGCTCGTCTGTGCTTGATTCAATAAAGGCATCTTTATCGGCAGCATACATTGTCAAAGTTGTTGATCCAACCCGCGCTTTTGGGGCACGGCTCGATTTTAACCCATAGCCAGCCAAAAAGCTTGGCTGTTCTTTGGCGCTGCCATTTTTCCAATTTGAAATAAGAAAATAAACCTCGCCATGATCAACATTTCTCGGTGATTTTGTCTTGGCCTTGGTCAGAGCGTAGCAAACCGTCTCAGATCCTGAGCCGCGCGTATAGACAGACCAATCACTATGGGTGCTCCCAAGCTTTGGCGTATTGGCAAAGGCTGAAACAGGCATGGCTATCGCCAAGCTAAGCAAAAATGTTCTTACGCGTTTTTTCATAGTCCTATTTTGTAACAAACGGTATTAACCAGACGTTAAAACTCTATGTCTTCTCCGTCATTATTCTCAAATTTCTGAGCATTCTTCA